>PLDF01000134.1 GCA_003135055.1 Bryobacterales bacterium | reverse complement strand
TATTGTTTGACTCTGACTAAGCTAGAGTTCGTCCTCGGATTCAACGCTCACCTTTAGCGGCAGCGGACGACCAAATGTCAGGTCCAGCCGTTGTCCGCTGATCTCGCGCAGCACCTCCTCCAAACGGAGGCGTGTGAGCGGTAGAAGTTGTCTCGGCCGCCCGGTTCCCGAGACTGGCAGCGTTCGGTAGATCTGAACCAAACGCGAAGCAATGGGCGCGTACTCCTCGCGGTGCGCCAAAAGCGGGCGAAGGTCTTCATCGGCGGAAGTAGCGGCGGCCAGAGCCTCCGCTAAGGGTCCGGGCCCCGAGCGCCGCAATCGGAGCGCGCGGCCGAAGGCGGCGATCCTGCTGAACTCGGACGGGGTGAGCCCGGACCGGAACAGCGGCCTTACCTCAGCAAAACGGCGCTGGACATGCTGGTCGAGCGTCTCTTTGAACGCGTACCGCCATACAATTTCGGCGTGGAGACTGGTCATGGCCCGAAGCGCGAGTTGGTGAAACGCGGCAACGCTTTCCCACTGCCAATCGTCGAGACGGCTCCGCCAATGGCCGGCCGAGTAGCGCGGCGTTTCAACGGCAAGTTTGTTGGCGTCCAGCCGTCCTAGGCGGTCCAGCAGCAGGATCGCGTTCAACGCCAGATAGGGCTTCACTTCGGGGGAGAATTTACTTCGCGTGCGCCACTCCATGGCAGCATCGCCCAGCGCCGCAACGGTTTTCGCCGGCAGCGGCACTGCCTTTGCGAGAAGCGTCGCGGCGATCACGGCGCGCGCCGGATCGGCAGTGGCCAACGCACCCAAGCTTTCAACGTCGCTCGCGCCCGGATGAACGCCCGTCAGAGTGGCCTGGATGAACTCGTCGAACTCGTCCGACAATCCCTTGCCCGACTCGATCTGCCGCAGCAACGCCGGCGGAAGTGAGACAGTATAACGCCGGGTCCCCTGAGGAACGGCGGCTATCCTCTTCCACTTGCCTTCGGTTCGGTGAACAACCTCGACTCTGATTCTCTTGTTCAATACGAGATCCTGGCCCGACGGCGACTCGCACTCGACCAGCAGACCGGTGGAGACAGCGGTAGCAAGCCAGATCTCCCGGTCGCCGCCCGCCCTCTTACGGACCGGAATGGCGTCCAGTTCCTTGCCGATGACCAAGTCCTTGAACTCACGCCGGGCTTCGGCCACGCGAATCAGCGACAGACCCTGCTGCGGACTCCCCTCAACTATCGGCGAGGCTGTCCACAGCGACGCGCCAGCGCCGATGAGTTCGACATCCGCGTTCGACATCCAGGCCCAAACACTTTCTCTAACTGGGATCCAATACAAAGCCTTCGATTCGACCGACGAACAGATCGCCCCGCACTCAGAGATCCGGCCTTCGGCAAGGCAGCCGACCCGCTCCACCGCAAACTCCGATTCGACATCAGCGCAAAGCCCGCACAACAACTGGCCCTGCTCAATCCGGAACCATAACGTGCGCCCGTGCAGCATCTCAGCGGCCGCCTGAAATTGCGAAGCTGGCAGACCCGCCACCAATTTCGGGAGCGGAACCGTGCGGAGTTCGCGGCCGATACGCACGATGACAGTCGCGCTGTCGGGAAGCAGGCCGCAGATCTTCCCGGGCGCCAGACTGGACTCGCCCTGAGGCGAATCGGCCAACTGCATTCTCCGCGAGAAGAACAGCGACTGCCGTTCTCGCAAGTAGCCCTCCACTGTTACAGGCAAAGCTCCTCCGCAGCAGCGGATCACTTGGGGTAGCGATCTGTTGATCGCATCGCGCAACTCGTCGCCTGCGCACGCTTCGGATTTGGGATCCGGAAGCGGACGGACTCCTGGCAGACCGGAGATAGCGGAGCGGCCCTCGGAACCGGTGTGATCCGAGCGCACCAGGCGGAGTCGTGTGGTCTGAAAGGACTTCGCATCTTCATTCACCCGGATTTGGAGATGAAGGAGGACTGGCCCGGCGATTTGTGCGAAGTGGCAGACGATACATCGCAGCCAAAGCGGCAGATTCCCGTAACACACGAACTTATCTATGTCGAGCACGAACCGGATTTCACGCCTAAGACTGGGGGGGCTCAGACGGTTGAGGCCGCGTACGAGGAACTCTTAACCGCCTTAACCGAGATGATGAACGCGTTGCCGGATCGCGCCAAGGCTCAATACGAGCACACGTTCATGGCGCTTGCCCGGATGCGAGATGCCTACCGGCAGCATGGCTCGTCGAGGACGGGCTAGCCGCTCGCCTCGGGCGGCAGAGGCGTCTATAGAATGCAGATTCAGACATGAGCGAAATGATTGTTCAAAAGAGAACCAGATACTCGGAGGAGCCACAAACCAGAGCTGATGTTTTTCTTATCGGTGCGGGTTTGTCGCGGGCATTAGGCGCGGAAATGCCGCTGGTGCGTCAACTCACTGCTGCCGTGGCCACAGACCTGGAAGATCGTGGTTTGAAGGCCTTGCTTGCCACGGTACCGTTTGCGACGTCGGACTTCGAAAGGCCCTTACCTACCTTGCTGAGAGCCAACCTTGGCTGAGCGAGCCAGACCGACTGCGGAACAGAGCGCTTTTCCTCGATATTGCCGATTCAATTCACCGTGTACTCGTGCGGGCGCAGTCTCAACTCCTGCGGCAGACTCCTGAGTGTCCTGAGTGGCTACAGAGACTGGTCTGGTGGATGCACTCGAACCAGGCCGTCATTATCACACTGAATTATGACACCTTGATAGAGATGGCCGCCTGCGAGCTAATGCTCAGCGATGGACCGTATATTAGCGATTTCCTGCGACCGTTTGGGTTCCCAGCCCAGGAAGGTAGAGTGGCTGGACACATTCCGAAGACTCTTCATCTTCTGAAGCTGCACGGCTCGCTCCATTGGACCTACTCCGGCACGGAGCAGTTCTTCGGTCAAAGCATCGAAGACCGCGGTCTGCCCCGTTGGTGGGTCGCAGGCAGTGATTTGCTCCCGTTTTCTCTAGAAGACGGCCGCGTCCCTTTGATAATTCCCCCGACCCTGAACAAAAGCAGATATTTCGATAACGAGAAAATAAGATCACTCTGGGTGAAGGCTGCGCTCGCGCTCGTCCATGCTCGTCGTGTCTTTTGTATTGGGTATAGCCTGCCAGCCGGGGATTTGCTGATGAGATTTCTGCTGCAATCCGTTGGCGCATCAGACCGACGGATTCCGTTCTGGGTTGTGAACTGCGATAGCGCTGCGTTGGCCCATTACAGGGAAGCCCTTCCAAGCCGGTACGAACTCAAAGAAGAATTCATTGAAGAAAAAAACTTCGGGGTAGTGCAATCGTTTGCCGACGCCCTAACCGCCCGAGCGCTGGATGCCCCAACGGGCTCGTCAGAAGCGCCAAGTTTCGACGAACTCCGGCGGAACGTGGAAACTGATGGAAACTGCTTGTGCTTCAGGTCTACAGCGCCCGGCCTTATTGGACCAGGTCCAGATCGACGTTCGGCGTGTCGATCAGTCTGGCATTCTATTATCAGATTCCAGGGATCACGGCACCCGATACTGGCCATGGATTACGGTTGACGGCATTCTTCAACGGGCGCGAGACGGAGTTTTCGACGCTTACATTTCCGACCCAGCTAATCCATCCAAAGCGCTCGCGGAGCGACTTCATGGGTCCGCCGTCGCCGACGTTGTGGCGGTGCTCGTCGCCTCGCGGGTCCTCACGCAGTCGCGCGAAGGGAATCATTTGCACCTTCGGCCCTCTTGAGACAGCAAAAGAGTGCCATTATTTGGCTCTCTACGGCACACGTGCTGCTTCGTCCGGATCACGCGCCACACGGACTGAGCGCGCTACCACGACGATAGATCAGTGGCACAGGAGCCCACTGATCATGAAGCGGAAGAGCAAACCCAACGGAAAGCGCGGGACGCCGAAGTCCATACTGAGACTGCCCGACCTCGAACATGCGAAGTCTGCCGTCATTAACAGCCTGTCGTCCTCCGATGCACAACGCGGCTACCGCCACGCCATCGACGAGTTCGTCGATTGGTACTGCTCAGAGCCGCGCCTGTCGTTTAGCAAGACTGTCGTTTTGCGATATCGCATGCACCTTGAGTCCCGCCACCTCGCGCCAGGGACGATCAATCTCCGCCTTGGGGCCGTCCGGCGTCTCGCGTACGAAGCTGCCGATAGCGGTCTTTTGAGCGACGATCTCGCCGCCGGCATTCGGCGTGTAAAGGGCCTCAAGAAGTTGGGTGTCCGTTCCGGTAATTGGCTGACCGCTGAGCAGGCGCAGTCGCTGTGGCAGGCGCCGGACGGGCGGCGGCTAAAGGGCAAGCGCGATCGCGCACTGCTCGGCCTGCTCCTCGCATGCGGATTGAGGAGGCATGAGATTGCCGAATTGAGACTCGATCACCTTCAACAGCGGGAGGGGCATTGGGCTATCGTGGATCTCATCGGGAAGGGTCGGCACGTCCGACGATTCCCGTCCCGGATTGGGTCCAGGCTGAATTGAGTGCCTGGGTAGCTGCTGCTGGCATCCAGTCCGGAAAGCTCTTTCGGCGCGTAAGCACGGCAGGAAAGATCTGGGGAGATGGTGTCAGCCAGAAGGTCGTTTGGCATGTGGTCAAGGAATTTGCCAAGACAATCGAGGTAACGAGGCTCGCGCCTCATGATTTAAGGGCGAACCTGCGCGCGTCTGTGCCGCGCTGCTGGTGGGGAATTGGAGCAGATCCAGTTTCTTCTCGGTCATGTCTCGGTTCAAACGACGGAGCGCTACCTGGGATGCACCCAGCGCATTGCGTCCGCCGTGAACGACCGAATTGGCATCGAACCGCGCTGAAGGACTTCCTGTGAGAGGATGGACGACTATCCGGCTGCTGGTCCCCATAAACACTACGGCGTTTATCTGGCCAATCATGATGCCCGCGCGGCGTTAACTCCTCTGGAATGTGGCGCGTGCACAGATTGGACCAGATAAACGCTTGAATACCGGCCAATCTATTGATTTTGGATCGCTTACGCTGAAAATTGCGGTGGAACAGATTGGCCGGTATTTAACAGTTACTCGGGAGCGATGGCCTGATCGTTCCGCAATGAAGAAGTAGCGTTCGGGTGTCGTCGTGGTCGTTACGCCTCCGTGCGGCCACTCAGTGAGTGACGGGCAGCCCCACCACGATCAGAACCGTGTAGTCCTGCTTGTGGCAGCCGTTCACGGCAGGCATCGCCGCCCCCGGATTCACGGGAAAACCCTTGGTGGGAGCGTTCGCCGGCGAGCACGCGTCGGCAGCCTTCGCTGGCGTGTAGCGTGCGGAGCGGCATCCGAGATGGGTGACATCGTAGAGGGTCGCGCCGTCGGCGAGTTCCCACCGCTGATTGCCGTTTTTGTCCTTGGGGTGAACTGTCAGCACGGTCGTCACCTCGCGGTCACCCGTGACGAGGTATTTCCCAGCAGCCAGCGGAAAGGTCGGCTTCTCCATGATCAAGCCGTGTTCTTCCAGCCACCAATCCGAGGCGTCGAATTTCCACTGCGCCGGCGCCACGCCGGTCGCCTTCAATTGAGAGTAGTGGTCCAGCTTGCAAGCGCGCGGGCCCGGGTCTTGATTCCAGAAGCCCCATGCTTGCGCGCCGTTGCCGGAGGTGGCGGCTGGGTCTCCCAGCGCCGCGATGAACTGCGGCTCGATGCGCTTGAACTTCGAGAGGTCTGCGCCTGACGCGTGGCCCGCCGCCAACATGAGAAATCCCATGGACAGGAGCCAGCGGCTTACGGACGGCACGAGGTGATGGATGTTCATGATTGCTCCAGTTGGACGACCTGATGACATCCTACACCAACACGTGCCTCGAAGCTGGCCTATTCGTGCGTTTGCCGAGGTCTTCGCGGTTGCGATTGAGATGCCGTGGACGGACGGCAAGTCGTTCATTGCTGGCCTTCGTCGGGAACCGCGCCGCTCTTTGGACGGAATGCCGACCATCCGCCCGCTCTCTGATCCGGGCACTTCTGCGACTAGGGCGTTAGGCGTCACCTTGGGGGCAAAGCGACGCCGTCCCCGGGCGAGAGCCAGGTGAAGTTACTTCTTTGCCTTCTCGGCTGGTTCGGGCATAAAGCTGCAGGTCGAAACGGTGAGCTTGGTGGGGGCAACCTTCAGCTCCTGCAAGTTGTTTTTGACCAGGATCGCATTGAAGCCGGTGACCTGTTTCAAGGCGTCCTCCCAGGCAGTCGTGGTATGGCTCAGGTCGGTGCAGTCTTTCTGCCAGGTGGCGATCTGGGTGGGGGTGGGCGCCATATCGAGGCCGACCTGCATCATGCTGACCATGGTGTTGAATGCGTTGTTCAGTTCGGAGAACGGTTGCAGCGCCTTGGGATCGGCAGTGGCGCCCCGGCCACGCCCGCCGCCTCCGCCTCCGCCGCCGCCTCTGCCACCGGCCGCCCTGCCGCCGCCGATTTTGGTCAGACTGGCATCAAGTGTTTTGGCCTGCTCGGCCACATCGGCGGGCAGGTTCCCCTTCATCAGGGTTACAAGCTGATCCTGCAACGCATTCACTTCCTCATGGCCTTCAAAGCTATGCTCCATCCCCTGCACGGAAAGAAGAGTGAGCTTGTTCTGGGTGCGCAGGGCGTCCATGAGCGCGGGACTTTCGCCGACGCGCGGATCGTTCATGACGGTGACGTCGCTCGTAAAGACCTTGCCGTCAACGGTCAGCTTGAGCGTATAAACGCCCGGAATCACCTGCGGCCCATGCGGACCCGGGGTGGTGGAGCCCTCCACCATGTTCATCTGATTCTCGAGGTCGTGCCGCAGGGCGGGCGGGTCGTCATACAGCAGGTTCCAGTTGACGCGGTTGAGACCAACATGCGTCGAGAGCACGCGAGTCTCGGGAGCGGCCAGCCAGTAGTGAGGATACGCCGCGTCCTCAATGGGCGGCGGCGGGGTGCTGGACATGGTGCGGACCAGACTACCCTTCGAATCGAAGACCTGGAGTTGGATGGGCCCGCTCGGCTCGTGGCTGAGGTAGTAATCCACGATCGCGCCGTAAGGCACATTGGGCGCATGGGGCACTTCGATGGAGAACGGCTGATCCCAGTTGCTGTTGATGCGTGCGCGAATGGCCTCCTCGGGCTTGAAGAGATAGACGGACGATGTGCTGATGGCCTGGGCGTTGGCCGCGATCTGGCGCAGTGGCGTGATGTCGTCGAGAACCCAGAAGCCGCGGCCGTAGGTGGAGATCACCAGGTCGTTCTCGTGGTTATCGGTGTGGACTTCGAGGTCGCGGATGGAGGTGCTGGGCAGGTTCTGGCGCAGCGATTGCCAGTGATCGCCATTATCGAAGCTGACATACACCGTCGTCTCCGATCCGGCGACGAGCAAGCCCGGCTGCCCGGGATCGACCCGCAGACTGTTGATCCAGCTCCCGGTGCGCTCGTCGCGGGGCAGGCCGTTGACGATGCTGCTCCAAGTCTTGCCCGCGTCGGTGGTGCGCCAGATCAGCGGCACGTCGGTGTCGGTGGTGTCGTCGGGGGGCAAAGTTTGGCCGCGCTCAGCGCCCATGCGAGCGGCGACGAAGGCGGTATTGACGTCGTCGCCTGCCTCGATGGTATTGAAGTTGGCGCGGGGCGGAAGGTTGGCGATGTTGCTGACGTTCGTCCAGGTTTTACCCTGATCGATGGTGTGGTAGATCTGTCCGTTGGTGCTGACCGTCCAGATCACGCCGCGTTTGACCCTGGATATGGAGAATTCGCTGATCGAGGGTGCGGCCGCTCCGCCGCCCCGCCCCCCCGGTGCTTGCGCCTCCGGTTGTGCCTGCTCTCCCGTGGGGTTCGGCTGCGGAGGCTGCGGGGGCGGTGGTGACTCCAGCGGCGCAGTGCCGCAGGCCACCTGGGGCTTGTCCTTGGGCGTGGTCAGATCGGGGCTCGCGGCGGTAAAGGAATGGGCGCCGTCGCGCGAGACCAGAAGACATTGGTAGGCAACGTAGAGAGCGCCGGGATCGAACGCGACGTCGAATTTTTTCTCGAAATCGCGGCCGGCGTGGTATTTGTCCGCATCGGCTCCGAAGTTGGGCGCGACGTTCTGCCACTGGGCGCTGGTCATATCGATTTTGATGAGGCCGCTGCCGCCGCCTCCCGGACCATATCCAACACCATAGATGATGTTGGGATTTTTAGGATCGGGTCTATCGATGCCGAATTCAGACGACGGCAACGGGCTCCAGTCACTGAAGTTCACCTGTCCCCAGTTGCCGCGGCTCGAGATCATTACGGCGCCGGTGTCCTGCTGCGCACCCATGATGTGGTACGGATATGCGCTGTCGGTGGCTACGTGGTAGATCTGCGAAATGGCCTCGGTGTACCAGAGGCTCCAGGTGCGGCCGTTGTCCAGCGTGACGCTCGCGCCCTGGTCGGCGCCGACCAGCATGCGATGGCCGTTCGTGGGGTCAATCCAGAGCTTGTGGTAGTCCTCACCGCCGGGCGCGCCCTTGAAAGCCTCAAAGGTGAGGCCGCCATCGGTCGAGCGGTACATGGCGGTGCTCATGGTGTACACAATGTCCGGATTCTGCGAGTCCACGAACACGCCGCTGCTATAATTGCCCTGGCCGTTGCTGATCCGCATGGCGATCCGCAGGTCGTTCCCGGCCATGTGCTGCCAGGTGGCGCCACCATCATCGGAGCGGTAAAGTCCCGAGCCACGGTCTATCGCATTGCCGACGATGTACATGCGCTGGCCCTTAGTGTGCATGGCGACGGCGAGCGCAACGCGGCCCGAGAAGGGCGGAATCTTGATCTCAGTCCAGGTCTTGCCCTCATCCGTGGACTTGAACACCAGGGGCGGCTTGCTGGCCGCCCCGCGGCCGGCGCGGCCACCGCCACCGCCACCGCCGGCGCCGCCGGTTCCCTGCGTGGCGGCCAGCATCACACTGGGGTCGTCGTATGCGTACTGGAGTTCGCGCGCGCCATCGAAGCCGGCGGGCTTGAGGACGTTGGTCCAGGTCTGCCCGCCGTCGGTGGAGCGGTAGACGCCGCCGCCGTGGCGGGTGGCATCGCCGAGTGCGGAGACGAGCACCAGGCCGGGATCGGCGGGATCGACAACGATGCTGGTGATCTTCACCGTGTCTTCGAGGCCAATGTGCCGCCAGGTCTTGCCGGCATCGGTGGACTTCCACATGCCGTTGCCGAGGCTGCCCTGAATGGGGTCGCCGGCGCCAGCATATACGATATCGGGATTGGAGGGAGCGACCTGGACGGCGCCGATACTATCGACGCTCTTCTCCTGGTCGAAGATGGGGAACCAGGTGACGCCGGCGCTGGTGGTTTTCCAGATGCCGCCCAGCGGCGTGCCGGCATAGAACACCCCCGGTTGGCCTATGGCGCCGGTGACGGAGGAGATTCGCCCGCCATGGAAAGGCCCCACGTTTCGCCAGTTGACGCCGGCATACAGATCGGGATTGATCTGCGCCGTTGCAGTGAAAGCTGATGCCAGTATGCTCGAAACAACGAGCACCCAATATGCCGTCCGCGACACTCGCGTCATGATGTAGGAACCGCTTGTGAGAATCCTCGCCGTCATGGATGCAGTATACACGGCTTGGAAAGGGTACGCCTTCAGCGGCATCAACAACACCCTAGGGAACAGCAGTTGCACCGTCGTCTTCAGTGTTTCCGTCAGCAAAACGGGAAGCTACCCCAACAGCAACATCTCGCGTGACCACCAACCAGACGCTCGCGGCTTGGAGACGTGCTTCAGTGCGGGAACCTTGGGCTGCAATAACGCTGCCCCCCCGATCGAGATGCCGACAGATCCAAAAAACACCCCTAAATGCACAAGAGCCCGCCACGGCCGATGCCTTGGCGGGCTTAAGTGCTGTGTGCTCTTGTTGATTCTGTATCTGGGCTCGACCCCAGCCTCGCCCCGGCTTAATCCCCAGGTAACCAGGCGCGATCACCCGCAGACCTTGTCCCTGGTAGCGAGCGACCCAATGTTCCCACGACAACGGCGTCATCCAGAGGCCGTGAATGAGCACGACCGTGGTTAACTCCTGCTTCTCGTTCCATCCGTTTGTTCCTAGATCTTCGGGGTTCGACGTTCGCTCTATGCGTCGGGGCAAACATCTTGGGGTATACCCCGTTGAAGAACAACGGGACGGCCGGTTTCTCCCTCCAAGAGTCCTTCTACGACTCGCGCAAACTCGGCCGCCGCCGCGTTGAAGGGGTGCTCTTGGCGAATCCCTGTTAAATACCGGCCCATCTGTTCCACCGCAATTTTCAGCGTAAGCGATCCAAAATCAATAGATTGGCCGGTATTTAAGCGTTTATCTGGTCCAATCTGTGCACGCGCCACATTCCAGAGGAGTTAACGCCGCGCGGGCATCATGATTGGCCAGATAAACGCGCCACTCGTACAAAGCTCGGATTTGCGAAGCGGGCCCGAAGTCCGCGTTGGGGGACTTTCGTGCCTCGCCGATCACGCCTCTGCCAGATCGATACCGTCGTTCACTGCGTTCCGTAGTTTTTGCTTGCAGCCGAGGTATCGCTCGGTCGTCTGGACTGAGACATGCCCGAGCAGAAATTGGATCTGCTCCAGTTCGCCTCCGGCCAGATGGCACAGGCGCGCGCAACTGCGGCGGAGGTCATGGGGAGCGAGATTTGCGATTCCGGCCCGCCGGGCAGCCCCCTTCACAACGTGCCAAATGGCTTTAGGTGTGATGTGCCCCCCCCAGATCGCGCCAGTTCTGCTAACAGCGCGGAAGATAAAATTGGTCGTGATTCCGGCAGCCCGGGTCCAGCTATCGACCGTGCATTTCACCCAGTTCGGCATAGGAACCGTTCGAACGTGCTTCCCCTTCCCGATCAAGTCGGCGACAACCCAGTGTTCCTCACGGATTTGAAGGTCGTCGACCTGCAGCCCCACCAACTCGGCGCGCCTGAGGCCGCATCCGATCAGAACTGCTAGAATAGCTCGATCCCGCTTTCCTCTAAGCGTATCCAGGCATGGTGCGCGCAGCAGCGAACGGCATTGATCTGCTGTCAGCCAGTTCCCAATCCGCGTTCCCAGTCGTTTGGCGCCCTTCACTCGTCGTATCCCCGCCGCGAGTTCAGGGCTCAAGAGGCCGGAATCCGACGCCTCATAGGCAAGCCGCCGAACGGCGGCCAGCCGAACGTTGATCGTCGACGGGGCCAGATTCTTCTGCTCCAGGAAGAACCGATATCGAAGCACTACCGTTCGATTGAACGCCAGGCGTGGTTCAGAGCAGTACCACCCGATAAATTCATCGATGGCATGGCTGTAGGATTCTTGGGAACTTGTCGCCGCGAGCGAATTTACGACCGCGTTCTTCGAATGTTCGAGGTCCGGAAACCGAAGGATTGTCTTTGGCTTTTGTCGTTTTGTCGTCTTTTGCTGTCGTGCCATACTGGCGGCCTCCTGCGCCGCGGTTTCAGTATGGAGCGGAAAGCTCGCATCCCAGCTCCCCCAGCGTCGTTTCAGGACCACGAGTCGAAGAATTTCGGATCAATTCCTTGACGCCTATGACGCCGGAGGCGGAGTCGTGTCCTCTTCGGGAATGGCTCCGCAGCTGCGAATTGCATGGCGGGAGCTTCATCGACCCCTGCGGATTGGGAACCCTAATGCCTGAAGAAGAGACNNATGGATTGTACTTTCTGTCGCCGATGACCGGGTGGCCGATCGCTGAAAGCTGAACACGGATTTGATTTTGTAATCCTGTCACCAGCGAGACTCGGACGAGCGATGCGCCCCTAAGGCGATGTTCCACGGAATAGCGAAGTTCAGCGCGAGCCGATTTTGGATCTCGTTCTGTGGTCACCTTTTGAAACATTCCTTCTTGCCGAAAGTAGTGAACCAGAGTCCCTTCTTTAAAGCGGAGATGACCACGAACTGCCGCGAGATATTCCCGCACCGGGGTGTGTCGGATAAACTGTTGCACGAGTGCTTCTCGATCTGGCCAGGTTTTTGCGAAGAGCAGAATCCCAGACGTGTCACGATCGATGCGATGTACGACAAAGGCCCGTTGCCTCCTCGATTTCAGTTCTGCCGAAAGAATAGAAAGCGCAGATGGGGCATCGGACTCATCCGCGGGCACCGCGAGCAGTTTGGCCCGCTTATTGAGGACTACAACGGCATCGTCTTCGTAAAGCACGTGAAGCTGCCGCCGATCCTGCTTTCCTAAACGGCGATCGCCCTTGGGTTGAAATCTCTTCATTGCTGAATGGCAGATTGCTCCTTTCCAGGGTTGCTCGTGAACGAGTGGTGACGCAACGCTCGATGATCCATCGCTATGCTACCAAGATCCCGGTCGGTTGA
>PLDF01000317.1 GCA_003135055.1 Bryobacterales bacterium | reverse complement strand
TCTCAGATGTTCTCATAGAGCGTAATCCGCGAGATGGCGCGGAGAGGCAAATCGCCGCTTTTCACAAGACTGGTCAGCGAATCGCGGCTGTCGACATCAATATCCAGATCCCAGCGTGTGTCGGCCGTCTTTGATGCCGCTTTCTCGTTGCTTAAGCGTGAAGGTTGCAGGGATGAGTACATTTACAAGATNNGCTCAATGAGTTCCGCGTCGGCGAGTGTAAGGCCGACATCGCAATTCTGAACGGTACGTCAACTGTTTACGAGGTGAAATCCGAACGCGATTCACTCGTTAGGTTGGAAAAGCAAATCGCGGCATATTCGAGGGTTTTCGCGCAAGTGTACGTAATTGGCGCCGACAATCACGCCGATTCGGTTGCTCGTCTGACCCCGTCCGACGTAGGGATTTTGCGGCTCAACTCTCGACAGCAAATCACGACCGTACGCGAAGCAGCGGATCGGCCGGATTGGACATCGCCTGTCGCGATCTTTGAATGCGTGCGGACCGACGAGGCGCGATTAATTCTTCAGCGCCTCGGTGTCCCGATTCCAGTGGTGCCAAATACCAAGCTAAGCGCTGCCCTCGGTGAGTTATTTATACAACTCGATGCGCGGAAAACGCACGACGCCATGGTCCAGGTGCTCAAAAAGACCCGTAACCTGCTTCCGCTTTCCGATCTCGTCGCCCACCTCCCGCGCTCACTTCATTCCGCAGCGCTGTCCGTTCCGCTGCGTAGATCAGATCACGCCCGCCTCGTTGCGGCCGTAAATACCCCTCTGGAAACCGCCATGGCATGGACATAGACGCATGTACCATCCATATCTTCGAGGGTTCACAGCAAATCAAAAAATGCGCTTCAATGCCCGTCTAGTCGCTCGCCGGAGGCCAACGTGCCGGCAAAATATGCCGGTCAGCAGCTTCACTGCGGTACACTCTTAACTGCCACTCCAAGAGGCGTTTCGTTGATGGCTTTGTACGGCGATACCAGTGGAGAATTCTGCTAAGAGCGCGACTGTAAATCGAAACCGGAACAGGGGCTGGCTGCAAATCGATGGACGTTGAGAAAACTCTTCGGAACCTTCTCAGCACTAAGCAGCTCGAGCCTTATATCCGTCACATTCGTTTCCCCCACTATAAAAACCTTCAAGCGAAATCGAGACTCGACTTTACCTATCCACTCACGGCTCTTGTTGGTGCAAACGGGACAAATAAGAGTTCGGTCTTGCGAGCGCTCTATGGCTGCCCAGGCAACAACAATCTTGGTAACTTCTGGTTTTCCACTAAGGTCGACCCGATTGAAGACACGGGTGGCAGACCGCGCTTCATATACGGATTCATTAACCCTCATCTGGATCGAGCGGTCGAAGTCATTAAGACCAGGATTCATAAGGAGAGCGACCCAGACTATTGGGAACCATCCCGCCCATTAATCGGCGATGAAATGGAGCCGATGCCCCCATTGCTGGGGCTTCAAGAGCCTGGACGGTCCAAGACGCGGTGGGACACAATCGCGAAACCTGTCGTGTACATGGACTTTAGGAGCGAGATAAGCGCGTTTGACAAATACTTCTACCACGGCGATCTCATCGAGGCTCTGCATGTCAGAACCAAGCAGGACTTTATACGCAGACGATCAACGTACCTCAGGTCGGTAATCGACGAGTGCTCTACCAGTTATGTCTTTCACCGGGTCGAGCGACTGACAGCCCTAGGGAACCGACTACTAACTCCGGACGAGTTGCGCGCGGTTTGCACGATCCTAGACCGGCAGTACTCCTCGATACGGATTATTGGGCACAAATTCTTCCAGGTCCCGGGAGTGAGCGCGATACTTCATAGCAGATCGCACAGCTATTCTGAAGCATTTGCCGGAAGCGGAGAGTTCTCAATCGTAATGCTTGTAGTGAAGATCCTGGATGCGCAGGAGCATTCATTGATTCTTCTTGATGAGCCGGAGGTTTCCCTCCACCCAGGTGCTCAAGAGCGTCTTGTCACCTTCTTGCTAGAGCAGATCAAGAAGAATAAGCACCAAATTGTCATAAGCACGCATTCGCCGATGATGATTCGGCAACTGCCGAGCGATGCAATAAAGCCCTTTCATCTCGACAAGACCGGGATGGTCGAGGTGTTATCGAGCGCCCTCCCCGAAGAGGCGTTTTTCTACCTGGGAGAGCCTCTTCCAGGGAAGAGGCTCGTAATCGTAGAGGACCGACTAGCGGCTGAGCTCGTGAAGTCAGCCCTTCGCCCACTTGGAGAGGCCGCATTTCGGATGTTTGATGTTCGCTTCTTCCCGGGCGGTGCGAACACCCTTTACGCTAAGTATTTGCCGGTCTATTCGAATGAGGGTAGGAAGGACATCTTCGTTCTGCTGGACGGGGACAAACGCCCGCAGAACGAGATGCCCGATCCCAATACTGTTCCCGCCAGCGAAAACGAGGCCCTCGGCCAGAAGATCCTCGCGTTTACTGGTGTCGATGTTCAATTCCCGGTCGATAGCGGAGGGAACGGCGGGAATGAAGCTCAGCTTATCGAAGCGCGCCGCCGGTATATGAAGTGGGTTAGATCACACGTCAGCTTTCTTCCGGGCAGCCCCGAGGAATTTGTCTGGGAGAACATGACCCAGGATTCCTTTTCGCAATCGGTTACGACCGGCGACGCGAAAGCAAAATTTCGGGAGCTGACAAAGCTGGAACTGCAATACTCAGACTTCGAAGTTGTATCGTCAGACGAGATTTTCGCAACTCAAAAGATACGGCTGGGCAAGATTTTGGAGTCTACTGCATTTGAGCAGTTTGCTGTCCATATACAGAAATTTCTTTCAGTGGGAGCGCCCGCGCCCACCGGCGGGCAACCATGAAGATCCGGGTATTCGATTTCTTCTCGGGATGTGGAGGGACGAGTTGTGGGTTCAAGCGGTCAGGCATGGAAATCGCATTTGGTCTGGATATAGACCCTGACTCAGGCC
>PLDF01000374.1 GCA_003135055.1 Bryobacterales bacterium | reverse complement strand
CAACGCTATCCTGGCCTTGCGCTGCTGTGAATTCAACAGCCGATTTGAAGAGTATTGGGAGGCGCGGCGGGCTTGACTCTCGTTTCTTGGACGCGGTTTGCCTATCGACGAAAATTGAGTTGCGGCGGATTCCACCACTTCTATGTCGCGCACCCCTTCCGACGAACCTCGCACGAATCGCCTCCGATAGGCCAGCGATAGCAGATTCCCATGCGGCGCCTGCGCCATTAAGACAACGGAGGCCACTATTCCTGCCAGAGAAAGAACCGCGGCTGGCGACACAAAGTTTGCGAAGGTAGCGAGGAGCAGCGGACGCGTTCGGGAACTGGATTGTGAATGGTGGATCGTCCTTAGCGATTCATGGCACCGGAGGCGACCCTGCTACATTTGCCGCCCCGAGGATGCCGCCCCGAGGACCGCGTCTGCCTGGAAGTGGTATATCGATAACGTCATCGGGGCTCAGTTCGTAGTTCACTCCCCTATCATGCCCGCGGATGTGCACGTCGAAGACGCAAAAAGCCGCATCACGAAGGGGCTCCCATCGGTGTGGCATCGTTCGGACGAATGGTACTCATTCTCTGAGAATCCGCGCGGCAAAACCGGTTTCCATATCCTTGTAACCGTGGACGAAAAGAGTTATACGCCCGGCAGGGCAACTATGGGCGCTGATCATCCGCTCGGGTGGTGGCACGGCGTCGGTAAGGGTCACGCTATGTACTCGCGCTCGGCTACGGCGGAATGATATACACCGAGCCGCTCATGATCCAGTTCCTAAACAACGCGATGTCCTGGGCCGTGGCGGAAAGCGGCCACTCCTGCTCCGCAGAGAGATAGTTGAAGCCAGCGATCCAGGTACTGATTCAGCGTTTGCTCTTGCTAATCTTCAGGCAGCGCTCAATCACCGTCCGCGAGATCGGTCTCGCCCCCGCTCCGGCGACGGCGACGGCAGCCGTTCGCAGTTGCGGCAGATCTCTTTCGCCGTGGATGCCAGAGCCGCTTGGTATTTCCCAAGCCAACCGCCCCATCCATCTTCCGTCGGGATGGCTCCACGTTTGAGAAGTGCGCGCGCATTTTCTTCCAGCAGGCGGCGGTTGTTCAGCAGCTTTTCTGCATCTCCGAGATCGCGGATGTCCAAAGTCAGCCGGCCAGCATGAAAGAGTTTCCGGAGCCGTACAAAACAATTCGTCCGCAGCCCACCTCTGCTGCGGGCTTGGTCCATTTCAGGTGTGTAGTAGATGAAGTGCACCTTGGCGTCTGTTCCTTCGAGGATCAAGTAGTTTTGCCCGGACTGCTCATCCTGGCCATGAACGAGTATCCGGCCCTCGACCGCCGTCAACTGGCGCATATCGAGCATCTCGATTCGCAATCGCTCGTCCGACATCGGGATGCCGTGTGCCGCGAGCGTCTTCTGCCGATCACAGGCCCGCTGCAACATGCGGTGATTTGACGCAAACGTTTTTTTATTACCGTATACCCTAAACAACCTGCAGTTTCGCCGTCCCGACTAGGCCTTCCCATTTCCTTAGTATATGAGGGCAGTTTTTCCGGGATCATTCGCAGCACTCAACTGAACCGTGCTACAGATCCTTTCCGGCCCTTGGTACCGAGGGGGAGCTATTGTGTCCGGGTCACGTGAAATCGACAATTCGCTAAACTGGATGGCCCAAGCCCGCACCCGCCTCGCGTTGCGCCGCGCGGAAAAGCCCGCCACCAAGGCGGGCCAGGTCCGGGCGCTTTGGCCGGATATCGAAGCCGCACTTGCGGTGGGGCAGACCATTAAGAGCATTTGTAAGTGGCTGGAGGAGGACGCCGGGATTACCCTCGGCGTCACGAGCCTGACACCATACATCAGTCGCATCCGACGCCGTGAGAAGGCGAATCGCTTTCCTGAAGCTCCGACCGCGCAATTCGTTCGGTCCGAAGCGGAATCGACCTAGGCAGCGTCGGTCGCGCGTACGTCGGTTATGGCTCCGGCCTCTGGATCTCCGGTACCGAACCAATTTGACGATCCGCTAGCACAGGCGATGCGGGTTTTATCGAAACCGAAGATGGACATCCGCAAGATTCACAACGACGGCGACCCAGAAGGCAGAAATCTGGTTTGACGAAAGGACAATAACCATGGCAAAAAACAATGCGAACGGAAATGGAACGGACGTCACTACTGTTTCCGCCGTCACTCCCACCATTCATCTCGTGCTACAGGGCAAGGGAGGCATCGGCAAAAGCGTGATTGCCAGTTGGCTTGCCGAGTTCTTGGTGAGCCGCGGGCAACCGGTGCGCTGCATCGACGGCGATCCCGTCAATCGCTCGCTCAGCCAGTATAAAGCGCTTCCAGTTGAGAAGCTGGATCTGTTAAGCCAGGAGGGCCTCGTCATGCGTGCCCGTTATGACGGACTGATCGGCCGGTTCTTGACCGATGGGGCCGTATTCGTTGTGGACAGCGGAGCGACCGCGTTCCTGCCGTTCTGGACCAATATCGTCGAATCGGACGTGATTTCGATCCTGCGAGGAGCGGGCCGACGCGTGTACGTGCATATTCCGATCAGCGGTGGCGAGATGCTCAACGACACGCTTCTGGGTTTCAAAACGCTGGCCGAAACCGCAGCCGAGAAGAGCCTGGCCGTTTGGATCAACGAATACTTCGGACCCGTTGCCCGCGACGGCAAAACCTTCGATCAGATGCACGTTTATCTGGACAACCGCGAGAAGGTCCTAACCTCGATTGGCATTCGGCGAAGGCCCGCCGACACCTTCGGCGAAAACATCCGGCGCATGCGCGAGAAAAAGCTCACTCTTCAGGATGCGATCAGGGCGGCGGAGTTCTACCTCGTGGAAAAATGCCGGCTCCAGATCGTCCAGCACGAATTGTTCGACCAACTGGAGCAAACGCCATTTGCTTGAGCCTTGATGACGGAGTTTGCTGCAAACGCGCGAGCGCAAGCCAATGGCGCCAACTGTTGAACCTCCACCGTTCGAGCCGCTCCTCGACACCCATCGAGCTGCCGCATTGCTTGGCATCCATCCCAAGACGCTGCAGAAGTTGGCGCGGGCAGGAACCGTGCCCAGCCATCGGATTGGGGATCTCTGGCGTTTCCGCGCGTCTGAGCTGGACACGTGGCTGCGGAAGCGGAGGGTTGCCGTTTGAAGCCAAGCCGGTTGGACGACTCACCGGGCGAAGCTGCGCCGCGACAGCGCGCGGAAGTTCACACTTGAGGAGTTTTGCCGACGCTACTGGCGTACGGACCCGCGGGGATTCATCGGGTTGGCGAAAGAGGTCCGGCTCGATGTCCGCCCGTGTTGAAGCGTTCGGCGCTCTGGATGCTCTCAGTTATGAGGCGACCCGCGGTGATGGCGTCATTGTTGCGGAAGATCTGGGCGGAAATTTCGAGGGCGGATGCGAAGCCGTTGCTCAGGTCAAACTCACATAAATTTCGGGCGTGAAAGGAAATAACCGATGGCAAAGAGCAACATGAGAATCCTCGGCAAGCCGAAACCTCCACAAGAGGGTAAGTTTTCATCCAAGGTCGCGAAGGATCCGGCTGTGAAGCCGAAGCCTGCGAAGAAGTCGTCGTAGGCGATTGATTGCTCATGCCGCCCCCGGGAATTCATTCCACTCGCGGCCGTCGAGGAGGCGGTACCGTGCCCACCGGCGCCAGTCCGACCTGCCGCTGAAAGAACATTCCGGCGACTCCGCCATGCCAAGGGAAACGTGAGCGGACAAGGGTCGAATCACCTGGTTGTGCAAAGCCGAAGGATCACCTGGTCCGTAATCAATCCGGCTTCCGGCGCCTGGATGCGCTTTTCTGAATACCAAGCCCGGTCGGATCTCTCACGTTGGCCTGGCCCTCTTACCGCACCTGAATGTTGGCGGCGGATAGTCGCTACCGAGCACTTGGTGCTCTTGGGCGGGCGCGAAGAAGAACCGACGACAAGATCGCAGGCGCAACTAATTACTCTTCGCGCAATGCGTTCAGTGGATCGAGCGCTGCCGCACGGCGCGCGGGGACCCACGTGGCGAGCGCGGCGATGAGCAGGAAGAACATCACCATGGCGGAGAAGGTCAGCGGGTCGGTGGGCTTAATGCCGACGAGCATCGACGTCATGGCGCGCGTGAGTAGAAGCGCGGCTACGAGTCCGGCGGCGATGCCGGCGAGGCTCAGGCGCAATCCATAAGCGATCATTAGGCTGAAGATGCCGCTCGGCGCGGCTCCGAGCGCCATGCGGACGCCGATTTCCGCGGTGCGCTGGCGCACGACAGTGGAGAGCACGCCATACAATCCGACGCCGGCGAGGAGCGCTGCGATGGCGGCGAAAGCGGCGATCAGCAACAGCGAGAATCGCGTGCCGGTCTGGGCGTCTTCGACGATGGCATCGAGGGTTTCGGTCTTGGTGATGAGCAGCGAGCGATCGAGTTTGGCCAAGGCGGCGCGCGCGGCTGCGGCATACTGCGCGGGGTTGCCGCGCGTGCGCAACGCCCAATCGGCGACGAATTGAGATCCCCAGAAGGCATCGGGGAGGTACCCCTGCTGGCGTCCCGGCTCGGCGAGCGACCTCATGCGCTGGTGCGCTGCGACGCCGATGATTTCGAACCAGGCGGGCTCGACGCTGCGGAAGCGGCTGAGAATACGCTGGCCCACGGCATTGCCCTTGGGGAACGCCGTCGCCGCGAGAGTCTCGTCCACAATGATGCGATTAAGGCCGAACTGGTTGTCGGATTCCTCGAATTCGCGGCCTTGGACGATGGGTGTCCGCATGGCTTGGAAGTAGCCGGGCAGGACGGTCTCGACGTCGAATTCCAGATATTTGCTTTCGTCGTGGAGCGCGTCCGCGGCGCCCCATCGGTAGGGGGTGATCGCGCCTGAGAGCGGCAGGACGTTGGCCGCGGTGACGCTTTCGACGCCGGGAACCGACGTCAGCGCGTCGTCAATCAGGCGTATGATGGCGGCGCGCTCGGCGGGCGTGGCGCCCTGTCGGCCGCCGGTGAGATGGAGCATCAGGGTGTTGCGCGGGTCGAACCCTGGATCGATGCGCTGCAGGGCGAGGAAACTGCGGAACATGAGACCCGACCCGACGAGGAGTACGAAGCACAACGCAACCTCCGCAATGACGACGAGGTTGCGGACGATCGCTCCCCCGGCAAGTCCGCTGGCTCGGCCGCTGGCGCGCAGCACTTGGGCGAGGTTGGGGCGGGCGGCGCGGATAGCGGGCAGAATTCCGAAGAAGAGCGCGGCGCAAAGGCCGGCGCCGATGCTGAAGGCAAGCGCGGGCGGGTCGATGCCGATGGAATCGCGCCGCGGCAGATTAGCGGGAGCGATGGCGAGCAGATCTTTAATGCCGATGGAGGCTAGGGCAAATCCGAATGCAGATCCGAACGCGCCTACGAGTAACGCTTCCGCCATCTGCTGCCGCAGCAGGCGCCACCAGCTTGCCCCTATGGCGGCGCGAACGGCGAGGTTTCGCGCGCCCAGGGAGGCGCGCACCAGAAACAGGTTCGCCACGTTCGAGCACGCGATGAGCAGAAGAAAGACGGCCGCGCCCATCAGGGCCAGGATCGCCGGTCGCGATCGCGAGGTGAGATAGCGCTGCATCGGCTCGATCCGGAAGTGCAGATCGGCGCCTTCATAGGCCGGCTCGATCGCGCGACTTTGTGCGGCCACGACGTCGGCCTGCGCTTGCGCTCGTTCGATGGTCACTCCGGGACGCAGCCGCGCGATGACGCGCCATTGAACCACGATGCGCGGACCGCCGGGCGCAACGCGCGCCGCGACGTAGAGATCGGGTTTGCGCTCGACGTTCTCATCGGGGCGAAACAGCAACTCGACTCCGGGTTCGAGCACGCCGGCGATCATCGCGCCGCCTTTTGCGACCGGTTGTCCCAGCGCAGCGGGATTGCCGCCGAAGCGCCGCTGGAAGAATTCGTAACTGATGATTCCGTAGAGCGGCAATTGGCGATCGGTTGGCGCCGGTTGGCCATTGGGGCCCACGGGTTGAGGCTGGGCGTCGCTTTCGACGAAGTCGCGACCCAGAATGACGCGCGCGCCGAAGATGCGAAAGAGATTGGGCGTGACGTTGGCCTGAGCGATCTCCTCGGAGGAGCCGTCGTCGCGCCGGTACACGGCGCGGAACGTGATCGCTCCGGCGGCGTCCTCGATGGTTGACGAGGCGTGGGCGCGGAAATCGGCCAAATCGGGAGAAGACCAGAGGAAGTCGAGCAGGTTGCGCTGTCGCAAATCGGCGCAGGCGTAGACCAGCCGCGCGGGATCTTTGTACGGCAACGGACGCAGCAGCACGGCGTCCGCGACGCTGAAGACGGCGGTGCTGGCGCCGATGCCCAATGCGAGCGTGATCACCGCCGCGGCGGCGAAGGCTGGGCTCGAACGCAGCGTTCTTGCGGCGTAGATGAAATCTCGGAGCATAGCTTTACTGACCTCTGGGCTAGGGCTAGGACCTCGAATCCTAAGACGAAGGATACCGCGCGAGGTCTCGCGCGAATTGCCGTGGGATGGTATGAACTCCTAACGCGAATGGAGTTGAATATGCTGCCTGGTGGGGGAAATTTGTGGGTGATAGCGAGCATCAGCGAGGCGGCTCGGTGAGGAACCATCGGCTGAGGCGGCAACTGTACGCTCGGCGCCGATGGGACGCCACTCGATAAGGGGACCAGCGAATTTGCGTGCCATGATCGAGGGCTATCGGGCGGACGGTCACATAGGGGACGAATCTGGGTTGCCGGATAGCTTCCGATATTCAATGTTAGGGTTCCGCTTTCGGTTGGACACTCTCCGATCCAACTGGACTGGTCTCGGCCGCTGCAACCCTCCGCCGTAGCTAACGTCATGCACCTTTCCGCAGTCTGACAAAATAGAGCGATGCTATGACGATGATGAGCCGCATGGAATCGATTTGGCAGGATATCCGCTACGGCGTCCGGGTTTTAAGCAAGACGCCGGGGTTTGTTCTCGTAGCAGCGCTGTCCCTGGCGCTCGGCATCGGCGCCACCACCGCGATCTTCAGTGTGATCTACGGCGTTCTGATTTCGCCCTATCCCTATGCCAAGCCCAACCAGATCTGGTCGCCGCAGATTCGCGATCTCAAAGATCCTAACCAATCGCGCATGTTTTACCACATGCGCGAGTACGTCGAGATCAAGAAGCTTCCCACCTTCGCCGAAACCATGGCAACCAACCCGGGCAGCCGTTTGCTCACAGGCGGTCGTCCACCGGAGAATTTTCGCGCCATCGCCGTCACCGCCAATGCCTTCCAATTCCTTGGCGTGGCCCCGGCCTGGGGGCGCACAATTCAGCCGGGCGATCTCGGACCCGATGGATCGCCAGCGCCCGTCATCGTGCTCAGCTATAAAGCCTGGCAACGCCTTTTCGATTTGAGCCCCTCCGCCCTTGGAAAGACTTTGGTGCTCAACGATCAGGCTTTCACGGTGATCGGAGTCATGCCACCCCGCTTCGGTTGGTGGACCGACGACGGCGGTTGGATCGTCGAACCTGAAGATCCGCGCGACAACACCGAAGTCGCGGCGATAGTACGTTTGCAGCCCGGAGCCGCATCGCGCGCTGCTGAAGAGCAGTTGCAAGGCCTGCTTCGGCAACTGGCGGAGGCGCACCCTGACGACTTTCCGAAAACCTTCAACACCCGGCTCATCAACTATCTCGATATGACCGCAGCCTCGGGCGACATGCAATCGAGCCTCACTCTGCTCTTCGGCGCTGTGGGATTCCTCTTGCTGATCGCCTGCGCCAACGTCGCCAATCTGCAGATGGCGCGCGGGACCGCGCGTGCGCATGAAATTGCCGTGCGCATATCCGTTGGCGCGGGCCGGGGGCGTCTCTTCCGGCAATTGCTGACGGAAAGCGTGCTGCTCTCCACCGCCGCCGGCGTGCTCGGAATCCTGCTGGCCATAGGCCTCACCAAGGCAATCGTTGTGCTCATGCCCGCGGACTACGTGCCCAATGAGGCGCGCGTGACGGTCAATGGCTATGTACTATTATTTTCCGCGGCCGTTTCCGTGCTTACCGGCATCACCTTCGGCCTTGCGCCGGCGCTGAAAAGCTCGCGTCACGATCTGGTGGAATCGCTCAAGGACGCCGGCCGGTCTCTTTCCGGTCAGGCCGGCGGGCGAACCCGCGCGGCGCTCGCCGTTGCGGAAATCGCCCTCTCCGTAGTGCTGCTCATGGGCGCCAGCCTCACCGTACGCGGTTTCGTCCAGTTACAGCGCCTCGATCTCGGATTTCAGCCGGATCGCGTCCTCATGGTCGGCCTGCCCCTGCCGCCCAAGCGCTATTCAACGTATGCGCAACGCATCGGCTTCGCAGAGCGCGTGCTCGATGCCGTAAAGAGTCTGCCTAACGTGGAATCGGCCGCTATCGGCAACGGCGGCATGCCCTTCGGGGGGCCGCGCAGCGCCTATTCCATCGAAGGGCAGCCCAAAACCGATTCGCGACCTATTTTTGTGGAGTTGATCAGCGCCGGCTATCCTCGCACGATGGGCATCGCGCTCCGCGCTGGCCGGGCGCTGACCGATCAGGAAATCGCGCTCGCCGACCCGGTGGCGGTCATCAATGAGGCTGCGACGAAACTGTGGCCCGCCGGAACCAGTCCAATCGGCCGGCAGGTGCGCCTCGACCTGCTCGGCAAACCGGGCCCTTCCGTATTCGTTCCCGCGCATAGCTCCGATGCGGTCACGGTTGTTGGCGTGATCGCCGATACGCGAAACCAGGGTCTGCGCGATCCGGCCGCACCCGCCATTTATATTCCTTACACTCTCGTTGCGCCGCCTGGACGCACCCTCGCCCTTCGCACTGCCGGGCAGCCCATGCTGCTGCTCAATGCTGTGAGGGATCGTGTCCGCGGCATCGATAAAGATCAGATTCTGAGCCGCCCGCTTTCCCTCGACGATATCGTCGGTTTCGAAACCGTGCAGCCACGCTTTAACATGGCGCTCTTTACGTGTTTCGGACTGCTTGGGCTCGCTCTCGCCACCTTCGGCATTTACAGCATGTTGTCTTACAGCGTGGCGCGGCGCACGCATGAAATCGGCATCCGTATGGCGCTCGGCGCCGATCGGCGGGCCGTGCTCTCCCTCATGCTCTCCATGGGAGGCAGGCTGGTGCTCATCGGTCTCGCCATCGGGCTCGCTGGAAGCGTGATGCTGGCTCGCTTCCTGCAAGGCGAGGTCTTCCAGGTTCCGGGGACCGACCCGATGGCGATGGCTTCGGTCGTATTCCTGTTGGGCTCGGCCGCGTTCCTCGCGTGCCTCGTTCCGGCGGCGCGCGCCGCGAAGCTCGATCCCACGGTTGCCCTGCGCCACGAGTGACGCAGTGGCCGAGATCTGGCCTTATTAGGCACGAAGGAGCGCTCGATCCCCGTTAGGGACGCCAGTGTTGGCGTAGCGGGCGCACACGTCGCGCGGCGGTCAATTAGTGCTTAGCATGGACAACATGAACACCAGCGTGTCCGGGCGCGAGCCCTTGAACGGCGCGGCCGAACCTGGACGCGATCTCCTGGAAATCGATGTCTTCGATGGCACAAAATCCGTGCGAGCGAAGCATCGCTGCAATGGCAGCCGGCTCGAAACGGCTGACCGAACGTTCATCAATTTTCTTAAGCTGTTCGGTCCGCTCCGTTTCTAATTGCCTTAGCTCTTTTGAGAATGCCTCGGGAGGTTCCATGTAGTCGAACACCACCTCCGAGCTACGGATTGACGACATGTAGTCCAGAGTGCGGCCGATAGCGTCCTGCGTCAGATATGGCACAACCCCGAGCCAAGTGAAAAACGCGGGCGAGTTCTGCTGAAAGCCTGCGGCGACGAGCTTCTCTCCCACATCGTCCCGCTCGAAATCGACTGGCGCGAGAATAAGCCATGGCGGAAGTGCGATTTGAGCTTCAGCCAAGCGCTGGCGTTTCCATGCCTGCGTCGCGGGGTGGTCCACCTCATAGATACGGATCTGTCGTGCGCCATGGGGATTCCGGAGAGCGAAAGTGTCGAGTCCGGCGCCAAGGATGACGATCTGCCGAATCCCTCTTTCGACAGCTCTTGACAAAGCATCTTCCGCAATCCGGCTTCGCGCGGTGGTGAACAGACGTCCGATGCTNNGAGGATTGAGCCATGATCGAGCACCTGGTGAGCAGCTCGTTGCCGGGCGATTATGAGGGCTGCGCGGCTGGGTTCATTAGACTTCATGTTCGAGGTCTCCGTTCTCATCAATAAGCTTCGGCCGCCGGTCTTGACGGCTATAGCCAGGAAGCCGTCGAGATTTAACTTGTACTCCTGCCAGAAAAACGGCTTGCGGGGATAGCTAGCTACCGAAATTGTTGGTTAACTTGGCGTTAGCGCAGGGTCGCAAGCGTGAACGGCTTCCCTTGGGAGAAACTCTTCAACAACTGGTCTCGCCGCGCTGCGATAACAAATAAAACCGGGCCGCTCGGCCGTCCCAGCCTAGCATGTGACGTAATCAGTTGCCGTTACCGGGTGTTTTAATCAGCATGGCGAGCGAGCTTTTGGGCGCCTTGGTCACTACGTTAAACTCGGGGTCGACCAGCTCGGTCACTTCGATCTTCATCACGGCGCCCAGCAACAGGGCGACCTCGCTGTCGCTGAGCCCGTAGTCGTGCTTGATCCAAGTCGCAAGCTGCGCAGTCGACACCTTCAGAGCCTCCTGCAGTGAACCCGCCACGCCGAACGAGATGATGTAGTCCGAATCCTCCTCACGGACGCCTTGCGTCTGGTAGCCCTTGATCACCTCGACGGAAAAATCGACTGCCATCGAGACCTCCAGTCCCGTCTGCGTTACTTCGCCGTCGGCCATAGCCGCGTGGCCATCGCCGAATCCGAAGAGCGCGCCCGGATGAAAGACGGGGAAGAACATCGTCGTGCCGGACACGGCGCCGTTATAGTCGAGATTGCCGCCGAAGACGCCGAGGTGCGGGCCGGTCAGGGCTTCGAACCCCGGAGGCGCGACGGAGATGCAGCCCAGCATCGGCTTCATCGTTACCTTGAAGTTCTTGAGCGCCGGCGTGGGCGCGGTGAGCACCGCGATGCCGGTCGCGTTGTCCAACTGGTATTCGCCGTTGAAGCCCGCGTCGTACTTCGCGGCGAGATTGTAAGCCGGCGTGACGCCAAACTGTTGAATTCTACTCCCCTGCCGAGCCGTCTTGCGGTTTGGCTCGATCTTGATCAGGTGGACCACCAGCGTGTCGCCCGGCAATGCTCCTTCCACATAAATAGGCCCGATGTTCGGGTTGCCGCCCAGAGCCACGCGTTTCAGGTTTTTATCGGTTCCCGCGGAATCGGGCGCCCAGGTGTGCACGATGTCGCCCGGGAAGATGTGAATGCCCGGTTTGTTCCCGGCGTAGTAGTAAGCCTGAAAGGTGGTGGGATCGTAGTTGATCTCGCGCGGTTTGGCCGGCGGCGTCAGTTCGCGTGTCAGCTTCCATGCCACCTCTTGCAGCACGGGAGCGCGTGCGCCAGAACCAGCCCCGCCGCGGCCTCCCCTGCGTCCCACGCCCGCCATCGTTCCTCCGCCCCCGCCCGCATCACCCTCGATTTTGCCGGTGAGCGTGCCGGCATCGCGGCCCGCCGTATCTGTCAGCGCCAACGACACGTTCGAGCCCTTCACCATGCCCTTCACGATCTCAGTGCCCCACGCGCCGCTCACCGCATCGCCCGTCCGCGCAAGCACGACCCGGATGTATGCGGGCTCCAGGAGCGTCGGGCTCGTCAGCTCGGCGACCCACTTTCCCGCCACCTCGCCACGGCCGACACCGGGCACAAGAGCCGCAGTCACCACAATCGTTGCAATCCAGCGTGAAAGCATAGCCATCTCCTCGCCCCTCGGGGCCCATCCGAATTCAGTGATTTATACCACGCTGCGCTCTGCCTCTACAACCGGCATCAGCCTGCGGGCAGCGACTCCGACTAAAATCAGCGGCCGAATCGACGGTGAGGCGCTGGCATACGCCGTTCACAATTGCTGACTGCGTCGGTCCTTCTCCGTGACGATTTGCCTTATTGTGGAGGGAATGGCACTCGAAAGACATCCCGAATCGTACTCCGGCGTCCTCTTTCTGGCCCTCTGGCAAGTCCTGGCCACTGGAACTGCTCATGCCCAACCTGCTGCCCCTCGACCGGGCTTCGAGGTGGTGTCCATCAAACCCATGCCCACCGATGCCCAAGTCAACTTCTATGGTTGCCGCGGCGGCCCAGGCAGCAACGATCCCGGACGAATCAGCTGCAGTCATTGGCGTCCGACGCAAACCTTACCGATGGCCTACGAGGTGAGCTTTCCTTTGGTCTCCTATCCTAAGGCGAATGGCGAGATGCCCGAGTACCAGATCGTCGCCAAGGTTCCCGCCGGTAGCACTAAGGAAGACGTCAGACTTATGTGGCAGAGCTTCCTGGAGGACCAGTTCAAGGTCAAGGTGCACCGCGAAACCAGGGAGATGCCCGTGTACGAGTTGGTCATGGGCAAGGGCGGCTTCAAGGGGAAGGTGTGGGTGGATCGCAAACCCGACGATCCGGCCGAAGTTTCCAACGAACCCGGCACGTCTCCCAAGCGTGATAGGGATGGCTTTCCGATCATTCCCGCTGGCCAGACGATGGGTTTCTTCACCGGCGGCACCGCTCATTTTGTAGCCCCCGCCGGGACCATGAAACAACTGGCGCTGATGCTCGAAGGCCGACTCTCCATCGGCGGCGGTACACCGCGTCCGGTGGTCGATGCGACGGGTCTGACAGGCAAATACGACATCAAGCTCGCCTGGTCGCCGCCAGCCGACAATCCACAAGCGGGCAAAGAGGCGCCCGAAGGCCAATCGATGCTGGAGGCGCTGGAGACCCAACTCGGCCTGAAGATCCGCCAGGGGAAGGCCAACCTCGAAATTCTCGTGGTTGACCATATCGAGAAAGTACCCACGGACAACTAATGGATCGCCGGGGCGTCATCTTTGCGGAGGCGTGCCCTACTGCGCTATTCGCGATTTCATCCGGCAGTTGGATACCTGCCGATATTCACCGTTGATCGGCATAGGGGCGGC
>PLDF01000324.1 GCA_003135055.1 Bryobacterales bacterium | reverse complement strand
CCGCCCGCGAAACTTCATGAAAAACCCTGCGGCGCTCCGGGGATTCCCCAATGTTCGGGGTGGTTTTTCGACCCTGTCGGGCCGTCGTACTTTAGCGAAACACGACAGACCACGAAAGGCGATGGTCTGTCCTACCAAGCGACAGGCCAGGAGGCCGGTCGTACATTACATCTCATCGAGAGGGTTCGCCGGCGCAGGCGACATGATCCCGGCAATCGCCTGCGTGAGCTGCGTCCAGCGGCTATGCTCAGTGAGAAGCTGCTTCTTGCCCGCGGGCGTCAGCCGATAGTATTTCGCCCTCTGCCCGGTCTCCGTCAGCTTCCACTCCGACTTCACCCATCCTTGCTTTTCCAGCCGATGCAGCGCCGGATACAGCGAGCCTGTCTCCACCTTCAGCAGCTCGCCGGAATTGGCGCGGATGGCGTTGCCGATTCCATAGCCGTGCTGCGGTCCCCATTGCAGGGTTTGTAAGATGAGCATGTCGAGCGTTCCCTGTAGCAGCTCGATGCGATTCTGATAGCGGGATTTCATATTCTATTCCTCACGTAGCGCAACCATCGGATCGACAAGCGACGCGCGGCGCGCCGGCAGATACCCTGCAATCGCTGCCACGGCGGCGAAGAGCAGCGCGGCGGAAATGAGCGTTCTGGCATCCGTCGCCTTCACCCCATATAAAAAGCTGGCAACGTACTTCGTGACCAACAGAGACGCGCCCAATCCCGCGGCCAGCCCCAGGCCGACGACCACGGCTACATCGCCCAGCGCCAACAGCAGGACGCGCGATCGATCGGCGCCCAATGCCATGCGGATACCGATCTCATTGCGCCGCCGCGCCATGTTGTGCGAGATCACGCCGTATAAGCCGACCGTTGCCAGCAGCAGAGCCAGCCCGCCGAAAAATCCGGAGAGCGTCGCCATCAGCCGCTCGCGAGCGAGCGATTCGGCCACCTGCGCCTCCAGCGTGCGGAACTCCAGCGCGATCTGTGGATTCACCTGCTCAATAGCCTGCTTCACCGCCGGCGCGAGGTTCCCGGCCGGACCCGCCGCGCGCAATTCGAAATTGATGAACGGGTGGATATCGGCGTCTTGCGCCGAGGGGAGATATGCGATGGGCCGAGCGTCCTCGCGCAGACTGCGGTATTTGGCGTCCTTAACCAGACCCACCACTTGCACCAGCTGATTCGGCGCCGGAAAGCCCAGGCGGAAGGAGCGGCCCAGCACGTCGAGCGAGCCGAAGTATTTCCGCGCCGCGGTTTCATTGATCACCGCTACCCGGCCCGAGCCCGTAGCGTCGCGCGCGTCAAAATCGCGCCCGGCGAGAAGCGGCGTGCCGAGCGTTGCGAAGAAACCCGGACTCGTGAAATTCAACATCACCAGCGAGTCGCGCCGTTGTTTGGGTTGAAAACCGTCAACCTGAATCATCGCATTCTGCCCGGCGCTGTTGATCGGCGTCTGGTTCGAGAAGCTAGCAGAGCGTACTCCCGGAATTTCCGCCAGCCGCTGCCGCATCTCCTCAAAGCTCTGTTCCAGGCGGCTCACCGGGAAGCGCGCGTTGCGCAGGTCGGTCCGGACAATCAGCACATGGTCGCGCTCAAAGCCCGGGTTCAGCGCCAGCAGATTCCAGAACGTGCTCAGCATCAGCGCCGCGCCCACTACCAGCACCAGCGAAACCGCTACCTGCGCGCTCACTAGCGCCTTGCCTGCGCCGAATCGCGATTGCCCTTCCGCCACGCCGCGGCCATTGACTTTCATGGCCGCCTGCGGCTGAACGCGGGTCGCGCGCCACGCTGGAGCGAGTCCGAATAAGATCGCCGCCAGCGCCGAGACGCCCACCGTAAATGCGAGGACACGCGCGTCCATGGTCAAATCGAGAAATACCTGCTGACCGGACGCGGAAAGCAACCCCACCAGCAGCCGGCTTCCCCACTGCGCAAACAACACGCCCAACGCTGCGCCCGCAGCGGCGAGCAGCGCGCTTTCCACCAAAAGCTGCCGGATCAACCGCCAGCGCCCGGCCCCAACCGCCATGCGCACGGCGATTTCCTTTTGGCGGCTGGCGGCGCGCGCCAGCAACAAATTGGCGACATTGGCGCACGCGATCAGAAGCAGCAGGCAGACTATCGCCATGAGAATTTTCAGCGACTGCTGGACCTGCACGCGCAGCTCAGAGATTCCGCCGGCGGCCGGCTTGATCTCGAACGTGCCCGCCGCATAATCGCGCTGCCGCTCGGGAGGCAAGCTCGCCGGGATGGTGGCCGCGAAGACCGCGGGCGCAAGTATCTTCAGCCGCGCAGCAGCCCGTTGGGAATCGGACACATCATTAGGCCCAGCCTTCGGCCTGCCCACCACTTTGAGCCACCAACTGAGGCGCTGATCCAGTTGAGAGGCGGCGGCTCCGTGCATCACAGGCTCGGCGCAGATCGGAACAAAAACGTCGACGGAGCTGCCTACATCAATCCCCGTAAACCCGCGCGCCGCTACGCCAAGAATCCGGAAGGGATGCCCGTCGAGCGAAATCGATTGGCTCAGCGCGCCGGGAGCGCCGCCATATTGCCGTTGCCAGAAATCGTAGCCCAGCACGGCCGTCGCGGCGCAGCCTCGCACATCGTCCGCAGCCACAAGCGTGCGGCCGGCAGCCGGCGCCACGCCGAGCGTGTAGAAATACTGGCCGCTCACCCAGCTTCCACGCACGTAATGCGCTTCGCCGCCTTGCGCCAGGTTGAATCGCGGGGCGTTGTAGGCGAGCAGCCCGGAGAAGACGTCCTGCCGGTCGCGAAGCTGTTCCCAGATCGGGTTCGTCAACTCGTCGACGCCGACGCCCATGGTCACTTGCACAAGCTGTTCCGGATGGCTCACCGGCAGGCTCCGCAACAGCACGGCGTCCACCAGACTGAAGATCGCCGTGTTGGCGCCGATGCCGAGCGCGAGAGTAAGAACCACGATCGCCGCGAAGCTGGGATTCTTGCGGAACGTGCGCAGGCCCGCGCGGATATCGCTTCCGATTCCGTGGAACGGATTGCGCCCCCAGATATCGCGCGTGGTCTCTTTCACCAGATCGCGATTGCCAAATTCGCGCAGAGCGGCCAGGCGCGCGGCTTCGGTGGAGTCACCGCGGGTGCGGGCGTCATGGGCGGCCATTTCCAGATGTGCGCGAAGCTCGGCGTCGAGATCGCGCTCGCGGCGTTTCCAGTTCATATCTATTCCTCCCGCAATGCGTTCATGGGGTCGAGCCGCGACGCGCGGCGCGCCGGTACATAGCCCGCAATAGCAGCCACCAGTCCGAACAGCAGCGCCGCGGAAGAAAGCACGCGCGGATCGGTGGGGGTGACTCCATAAAGAAAGCTGGCCACGTACTTCGTGACCGCCAGCGATGCGCCTAATCCTGCAGCCAGTCCGATGCCGACGACTATCGCGACATCCCCCATCACCATTCGTAATACGCGCGTTCGCTCCGCTCCCAAAGCCATGCGGATGCCGATCTCGCCCCGCCGCCGCGCCATGTTGTGCGAGACGACGCCGTAGAGTCCGATGGCGGCCAGCAGCAGCGCCAGACCGCCGAAGAACGCCGACAGCGTTGCCAGTAAACGCTCGCGCACCAGCGATTCGGCTACTTGGACCGCAAGAGTGCGGAAGTTCAATACGATCGCGGGGTTCACGCCCTCCATGACTGCCCGCGCCGCCGCCGCCAGATTCGCGGGCGGACCGGCGGTGCGCAATTCGAAGGTGACAGACGGCCCAGTGGACCCCTCGGGCAAGTAGGCGATGGCGGGCTGCTTCTCGCGCAGCCTGATATATTTTGCGTCTTTGACGACGCCTATAACCTTCACCAACCGATTCGGCACTGGACGGCCTGTGCGGTAATACCGTCCCACCGGATTTTCGGTATCGAAGTACTTCCGCGCGGCAGCCTGGTTGACGATCGCCACTTTCGCCGACTCCGCCATATCGCGCGGGTCGAAATCGCGGCCCGCGAGCAATGGCGTACCGAGCGTCTCGAAGTAACCCTGGCTCACGAAGTTGGCGGGAATCTCCGAATCGCGCAGCGATTGCGGCGCGCCGCCTTCCACTTCGATAGTGGTGATTATCATGGCTCCGACGAGAGGCGTAATGAAGGAATAGCTGGTGGAAAGCACGCCCGGAATCGCGGCGAGCCGCTGGCGCATTTCCTCAAAGGTGGGATGTACGAGCCCTTTCGGATAGTGCGCGTTGCGCATATCGGTTTGGACAAGCAGCACACGGTCGCGATCGAATCCGGCATCGAGAGTGGAGAGCTTCCAGAAGGTGCTCAACAGCAGCGCCGCGCACACCACCAAGACCATTGAGACCGCTACTTGTGCGCTTACCAGCACTTTGCCGAGGTTGAAGCGCGAGTGGCCTTCCGCTATGCCGCGCGCGCTGACTTTCATGGCTGCCTGCGGGTCGACGCGAGTCCCTCGCCAGGCAGGCGCCAATCCGAAGAGCAGGACGGCGGCAGCCGAGACGCCGGCGGTAAACGCCAGCACGCGAACGTCGATCGCCAGGTCGAGAAACACCGGGTTGTTGGTGGAAGAGAGGAAGCCAACCAGCAAGCGGCTGCTCCATTGCGCGAACAGCGCGCCTAGCGCGGCGCCCGCCACGGCGAAAAGCGCGCTCTCCATCAGAAGCTGACGCATCAGCCGCCATCGACCCGCGCCCAGAGCCATCCGCACGGCGATTTCCCTCCGCCGGGCCGTGGCTCGCGCCAGCAGCAGGTTGGCCGCGTTGATGCACGCGATCAAAAGCAGCAGGCCCACCACCGCCATCAGAATGAGCAATGCGTCTCTATATTGGAGCCTCCAGTAAGAGATGCCGTTCGAAGCGGCAACCGTTTCGAGCGAATGGGCGGCGTATTCGCGCCGCGCCTTAAGCGGAAAGTCGGGCGGAACGGTGGCTTCGAAGATGGATGGCGCAAGAATCTTCAGCCGCGCCGCCACCCTGGCTGGCGAAATGCCTGGCTTGGGACGGCCCATTACGCTCAGCCACCAGGTATTGCGCGAGTCGAGCGGCAAACCGGGTTCCTGCACAATCGCCCTGGAACAGAGCGGAACATAAACGTCCACTTGCCGGCCCACATCGATGCCGGTAAAGCCGGGCCGGCCGACACCCAGAATCCGGAACGGATGACCTTCCAGCGAAATCGAACGGCCAAGAATTGCTGGGTCGCCTCCATACTTTGCTTGCCAGAAGCTGTAGCCCAGAACGGCAGTCGGCGCGCATCCGCGGCGGTCGTCGGCGGCGGTGAGGGTTCGGCCAATGGCCGCGCCCGCGCCAAGAGTTCTAAAAAAATCGCCGCTCACCCACTCGCCGTTGGCGTAATGGGCTTCACCGCCAGCGGTTAGATTGAACCTTGCCTCGTTATACGCAAACAGGCCGGAGAATACGTCCTGGTGGTCGCGAAGCTGCTCCCAGAGCGGATTGGTAAAGTAGGAATGGTCCGCGTCGATCCGCACCTGCACAAGCTGCTCCGGGTGGCTCACCGGCAGGCTCCGCAACAGCACGGCGTCCACCAGACTGAAGATCGCCGTGTTGGCGCCGATGCCCAGCGCCAGCGTCAGAATCATGATGGCTGCGAAGGCCGGATTCTTGCGGAACGTGCGCAGGCCCGCGCGAAGATCGTCGACTGTGCCATGGAACGGATTGCGTCCCCAGATGTCGCGAGTGGTCTCTTTCACCAGGTCGCGATTGCCGAATTCGCGCAGAGCGGCCAGACGGGCGGCCTCGGACGATTCGCCGCGCGCGCGGGCATCCTGGGCGGCCATTTCGAGATGGGCGCGAAGCTCGGCATCGAGATCGCGCTCGCGGCGTCGACGGTTCCAGCGCATGACAGTAGGTATTCTACAGGGTTGGCTGTAGTTTGTCTACAGGCAGGCTTCGAGCTGGCGCAAAAGTGAAGAGAGCCGGCTGAAAGCCGGCTGCAGCCAGGATTGGCTGCCCCACAAAACAGGAGGGCGGCTAATCCAGTTTTTTGTGGAAGCGTAGCGCGCTTAGCGTGATCATCGATACGCCGAACACGGCTAGCGCTGCCATCTGCGGCCATAACACCGAGATGCCGACGCCTTTCAAGAACAGGCCGCGTACTATTTCGATGAAATAGCGCAGCGGGTTCAGGTACGTCAGGTATTGGACTACCATCGGCATGTTATGGATCGGAAATGCGAACCCGCTCAGCATGAACGCCGGCGTGGTGAAGAAGAAGTTTGCCATCATCGCCTGTTGCTGCGTGTTCGAAATAGTGGAGAGGAACAGTCCGGCGCCCAGCGTGGTGAGTAAGTACAGCACGGAACACAGCAACAACAGCGCCGGGCTCCCGCGGAACGGAATATGAAAGACCAGCAGCGCTACCGTGGTGACCAGCGCCACGTCGACTAACCCCACCATCGCGAACGGCAGCGTTTTGCCCAGCATCAACTCGATGGGGCGCATGGGCGTCACCATCAACTGCTCCATGGTGCCGATCTCCTTCTCGCGCACGATCGCCAGGGCCGTCAGCATCATGGTCACCACCATGATAATGTTGGCGATCACGCCGGGCACGAAATAATTACGGCTGTATAGATCGGGATTGAACCACACGCGGCTGCGCGCGTCGACCTGCAGAAACGAAAGATTCGCCGCCGCGCCGGGACTCATCGTCAGCACGCGAACCTTCTGCCTCTCTACCGATTCGCCGCTCGCATAGGCGGCGACAACCTCCTGCGCGTAACTCGCCACCAAAGTCGCGGTATTGGAGTTCGTCCCATCCACCAGGATCTGCACCTGCGCCGGCACGCCGCGCTTCAGGTCGCGCTCGAATTCGGGCAGCACCCGAATCACTGCCTGCGCCTGCGCGCGATCCAGCGTGTCGTGGACTTCGGTTTCGTTCCGCGGCTGCGACACTACGTCGAAGCGGCCCGAGCCTTCGAATCGCGCCCGCAGCTCGCGGCTGGCCGGCGTGCGGTCCATATCCATCCACGCGATGCGCGCGTGATCCACGTCAAGGTTCACCGCGAAGCCGAAGACCAGAAGTTGGATCATGGGCGGCAGAAATAGCAGCACCCGCATGCGCGGATCGCGCAACGCCTGGATGAACTCTTTGCGAAGAATGACTCGGATGCGCTCCCACATGGCTGTATGTCACGCTACTTTCTGATTCAACTTACGCGTCGCAAACAGGAATACCAGCGTCGCGTAGACCGACAGCAGTCCCAATTCGGCGCCCACCACCTGCACGCCGACGCCTTTGAGAAATATGTCCTTGAGGATGGTGACAAAGTATCGCGACGGCACCAAAAAAGTGATCGCCTGGATGGGCTTGGGCATCGTCTCGATAGAATAGATAAAGCCCGATAACAGGAACGCCGGCAGAAACGAGCTCAGCAATCCCATTTGATAGGCCAGCAACTGATTCCGCGCCGCGGCTGAAATAAAGATGCCCCAGAACAGGGCGCCGACCAGGAAGATGCACGTGGAAAAGGCCAGCAGCGGCAGGCTGCCGCGCAAAGGCACTTGAAATATAAACACGCCTACCAACACTGCGATCGCCGAATCGGCTACGCCCACCACGAAATACGCGAACATCTTGCCGAGCACCATCTCGGCCGGGCGCAAGGGCGTCGAGAGAATCTGCTCCATGGTTCCCATCTCCCACTCGCGCGCGATGGTGAGTGAAGTCAGCAGCGCGGCGATGATCTGCAGAATCACGGCGATTAATCCGGGCACCACGTAGTTCTTCGATTCCAGCGAGCTGTTGTACCAGACGCGAGTTTGCGCTTGCACGGCTGGAACCGTCGCGGCACTACTATTGCTACTGCCGCCCGCACGCCGGTTTTGCATTCGCGACCGCAATTCCAGCGAATACGCCTGCGTGACACCCTCCGCATATCCCAGCGCGATAGACGCGGTATTCGAATCGCTGCCATCGAGCAGGATCTGTACCGGCGCATTGCCGCCTAGACCGGCGTTCCTCGAGTAATCGAGCGGAATCACCACGCCCATCAACGCCTTGCCGGTGTCGATGCCGCGCTCGATGGCGGCGTAGCCGTTCACGAAACCAACGATGTCGAAATACCGCGATGCCTGGAACTGCCGGACCAGGTCGCGGCTGGCCTCAGTCTTGCTTTGGTCGTAAATCAGCGCGGGGATCTGGTCGACATCGAGACTCAGCGCATAACCGAAGAGCACCAGCATCATGACCGGCACCGCCAACGCCATCCCCAGGCTGAGCGGATCGCGCGTGATGTGGTGCAGCTCCTTGATAAATACTGCGCGCAATCGGCGGTAACTCATGCGGCGGCCTTCCTTTCTTCGGCTTCGATCATGGCCACGAATACGTCCTCCATGGTGGGCACCCCCATGCCGCGTTTGAGATCGGCCGGCGGCCCGAGCGCGATCACTTTGCCGCTGTACATCAGTGCGATGCGGCCGCAATTTTCGGCCTCGTCCATGTAGTGCGTGCTGACGAAGATGGTGTGTCCGCTGGCGGCCATCTCGCGAATCAGCTCCCAGAAACTGGCGCGCGCGATAGGGTCCACGCCGGAAGTGGGCTCGTCGAGGAACAAGACGGCCGGCTCGTGCAGAATTGCGCAACCCAGCGCCAGGCGCTGCTTCCAGCCACCGGAGAGCGTACGGGTCAGCGCCTTTCGCCGCTCGGCGATGTTGGCCATGCGCAGCACATAATCTTTACGCTCGGCCCGGCGCTCGCGCGGAACGCCGTACATGCCGGTGAAGAAATCGATGTTCTCTTCCACGGTGAGGTCGTCGTAGAGCGAGAACTTCTGCGACATATAGCCGATGGTACGGCGGATCTCTTCGGGCTGCGTGGCCACGTCGAAGCCGTTGACGCTGGCGCTGCCGGAGGTGGGCGTGAGCAATCCGCAGAGCACGCGGATGGTGGTGGATTTTCCGGCGCCGTTGGGGCCCAGGAAGCCGAAGATTTCGCCCTTGGATACTTCGAGAGAGACGTGGTCTACGGCGACGAAGGAGCCGAAGGTTTTGACTAAGTCGGTGATTTTTACGGCGATCATGGGAGTAGTTGGGTTGGGAGAGAGGCGTTCACACGAGCCGGGGACAGCCCTGGGAGGGAACGGCGGCGGCGGAAATCGGCGGACGCGCAGGTGAAGAAAGCCGGCTGAAAGCCGGCTGCAGCCACGATTGGCTGCCCCACATAGCGGACCGACATGCACAAATCTTGGCAGGCTGCAGAATCTTGGCAGGCTGCAAAGATACTGGGTTGCAGCGGTGTGAGGGCTGCACAGAAAGTGGGGTGGGGATGGGCTGTCATGCGGCCTCCAGGGCGCGGATGGTGTGGATGAATGCGCCCTCCAGGTTGGCGGCGCCGGTCTCGCGCTTCATGTCGTCCGGCGGCGCGCAGCGGATCAGCTTGCCTCTATGCATCAGGCCCACGCGGTGGCAGCGCTCGGCTTCATCCAGATAGGCGGTGGTCATCAGGATGGTGATGCCGCCAGCCAGCAGTTGATGCAAAATCACCCAGAAATCGCGGCGGGAAAGCGGGTCCACGCCATTGGTAGGCTCATCCAGCAGCAAGATCCGCGGGCGGTGCAGCAGCGTGCACATCAGCGCCAGTTTCTGTTTCATGCCGCCCGAAAGGCGGCCCGCTTGCCGTGCGCGGAACGGTTCCATGCGCGTCATCTTCAGCAGTTGCAGCTTCAACGCGTCGCGCTCCGCGCCCACAATGCCGAAGAGGTCCGCGTAGAAGACCATGTTCTCTTCCACCGTCAGATCGGCATACAAACCGAAGCGCTGCGCCATGTAACCGATCTGGTCTTTCACCGCGCGCGACTCTTTCGCTACGTCGTGTCCGGCAACGCGCGCGCTTCCCTCGGTTGGGTCCATCAAGCCGCAGAGCATACGCAGCATGGTGGTCTTCCCCGCCCCGTCCGGTCCCACCAGACCGAAGATCTCGCCGCGCATCACGGTCAAATCCACGCGATCGACGGCGGTCAGCTCCCCGAAGCGCCGAGTGAGGCCGCGAGTTTCGATGATGGGTGCTTCGGTTGAGGGCTGCATAAGGTCAACACGGGACTAATTCAATACGGCTAATTCAATACGATCGTGGCATCGGCCGGCATATTCGACTTCAGCTCATGCCGCGGATTCTCCAGTTCGATCTTGATGCGGTACACCAGCTTTACCCGCTCCTGCTCGGTCTGAATCTGCTTGGGCGTAAACTCCGCTTCGCTCGATATGAACGTCACTCGTCCGTCATAGACCTTGCCGGGATACGAGTCCGTGGTTACGCGCGCTTTCGACCCCAGCTTCACTTTGCCCAAATCGGTCTCGTTGACGTACCCGCGCAGCCACGGATGGTCGATATCGCCCACTGTCACTACCGTGGTTCCCGGCGCCAGCACTTCTCCCACGTCGGCTGCCTTCATCAGCACGACGCCATCCACCGGAGATGCCGCCACGGTGTCGCTCAACTGCGAATCGATTAACGCCAGGCTGGCGCGCGACTGGGCGATTTGCGCCCTATGCATGACCACGTCCTGCTGCCGCCGCTTCAGCTCGATGGTGTTGGCCTGGGCCATGTTCAACGCGCCTTGCGCGTGCGACACCTGCCCGCCGGCGGCATCGATTTGCTCCGCGCGCGGCCCGGCCAGTACCAGCGCTTGCGCTTCCTTCGCGTTCTTGAGCGCGGCGTCGGCGGCTTCGAAAGCGTTGCGGTATTGATCGTATTGCGCGGTGGAAATATCGTCGTCCTTATATAAGGCCTGCCCGCGCTCCCAATCGCGCTGCGCGCGGTCGTAGGCCGATTGCGCCGATTCCACCGCCGCGCGCGCTTGCAGCTTCTCCTGCGGACGGGCGCCGTTCTTGAGCTCGGCGTGGCGAGCCTGGTTCGAAGCCAGATCGGCCTGGCGCTGCTCGATGTCGGCCGCCATGTTGGCTTTCTCCCACTCGACTGCCGTCACCGCCTCCGCGAGCTGGGCTTCGGACGATGCGAGGCCCGCCGCTTCCCGCTCACGCTGCGCCGTCAACTGGTCGCGGTCGAGCCGCGCGATCTCTTGCCCCTTCTTCACGGTGTCGCCTTCATCCACCGTGCGCTCGATGAGCCGCCCGGCGGTCTTGAAAGCGATATTCACCTCGGTGAGCTCGATGTTCCCCGAGACCGTCAGCCGGTTATCGGGCTTGCCCCCCGTTCCGTGAAACGCGTACATGGCGGCGGCGCCTGCGGCCGCTAAGATAATTACGATCGGAATTATTCGCTTCTTCATCGCTTGCGCTCCTTATTGCACGGCTGCCCGGAACCCGCCCATCGCCGGGGGTTGGCAGGCGGAAGCGCCTGCCCCACATCTATTGCACGGCTGCCCTGACCCCTACTGCACTGCCGCCTGGCCGGCATTGTATGTACCCCCAATCGGCCGCAGGTTGGCCAACCTGCCCCACAAATCAGCTTCTAAGCAGTACATACCTTTTGGACAACTTCACCGGGCATGGCCCAGCGCTACTGCACGGCCGCCCGTACCTTGCCCATGGCCTGCGCCAGATCGATGCGCGCTACGTTGTATGCGTAGAGCGCCGCCGTCTGGTTATCGCGCGCGCGCTCGAGCCGCGTCTGCGCGTCCGTCACTTCCACGCTGTTGGCGACGCCGCCCTCGTACCGCCGCCGCGCCTGCGCCAACTCATTCTGCGACAGCTCCAGGCCCTCTTTCGACACCTTCACCTGGTCTTCCGCCGATTTGAGCTCGTCGAGCGCCAACCGCACGTCGAGCTCGATCTGCTGCTTCAAATCGTTGGTGCGCGTTTTTTCAGCGCGGTACTGCGACGCCGATTCGGCCCGTTGCGCGTCCCGCCGGCCTCCGTCGAAGACCGGCACCTTCACCTGAAAGCCGATGGTCCGCGTAGGCAGTGAGCTATCCAGCCCCGTGCCGATGGAGCCATAATCGCCGAACGCCGCTAACGATGGCAGGCGCTCCAGCTTGGTGGCGCTCGCCGAAAGGCGCGCGTTCTCTTCGCGCCGCTGCTGCGCTTCCAGATCGGCGCGCTCACGCAACGCCTGCTGCCCGGCTTGTTCCAGCGTCATCGCGTCCACCGGAGCGTATTCCAGACGATCGGTAAGCTCGATTTCCGTATCGAGGCGCAGGCCCATAACGCGCAGAAGCTGCAGGTGCGCGGCGCGGCGCGCATTCTGCGCCACCAGCAACTGCTGCCGGTCGTTAGCCAGTTGCACGCGGGCCCGCGTGACCTCAATGCCAGTGCCCGTGCCCGCCGTCTTCTGGTTGTTCGCCTGCGTCAGCAGCGCGTCGGAAAGCGTCACGTTGGCCTGCGCGGTTTCCACATCGGTATCGGCCTTGACAGCGGCCAGATACGCCCGCGCCACTTGCGCGGCCACTTGCTCATCGGTGTTTCTGATGTCCGATTTCGCCGCGGAAACGCCCACTTTGGACGCCTGATACCGCCGGATGGAGCCGAAATCGAACACGCTCTGCGTGGCCGTGGCGCGCGCGTCGAAGGTGCTGAACGGACCGACGAACGTGGGGAAATGGAAACCTGGAATGGGCAGGGCCACCGCTTGGAGCCCCAGCGCCGCCAGGTTTTCCGTGCGGCTCTGTTCGGTGACCGACGCTTCCAGATCGGGCAGCAGCGCCGCGCGCGATTCCGCCGACCGCGCCTGCGCCTGCTTCAACGCTTCGCCGGAAAGCTGAATATTGGTATTGCCTTCGGGCGAGACCGCCATTTCCACGGCGCGCCTCAAGCTGAGCCGCAGAGGAGCCGCCACGCACAAAAGCGGCAGAGCGGATAGGATTAGCCACGCTTTTCTCATTTGCCTTTCCCCAATTTCTTCGCTGGCTTGCGCGCGACACGCTTGCTTGCGACACGCTTGCCTGCGACACGCTTACTGGCAACGACGGCCGGCGCGCGAAACGCTCCGCTCAAGAACGCGATCAGCCGCTCGATGCGGCCGGGAAACCCGCCAATATCCTGAGCGCCCGCGAGCGGCGCCGGGTCGCTCGACATGGTGTGCGCTATGGAACCCTGCATGAAATGCACTCTCCAACGGAACTCGTTCTCGGGCAAATCCGGAACTGCTTTTCGCAGCGCCCCCAAAAAGCGCCCCAGCATCGGCTGAAAATTTCGCACGACCACCTCCGTCAGGATTCCCTCGGCCTGCATCCGCCCCATCAGCTTGCAGAACTCGGGATTTTGGCCGGCGGCTTCGGCCATCGGCATGAGGAAGGCTTCCAAGACCCGCTCTACCCGCGGCCCGCCCGGCGCCGCTTCCAACCGGTCTAACCGCGCCAAGCGCTCGCGATTCACGGGACCGGCCTTGCGCAGGATCACTTCGTCCAATAGTTCCTGCTTGGAGCCGAAGTGGTAATGGATGGCCGCCAGATTGACATCGGCATCGGCGATGATCTGCCGCAACGATACTGCGCCATAGCCCTGCTCGGAGAAGAGGCGCTCGGCGGCGTCGAGAAGCTTCTGCTTGGTCTCAATCATACGTTTCAATCGAACGATTTAATTATAGTAGCATGTTTTGGCGGCGAATGAGCGAAGTCCGGCCGCTGGCGGAGCGCTGCGCGGCCGCGGACGACTGTACGTTTTATGGGACCGGCGTGTCTTAAACCACGATTAACGCGGTTAGCATGTCGGCGTTGAGACGGCAGACCCGCAAAAGGCGATGGCGTGGCGGCCGATGAACGCCGGTGAGGACGACAGACCACCAACGGCGATGGTCTGTCCCACGTGGTGGGGGAATACGGGCGCAGCGTGCGAGGAGGACAGGCCAGGAGGCCTGTCCCACAGTATCGGGCGCCCTACAATTGCCGCGCCGCGCTCAGCGCCAGGCGCCGCTGCTTCAGCCAATGCAAGCGGCTCTGGTGCTCTTCATACAGCGTTGCGCCGCCCGCCCACCAGTATCCGAACACGAACAACAGCAGGAACGGGATGGCGGCGAAGTTGAGCGTCTCAATGGCGAAACCCACCATGGCCGCGAAGTATGCTCCCACGGCCAGCTCGGCATAAGGCAGCCATCCGCTGCGGCGGCGGTATTTCTTGTTCTCCAGGTTCATCTGGGCGCCGCCGATGTTGTATTTCGGCGTCCGCGCAAAGGCGGTCTGCACTCCGAAAAGCGCTTCCAGCACGGCGCGCGTATTGACGATGGTCAACCCCACGCCCACCGCCATCAGCATGGGCAACAGCAGCACCGACCGCTTCCAGTTCTTCGGATAAAGCTCGCGCTGCGCCACCACGTAGAACAGCGAAATCGACCAGAACGACGCCGCAATCAGCGGCAGATCGATCAGCATCATCTCCCACCAGCCCATGTAAAAGCGCACGATCATCACCGGCAGAAGCAGCGCCGAAATCACGATCATGAGCGGATAGGAAATGTTCGGCGTAAGGTGCAAGACGGCCTCGGCCTTTTGCCGCTTGGTCATGTCCGACTTCAAAATGGCCGGCAGCAGCTTCTTGGCCACCTGCGTCAGCCCCTTGGCCCATCGCGATTGCTGCACCTGGAAACCGTGCATCTGCACCGGCAATTCCGAGGGGCAATCGAGCCCCGGCATGTACACGAATCGCCAGCCCTTCAACTGCGCGCGGTAGCTCAGATCCGAATCTTCCGTCAGCGTATCGTGCTGCCAGCCGCCCGCGTCGTCGATCATGCTCTTGCGGAGGATGCCGGCGGTTCCGTTGAAGTTGAAGAAATACCCCGCGCGCGACCGCGCGCCCTGCTCCAGAATGAAGTGCCCATCGAGCAGCATGGCCTCCACTTCGGTAAGGAAGTTGTAGTCGCGGTTCAGGTAGCTCCACCGGGTCTGCACCACGCCGACTTTCGGATCGGCGAAGTGATGGATGGTCCGCAGCAGAAACTCCGGCGGCGGGCAGAAATCCGCATCGAAGACCGCCACGAACTCGCCGGCAGCCGTTTCCAACCCAGCCTGCAGCGCGCCCGCCTTATACCCGTGCCGGTGGTTGCGGTGGTGGTATTCAATGGGATACCCCATGTTCCTGTAGCGCTCCACCAGCGCTTCGGCGAAGGGCGCCGTATCGTCCGTGGAATCGTCCAGCACCTGGATTTGGAGCAGTTCCTTGGGATACTCCATCTTCACGGTCTCTTCGATCAGCCGCTCCACCACGTACCGTTCGTTGTATAGCGGAAGCTGTATAGTGACCGGCGGGAGCTGCTCGAAACGCCTGGCCGGCTCTTTGGTGGCGTTCTTCCGGAGCTTGAAATAGGTGCGGATAATGTCGTACCGGTGAATCCCATAGACGGAGAGAATCACCAGAATCGTGAAATACGGAATCAGCATGGCCCAATCGAACCAGGCCAATTGATGGACACCGGCGAACGTGTTGTCGAAGAGGCCGCGCACCAGACGGCCGGTGGCGCCGGGAGCGACGAGAAACGCCCAAGAGAAACTGATTGACATAGTGGAAGAAGCCCGGAACGAAAGCTTGAATCGGATCGGGGGAACCGGGATTTCCGCACCATATTCTACCAAATCCGGGTAGCCGGCTGCTTCGGCAACGTACGCGGTGTTACGCGGGCAAACCTTACGCTTGCAATGCGCGACCCGAAATCGACCGCCGATCCGCGGCCAGATCCGCTTTGATGCGGCGTCGCGGTTCCAGACGCACGAGAACAGAGGGGAGCCGGTGGTCAGCCGGTGGCCCGTCCGGCGCTCGCGGATTGCGAAAACGAAATGTTACATATTGGCGCAGCATTTGACAGCGTGCGCCGGTTGTGATAACTAAAGTGAAAACATCTCGTTTCAGCAGTCTGAATCTTTGCCGATCAGGCCGGTTAGTTGGTTGCCACATTTGACACAAGGGGATACAGCATGCAAACACTGCTCAGGGCATTCACGCTTTCTTTGCTTCTCACCGCCGCCCTTCTGGCGCAGAACTCGTCTCTCAATGGAACGGTCACCGATCCAAGCGGCGCCGTAATTCCAAATGCGTCCCTCACGCTCACGAATCAGCAGAACGGCACGGTGCGCACCATTGCAGCCGATTCCCAGGGCCACTACGAGTTCGATCAATTGGCGCCGGGCATGTACCGGATTGCAGCCAAAGCCCCCGGCTTCGCCGAAGTCACTCTGACCAATATTCAACTGCTGGTGAACGAGCCGGCAACGGTAGGGGTAAAGTTCGAAAAGCTCGGCGCCACAACCGATACGGTTACGGTGGAGGCTAACGCGACGCAGTTGAACACAGTAGACGCTTCCATGGGCAACGTGATCACCACCCAGGCGATCACGGAGCTGCCGATGTATGCGCGCAACGTAGCGGGCCTGCTTGCGTTGCAGCCGGGAGTCACGAGCTTCGGCTCGTTCGGCTCGGGAACCCTGGACGATCGCAGCGGCTCCGTCAACGGCGGCCGCAGCGACCAGTCCAATATCACTCTCGATGGCGTGGATGTGCTCCAGGAGACGAACCGCGCCGCCTTTACCAGCGTTCTGCGGGTTACCCCCGACTCGGTGGAAGAGTTCCGCGTTACTACCACCAATGGCGGCGCCGATACGGGCCGCGGCTCCGGCGCCGATATCGTGCTGATCACCAAAACCGGAACCAACCAGTATCACGGCTCGCTGTACGAATACCGGCGCGGCACTGAAACCGCGGCCAACACATTCTTCAATAACCGGATCGGCGTGCCTATCGCGCCGCTGCTGATCAACATCTTCGGCGGGTCGGTGGGCGGGCCCATCAAGAAAAACAAGCTGTTCTTCTTCATCAACTATGAGGGCCGGCGCGACGCCAGCTCCACCAGCGTCACGCGGACCGTTCCTATGGCAACCATGGCGCAGGGAATTGTGCAATTTCACAATACCAGCGGCCAGTTGCAGCAGATCGGCCCCGCGCAGATCCAGGCCATCGATCCCGCGGGAATTGGAATCGACCCCGCCGCGCTGGCGGTGATGAAACTGTATCCGGCGGGGAATAATAACTCCGGCGGCGACGGCGTGAACACTACGGGCTACACCTTCGTCGCGCCCGTTCACAATATACAGAACACTTACATTGCGCGGTTCGATTATAAAATCGACGACGCCGGCAAGCACTCGCTGTTCTTCCGCGGCAACCTTCAGAACGATAGCCAGAACGGAACGCCCGAATTCCCCGGAGACGTGCCGAACTCGGTGACTCTCTCCAATAGCAAGGGCGATGCCATGGGCTACACATTCGTAATTTCGCCCACCATGGTGAGCACGTTCCGCTACGGCGAAACCCGCGGGGGAAACCAGACCACGGGCGTCCTGGGCAGCAACTACACCCTTTTCCGCGGCCTTAGGGGAAGTTAAATAATA
>PLDF01000222.1 GCA_003135055.1 Bryobacterales bacterium | reverse complement strand
GGCTGGAAGTGAAAGAGACCGCTGAGGTTGTTGGCGTCTCCCCTGAAACAGTCATGCGGGACTGGAAACTGGCCCGCGCTTGGCTCTTATGGGAATTGAGGCGGTAGGAGTTCGATCACAAGACCGGTCGCCCGAGAAAATGCCGCAGGGACGAGGGTCCCGCGAGAACGCTTCGAGCGTCGTTCAGTCCCGTGAAGCCCGCGTCCCCGAAGCGTGCGGCCACCCTTCGGCCGTGTAACGCGCCACTCGGAAAGCATCTTTGCTGCGACTCCGTCGGTCGCGGGTAACGCAGTGTTTACCGGCCGCCCAGGTAATCATCTGGCGCAGCCCTCAAAACCGACCCCCTGCCGAGCAGCGCGCGCAATCGCTCCACCTCGCGGTATTCGCCACTCTGGGAAAGGTCGAAGGGTTCGTTGGCCCACGCGAACGATCCTGAGAATGCCTGTTGGTGGTCGCGAATCTGCTCCCACAGCGGATTGGTCAGGGCGGCGGCGCGAATCCAAGTTCCTCCGGCGTGAGTCATGTCGTCGATGCGAAGTTCGGCAAGCTCCTGTGGCGCCTATACCGGAAGGGTCCGCAGGCGAATGGCATCGAACAGTTGAAAGACCGCGGTATTCGCGCCCGCGCCAAGCGCGAGCGATGCGATTGCGACAATGACGAAGCCCAGGCTGTGGCGAATAATCCGCAGAGCGTAGCGGACGTCCTGGCGCCAGCACGTCGATCATTTCTCAATTCTTACCACAGGCGGCGCCATGCAATCTTCCGGAAGGCCACACTCTTCAGTGGAAAGGATAAAGAATGCCGGCGCCAATTTGGCTCAGCCCTTGATCGGCAGGGTTACGGCGCAGCGCTCAAACCGACCCGCTATCGAGCAGCGCGCGCAGCCGCTCCGGAACCTGCGCGCCAAGATCGGCGGAGCGCTTGAGATCGTGCCCCGCGCCTTCCACCGCGAGTAAATCGGTGCGCGCCGGAATCAGCGCCATGGCGCAACGCAGCTCTTCGAGGGTCGCAAAGGGGTCGGACGTCCCGCTGACGAAAAGCGTGGGCGTGCGCAGATCAGGAAAAAACAAGATGCGCTTCTGCTCGGGACGGTTGGGCGGATGCAGCGGGTAAGAGAGCAACAGCAGCGCATCTGCCAGCCCCGGGTTTTCGGCAGCGGCCATGGCGGTTTGCCGGCCCCCGTAGGAATGTCCGCCGGCGAAAATGCGCCCCGGCGCCAAGCCGCGAAGCGCCGCAACTGCCTGCACGATGCCTTCGCGGTCGCGCGCCGCGGCTGCGGGAAATGGCGGGCCTTTGGGCCGTTGCTGGCGGAACGGAAGATCGTATCGCAGCACCGCGTAGCCGGCCTCGGCGAATGCGCGCGAGAGAATCTGCAGCAGCGGCGCATTGCAATTGGAACCGGCGCCGTGAGTCAGCGCGAAAGCTTCGCCGTTGGGCTGAGTAGGCGTGTGCAATATGCCGCGGACGCCGCCGGATTCGAAGGCTTCTTCCATAAACTTAAGTACACCACGGAGTTGCGCGGCGGGACAGACCATCGCCTTCGGTGGTCTATGATGCCTCGCCAGAGACAGGGGCGAAAAACCATCCCNNAGGGTCGAAAAACCACCTCGCATATCGGGAAATTCCCTGAGCGCCACGGGGTTTTTCATGAAATTTCGCGGGCCGAAGGCCCTCGGTAACAGACGACACAAACCGATCGTCTGTCCTACGTTGGCGCGGTGCTAGGCCGGCGAATTCAGACGCCGCGCGATGCCGGCAAGCAGCCGCCGCGGCGCCAAGCGCGTGCCAAAAATCATCCACCGGTTGCGCGAGCCCGCGATGATTTCCGCTTTACCGGCCATCATGGCGCCGTAACCTTCCCGCGCCACCGATGCCGCACTCATCGAAGGCCCTTTGATGATATTGGTATCGGCGGTTCCGGCGGTCTCAAAGAAGTTGGTGCGCGTGGGTCCGGGACAGAGCACGGTGAGCGTGACGCCCGTGCCTTGCAATTCGTTGGCGATGGCCAGAGAAAAGGAAAACACAAACGCCTTGGTGGCGTAATACATCGCCATGAACGGCCCCGGGACGAAGGCCGCCGTCGATGCCACGTTCAGTATCCGTCCCGAGCGCCGCGCGATCATTCCCGGCAGGTACAGCTTGGTGAGATGCGCCAGCGCTGTGACGTTCACCTGAATCATGCGCGCCTCGGCTTCCCAGTCGGTTCCGGCATACGCGCCGCGCAGGCCGAAGCCGGCGTTGTTGATGAGGATATCGACCGCGCCCGCCGAGTCAAAGACCGCGCGCGCAGAGGCAGGGCCGGCAAGGTCGGCGATGACGGCTCGGGCGGCGATACCATGCGCCTGCGAGAGGCTGAAGGCGAGATCCTCCAGCGCCGCTCGTTGGCGCGCGACCAGGACCACGTCGTACCCGTCGGCCGCGCACAACTTGGCCAACTCGGCCCCGATTCCGCTCGATGCGCCGGTGATCAGGGCCGTGCCCTTCCCCATGCTTATTCCTTTTTCTTAAGCTGGGCGTCGTGTTCCAGAATGAAGCGCTTGATTTCCTCGCTCATGCTCAGCAGCTTCTCCCACTGCTCCCGGTAGAGCGTGACGGGGAAGCGTCCCATTCCGTAAACGGAAAGAGCGCCCTTTTCGCTCACCTTCAGCGACGTCTGCCCGCGGGCGGCAGGCTTCTTCAGATTCTCATTTTCGGCGCGGAGGCGCTCAATTTCTGCGTGTAGTTCTTCTTCCGTCGGCATAGCTTAATTCCAGTGATACCACACTGCGACGGGTTATTAGCGAGGAAGCGCTGAAGCGTCGCGGAATAGCCGCGGAACCTCAGGGTAAAGCTTGTCGAAGGATGGGGTGCGCCTGGCCGTCTGTAACGTCGAGGCTTGCGGCCAGCGCGGCCTGATCCGCAGTGGGTGCGTAGGGCCTTGGGCTGCATCGTCTAGACAGGCATTCCATGCCCCCTAAATGAGCCCCGTGAATGGATTCCGGATGCTCGGGAGATGTTAATTAAGATCGCCCCAAGTCGCGCTTCCTTCTTGACCCAGGGCTTCCGACCCCTTGATACAACGGCTTGATCACCCTGGCGCCGGCGCATTCACCCCCTGGGCTGCGGTGCTGAAGAGGCGCGCATAGAATCTTTGGAGGGCGGTCCCAAGGGAAGCAAGGACAGACAGATCGAAAAGGGGCCGTTGCCAAACCATACGGGGGGTCAACCGGGGGGTAATTTAGGCCATGCCCACTCACCATGCATAGTCCGGGTGTTGCTTAGGTAAAAATCCGGCATTGTCTGCCCGGCGTCAACTACTGTTCCCATGTTTTCTGCGTAATGCAGGGTTTCCGGTACTCCAAACAGGCTGCAAGCCCACCATCCGTTCCCATGCCGGATAACCGCTTGTTCTTATGAACAAGGCATTTCGAGCGCTCGCGATTGTCTCATAAAGTGGGAGCAAGTCCAAATCGTCCTCACATTACCGGTCGTCGGTCCTATAGCATGCCTAACGCCAAAGTCTCAACGTATTGAAAATAAACAACCGAATTGAAAGCGGTTTTTGGCAGTCGAACTGCGTTTATCGACCCGAAACTGATCCGGTTGGGCTCCAGGGAATAAAAGGAATCTGGGACTCAAATGGCGGTAGCTTGCACTAAAGCAGTCTTGAAGTAACCATGAAGATGGAGTCCCTCAGCGAGATTCGCGAGCGATGGTTTGCCCTTCGGGTACAGTCGCGCTGTGAAAAAGTGGTCGCCGCGATCGCGCGGAATAAGGGGTTTGAAGAATTCCTGCCGCTCCATCAGAGCCGCCGCCGCTGGTCGGATCGCCTGAAAGCGATAGATCTTCCGTTGTTTCCGGGCTACTTATTCTGTCGATTGGACCCACAACGACGCCTGGCGTTGTTGACTATTCCCGGAGTTCTGCATTTCGTGGGCATCGGTAAGATTCCGAGCCCGATCGAGGATACGGAGATGGCTGCGATCCAAATAGCCGCCGGATCCGGCAGTTTGACGGAACCATGGCCGTTTCTTGAGGTTGGCCAGCGGATACGCCTTGAAGACGGACCATTGGCGGGTCTGGAAGGGATTTTGGTCGAAACCCCCAAACGGCAGCGCGTTGTCGTTTCGGTAACGCTTCTGAAGCGATCAGTCGCAGTGGCGATCGAGCGTCACTGGGCAGCGCCTCTGGACGTTAGCGGCCGGCCGTCGGCAATAGACGGGCTGGCCCTCCCTGAATGAAAGCTCTCCCCGTAGATAGCCGGTTCGAGAACAAACCAGCAGCTCGCGGTGTTCGGTCGCCGCTGTTCTGGCAAAACGACATAGCGGAAGAGTCAATTGTCAGGAAGAGAGAGTGAATCCGTGTTGAACAAAATGCTAGGCATCAAGGCGACCCCCCGACCCGAGAAGCAGCTTTCCGTCATGCGCGAGGAGCCCGCCGGCTTCGGGATGCTCCCCCACGAGCTCTTTATGAAGCTCCTGTGCCTGGAACGAAAGCGGACGGAGCGTTCCGGGCGGCGTTTTGTGCTGATGCTTCTAGATCCCGGCAACCTGCTGAAAGCCGCCAAATCGCCGGTGATGGCGAGTCTGCTGGCGGCAATCACGCAATCGACCAGGGACACGGACTTGAAGGGCTGGTACAGGGACGGGTCGGTGATTGGCGTAATTTTCACCGAAGTCGGCGGCGCCGAAGACAAGTCCATTGTGCACGCACTTTCGACGAAACTCACCGACGCGTTGTACGGCGTTCTCAGTATCTCCGAAATCAACGAGATCAGGCTATCGTTTCACGTCTTTCCGGAAGACTGGGACAACGAGGGCCCGGATGGTCCGGTTACATCGACCTTGCAAATGGCGCTGGCGGCCGGAATCAATCGAAAGAAGGTCTCGCTTAGTTTGAAGCGGCTGATGGATATCGTAGGCAGCGTCGTGGCGTTGATTCTCTGCCTGCCGGTGTTGGTGATCATCGCGCTTGCGGTTAAGCTGACTTCCAAGGGACCGATACTGTTCCGTCAGGAGCGCCTGGGGCGATACGGGAAGAAGTTCACGTTCCTGAAATTCCGCTCGATGCATGTCGATAGCGATCACAAGATCCATGAAGACTACGTCACGCGATTCATTCTGGGAGTGCCCGGCGCCGGGCAGACCGCCGGGAACCACCAGAAACTGTACAAATTGACGGCCGATCCGAGGATCACACGGGTCGGACGATTGCTGCGAAACACCAGCCTGGATGAAATCCCGCAGTTTCTGAATGTGCTGCTGGGGGAGATGTCGCTGGTGGGCCCCCGGCCGCCTGTCATTTACGAATTCGAACGTTACGACCTGTGGCACAAACAGCGCCTGCTGGCGGCCAAACCTGGAATCACCGGGTTATGGCAAGTGGACGGCCGCAGCAGGGTTAAATTCGACGAGATGGTCCGCTTGGATATCCGCTATGCCAGATCCTGGTCGCTCTGGCTGGACATCAAAATACTGGCGCAGACCCCGCACGCTGTTATTTCGGGCGCCGGCGCCTGCTAAGCAGCCGATGGCTACCCTTAACAACGCCAGTCCTCCCCTCTAAGTTCCCCGGGCTCTTATCGGCCGGTCCCGGTTGGGTCTGCCGGTCATTCCGTGCCGGTCAGTCTGTGCCGGTCAATCCGTGCCGGTCAATCCGGGGCTGAATATGCGCCCGCCAATTTCGGGACGCCGCAAGGTCTAGATCCAGCCTAGATCCGGCCTCGATCCCGCTTCTTACGAAACTGTCTCCCACAGGAAATCTACTTAAGGAAAACTATGATTCGAGTCGGCATTATCGGTTACGGCTATTGGGGCCCGGGCATCGCGAGAAACTTTCACGGACTGCCTGGTTGTGAACTGTCCATGATCTGCGACAAATCGCCTGAATCGCTCCGGCGGGCTAAGCAAGCCCATCCGGCGGTAACAGTGACGTGTGACGCCAATGAAGTGCTGACTTCACCCAACATAGATGCAGTGGCCGTAATCACGCCGGTCTGGACCCATTTTGAGCTGGCAAAAACCGCCCTTCAAAACGGCAAACATGTCCTGGTGGAGAAGCCGTTCACGTCGACTGTGGCCCAAGCCGAGGAATTGATCGAGCTGGCCGCCCAAAAGCATCTCATGATCATGGTGGATCACACGTTCCTTTTCACCGGAGCGGTAAAGAAGATTCGTCAATTGATCGAGGCGGATGCTCTAGGGAAACTGTATTACTACGACTCGACGCGGGTTAATCTGGGCCTGTTCCAACACGATGTCAACGTTCTTTGGGACCTGGCGCCTCACGATCTGTCCATCATGGACCATCTGATCAGCGCTAAGCCCGACGTTGTTATCGCCACCGGCCAGAGCCACCTCAACTGTCACGAGGATGTGGCATATCTCACCATCTACTTCGGGAACTCCGTAATCGCCCATATCAACGTGAACTGGCTCTCTCCGGTGAAAGTGCGGACGACGCTGCTGGGCGGCGAAAAAAAGATGCTGGTCTGGAACGATCTGGAAGCCGACGAAAAAGTAAAAGTATACGACAAGGGCGTCGATATCAAGGGCGGCGAGAACGTGTACGACCTGCTGGTGAGCTATCGGTCGGGCGATATGTGGGCGCCGAAGATCGAACAGGCGGAAGCGCTGCGCGTCGAAGCCAGGTATTTCATCGACTGCATCGAGAAGCAGGAGACTCCCTTCAACGATGGAGCGGCGGGTTTGCGGGTGGTGAAGCTATTGGAGGCCGCCGAGCGGTCGTTGAAAGAACGGGGAAAAGCCATCAGCGTATGAATCCTTATCTGTGCATCACCCCGGACGTGAAGCTGGGCGAGAACGTCAAGCTGTCGAGCTTCATCAACCTGTACGGCTGCGAGATCGGCGACAACACCAAGATCGGGGCGTTCGTCGAGATCCAGAAGAATGCCACGGTGGGCAGGAACTGCAAGATTTCCAGCCATACCTTCGTCTGCGAGGGAGTCACGATCGAAGACGAGGTATTCATCGGTCACGGAGTGACCTTTATCAACGACATGTATCCGCGCGCCGCGACGGCGGCGGGCGGACTCCAGACGGAGAGCGACTGGAAGGTGGAGAAGACGCTGATTAAAAAGGGCGCTTCGATCGGGTCCGGAGCCACCATCCTCGCAGGCGTGACGGTCGGCGAAAACGCCTTGGTGGGCGCCGGCAGCATGGTGACCAAGAGTGTTCCCCCTAACGCAATCGTCGCGGGCAATCCGGCGCGCGTGTTGCGAAATTCCGAAGAAGGACGTGTGAGAGCTTGAGTATGATAAAGACGAATGGAATCCCATTTTTGGACCTCGTGACGCCCCACCGGGAGTTGCGCGAGGAGTTGCTTGAGGTCTTCAATTCCGCTCTGGATACCGCCGGATTCATAGGTGGCGCCGTAGTGGAGGCATTTGAACGGGAGTTCGCGGCATTTTGCGGCGTGTCTCAGTGCGCCGGGGTGGGCAGCGGCACGGACGCGCTGCGGTTCGCCCTGATTGCGGCGGGCGTAGGCGAAGGCGACATAGCCGTAACCGTTCCGAATACGTTTATCGCGACAACCGAGGCTATCTCCCAAACGGGCGCCCGGCCCGTCTTTGTGGATATCGACGAGCGGACCTTTAACATGGACCCTCGGAAGCTGGAAGAATACCTCAATGGCGAGTGCTGCGTAGACGGCGCTACGGGATACTTAGTCGATCGAAAGCTGGGAAGACGGGTTGCGGCGATCGTTCCGGTGCACCTTTACGGGCAGACGGCGGATATGGACCCGATCCTCGAGCTGGCCGAACGCTATAAGCTCCTCGTGATCGAAGACGCGTGCCAGGCGCATGGAGCGGAGTACTTCTCCAAAAGAGACGGATGTTGGAAGAAGGCCGGGTCGATGGGGCTGGCGGCCGCGTTCAGCTTCTATCCCGGCAAGAATCTGGGGGCTTGCGGAGAAGCCGGCGCGGTGACGACCAACGATGCCGAGCTGGCGCGGAAGATCCGGATGCTGCGCGACCACGGCCAGGCGCAGAAATATTATCACGATGTCGAGGGCTACAACGGAAGACTGGATGCGATTCAGGCGGGTATCTTGAGGGTCAAGTTGGCGCGCCTGCCAGCCTGGAACGAACAGCGCCGGCAGAGCGCCGGGCATTATGCGGAATTGCTTGGTTCGACCGAAGGCGTGGCGATTCCCGTGGAGCCGGAATGGAGCAAGGCGGTGCACCATGTCTATGCGATCCGGGTGAAAGACCGGGAGCAGCTTCAACGGCACATGGCGGCGGAAAAAATCGCGACGGCGATTCACTATCCGGTTCCCCTGCATCTGCAGAAAGCGTATGCGACATCGGGCTATCAAGCGGGAGATTTCCCAATTGCGGAGCGATGCGCCGCGGAGATCCTCTCATTGCCGATGTTTCCGGGCCTGAGATACGAGGATCGGATACGCGTTGCGGAATGCGTGCAGGCATTCCTGGGCGTGGAGGCCGAGGCTGCGTTTGCGGCAATGGCGGGGAGCTCCCGCGGTTGAAGGGCTGATTGCATGCCGACCCTGCCAAAGTACGTTTTGATTACTCCGGCGCGAAACGAGGCTCAATATATCGAGCTGACCATCCAGTCGGTGGTGGCGCAGACGGCGCGTCCGGTCAAGTGGGTAATCGTCAGCGACGGTTCAACCGATGGCACCGACGAAATCGTCGGCAGCTACGCGGCTGACCACTCCTGGATGGAACTGGTCCGGATGCCCGAACGCCGCGAGCGGAATTTCGCCGGAAAGGTGCACGCATTCAACGCGGGCCGCGCCAGGGTAGCGGATCTGGGATTCGAAGTGATTGGTAACCTCGATGCCGATGTTACATTTGAGGCGGAGCACTTTCAGTTTCTGGTAGCAAAATTCGCGGAGAATTCGCAACTGGGTGTGGTGGGAGCGCCTTTCCGGGAGGGAACCCACCAATACGATTACCGATTCACTAACATCGAGAACGTTTGGGGCGGCTGCCAATTGTTCCGGCGGAAGTGCTTTGAAGACATCGGCGGGTACGCGCCGGTGAAAGGCGGCTGCATCGATCACATTGCGGTCGTCTCGGCAAGGATGAAGGGCTGGAAGACCAGGACCTTTACGGAGAAAATCTGTCTGCACCATCGGGAGATGGGGACGGCTCAGCAAGGCGCGTTGGCAGCCAAGTTCAAAACCGGAGCCAAGGACTACTCGGTGGGGAACCATCCGGTCTGGCAGTTGTTCAGAATGTTCTATCAGATGACGCAGCCGCCCTTCGTAATGGGGGGACTGGCCCTCGGTTCCGGCTATGCCTGGTCGATGGTGCGGCGGCTGAAAAGGCCGGTGTCCCACGACTTGGTGGCGTTTACCCGGCGCGAGCAGATGCAGCGGCTGAGCAGGTTTCTGGCCGGCAAGACTCCGACTCGGCTCGCGCCAAGAAATGGCGCCGGTGACGCGTAGCGGCGAAGTCGATGCTCCGCGGTCAGCCCATCCAATGTAAGTCCGGCGGCTCTTAGTCTCAGAACCGCGGAATGTGCTACAGTTGAGCGAATGGAGAGGTCGCTGTTGGCTAAAGCAGCGGCTGGCTTGCTGGCCGCGATGGGTAAAACCATCCGAGGGTTCGAATCCCTTCCCTCTCCGCCAATCCCTATGAGTCTCGTTGGCTCCGTTGCCTCCGCAACAGACGGCTAACGGATGTCGGCAGTGCCGCTGGTCTCGACGCGCGCATTCCCTGCCGTAAATCGCCCCGAATTCAACAACCCTATAAGGCGGCATCTCGCCGCGGAGATTACAATATGTATATCGTGACGCGCGCATTAACATTTATCCGTGGGTTCGTAATGAGCTACGGTCCATCAAGCATTAAGAGGCGGCTCTGGGATAAGGAATTCTCGGGAGGCAAGTGGAACTTCATCGACAACACAGTTGGCGACTGCGTGTACCCACACCTTGAGAAGTATGCCAGAAACGGAAGCATTCTGGATCTCGGATGCGGCCCAGGCAACACGGCGACGGAATTATCCGACGCCGCATACCGGAACTACATTGGGGTGGATATATCCGAGGAAGCCCTGGGAAAAGCCGCGAAGAGGACGGAGGCCACCGGTCGAACGCACAAAAACCGGTTCGCACAGGGAGATTTTCTCAACTATCAAACGGCGGATCAGTTTGACGTGGTCCTATTCCGGGAGTCCATGTACCATGTTCCGCTAGGTAAGATCAAACCGGTGTTAAAACATTACTCGGAATATCTGAAAGATGGGGGAGTCTTCATTGTCAGAATGTACCTTGCCATGAATGGCAAGAACAAATTTCGGCCGACCAAAATGGTACAAATCATCGAGAACAACTTTGACGTTTTGGAAAAAGGCGAATACGGCGGCAAACGTGCGGCAACCGTAATTGTCTTTCGGCCCAAGGTTGCCAAGGCAAGCAGGTGAGCCTGCAAGCGCTAAATCCAGCCTATTGCCCCGCGTTTGACTTACCTCTACAGTAAGGTACGATATAACCCTGTGGAGAGGCCGCCCTGCGGAGGCCGCCGCTTAGGCAAGGCGGACCTCGGGCTTGCCCGCTGCGACGGCTTCGGCGGGGTTCGAATCCCTTTCCTCTCGCCACGGTCCTGGCGCTCCGCGCGACGGACTCCGCCCCCGCACGCAGAGGGCTATGCAGCACCGCGGCGGATAGAGTCCGGTTCCGTGTTTTTGATGCCACCGCAAGCATTGATGCTTGCGGCGGCGGGGACGATCCTTTCGCGGGCGTTCCGTAGCCTGCTTCGCAACGAATTCGCAAAGAATCGGAGTGTCCCTCATGAAGGCTTGCAGCAAAGACTTTAAGATTGACGGCCGGCTAATCCGGATCGCCAGGGTCGACGGGGAAAAATTCAAGTTTCCCGACGATCCTCAGGCAGTTCTCAATGCCCTGAAGAAGTCCGGCCCGCGCGCCGACCTCTTCACGTTTATTCAGCGAGCCTCAGAGACCTCGCCAAAGTATTCTTATCCCATGGAATGGGACAACCTGGCGGTTCTGCCCGTGTCTACCTTCGAACATTGGTGGGGACACCAGATCGGTTTCAAAGCCCGCAATAAAGCCAAGCAAGCCGGCAAGAAGGGCGTGGTGCTGCGGGAGGTGCCATTCGGCGAGCCTCTGGTTCAGGGAATCTGCGACATCTACAATGAGTGCCCTATACGCCAGGGAAGGCGGTTTCCTCACTACGGGATGACGCTTGAGAGAGCGCGCGAGTATGCGGGGACTTTCCTTGACAGCAGCGTCTTCATCGGAGCTTTCTTCGAGGACCGTTTGATCGGCTTCATCAAGTTGGTGATCGACGAAAGTCGAACCCACGCGGGGCTGATGCACATTGTCTCGATGGTCGGACACAGAGACAAAGCTCCGACGAATGCGCTGCTTGCTCAGGCGGTCCGATCGTGCGCCGACCGGGCGATCTCTTATCTGACGTACTCGAACTTCGCCTATGGGAAGAAGCAAACCGACAGCCTCAGCGACTTTAAGGAGCGAAATGGATTTCAGCGGATCGATCTGCCTCGCTACTACATCCCGTTGACCCTGACCGGCCGGCTTACCCTTCGGTTCGGTTTGCACCACAGGCTGGTGGACCATCTCCCGGGATTCGTGGGCGCCAAGCTTCGTGAACTCCGGAACGCATGGTACAACCGCAAATTCCGGTCCGCGACAGAGCTTTCCTAAAAGAGATTCAGCCATGCCCGGAATCGTAGGACTTATCACCAGAATGCCACGCCAACGGGCTGAGGCAGAGTTGTCGCGCATGGTCGAGACCTTGCGCCACGAAGATTTCTACGAGACGGGCACCCGGATCGACGAATCCCTGGGCGTATACGTGGGTTGGACGGCCCGGAAGAAGTCGTTCTCCGATGGAATGCCGCTTCGCAACGAACAAGGGGATGTCGATCTCGTTTTTTCCGGCGAGGAATACCCCGAGCCAGGGGTCGTAGGCGGCCTGAGGCAGCGAGGCCATTCGCTCGATTCGGAAGGGCTATCGTATCTCGTACACCTCTATGAGGAAGATCCGAGCTTTCCCAAGGGCCTGAACGGAATGTTTCACGGTCTGGCGATTAACCGGACGCGTGGTACGGCGACGCTCTTCAACGATCGCTTCGGGATGCATCGCCTCTACTATCACGAGTCGGAGGAAGGGTTCTATTTCGCCGCCGAAGCCAAAGCCATACTAGCGGTACGAAGCGGCCTCAGGACGGCGGATCCGCGGGGCCTCGGGGAGTTTGTCTCCCTTGGCTGCGTCCTGGAGAACCGCACCATGTTTCCGGGAGTACGCGTTCTGCCCGGAGCTTCCGCCTGGGTTTTTCGCGCCGGCTCGCTCGAAAAGCGAGGCACGTACTTCGAGCCCCGCGAGTGGGAGGAGCAAGACGCCCTCGATCCGGAGTCTTATTATCGCGAACTGCGGAATGTTCTCTCGCGAAACCTTCCACGATACTTCGCCGGCCGGGAGCCGATCGGCGTGGCCCTCACCGGCGGCCTGGACACGCGGGTACTCATGGCGTGGCAGAAGCACCTTCCGCGGACGCTTCCGTGTTACACGTTTGGCGGAACGTTCCGCGACTGCCAGGACGTCGTGATGGCGCGGCGAGTCGCCAATCTGTGCCGCCAATCGCATGAGGTGATTACCGTCGGAGACGAATTCCTCAAGCGCTTTCCTTATTACGCCGAGCGGAGCGTGTATTTGACCGAAGGCGGGGTGGACGTCTATCGTTCTTCGGATCTCTATGTCAGTGAGAGAGCTCGCCAGATAGCGCCCGTAAAACTCGTAGGAACCTATGGAAGTGAAATAGTCCGCCACGACGTCATGTTCAAGCCGGCCTCGCCGCTATCCGGCTTGTTCTCTCCGGAGTTCGACTCTTACGCCGCCCAGGCGCGAGCGACTTACGCTCAGGTCCGTCTTCAACACCCGGTCACCTTCGCCGCCTTCCGCCAGTCGCCCTGGTATCATCACGGCATTCTCTCGCTTGAGCAAACACAGCTTACCGTCCGTTCCCCGTATCTCGATAACGATTTCGTCCGCACCGTTTTTCGCGCTCCGCAAGGGAGCGATCGGAGCGCCGACGTCCGCCTTCGGTTGATCGGCGATGGCGATCCCGCGCTGGGGCGGATTCGAAGCGACCGGGGTCTCGGAGGACGATCGGGCATCTCCTCGGCGATGGCCCGCCGCTTGCTTGAGTTTACGTTTAAGGCCGAGTATGCTTACGACTACGGCATGCCGCATTGGCTAGCCAAAATCGATAGTACGCTCGCGCCCCTTCACCTTGAGCGGCTTTTTCTGGGCAGGCATAAGTTCTCCCACTATCGCCTGTGGTACCGCAATGGGTTAGCCGAATATGTCCGGCAGATTTTGCTCGATCCCCGGACGCTCTCGCGGCCGTACCTCGAACGGAAAGCGGTCGAAGCCACGGTGAAGGGCCACCTTGCGGGAGACCGCAACTATACGACTCAGATTCATAAGCTGCTCACTTTAGAGCTTCTACAACGATTGTTCATCGATTCAAAGTGATGGCGCGCGCGTTGCAACAGACAAACATGGGGCCGGCGGCGACAAAGCACAAAGTGACGACCGTTGAAAAGGGAGGCGCAACCCAGCGCATTCCCGAATTCGACTTCACCAAGGGCGTCCTCGTCTTGTTTATGGTGCTCTATCATTGGCTGAACTACTTTGTTGGAACGGAGGGCGACTTCTATAGATACCTCAGGTTCCTGACTCCATCCTTTATTTTTATCACCGGCTTCCTTATATCCCATCTATCGGCATCGAAGTATAGCAGCGCCCGCTCGCAACTTACCAGGCGTTTAGCGTTGCGTGGCCTGAAGATATTAGCTGTCTTTGTCGGGCTGAACGTTGGCATGGCAGTACTATTTCCAGGATCGCCGCTTCGCGGGGCAATCTTCACTCCCGCGGCGCTTCCATCCCTCAAGGCTATTTTCATTACAGGGAATTTTCTGCCAGGCGGACTAGGAAAGGCGGCATCGTTTACGATCCTGGTGCCGATTGGTTATTTGCTGATAGCCTCGTCCGGGTTACTGAGCTTATCAAGAGTATTGTCCTATCCGTTCCATCTTGCTTGCGGCATTTCGCTAGCGTGCACCGTGCTCTTGGATCGCGTGGGCCTTCATACCACGAACCTGGAGCTCATCGCCATCGGATTGCTCGGAGTCGTAGCGGGCTATACCCCGAGCGCGAAGATCGCGCAGCTTGGCCGTCGATTATACGCTATTATCCTTGCTTACTGCGCCTATCTCGCGGCTATAACCCTTTGGGATGTGCCGTTTGGGTTGCGAATCGCCGGAGTTTGTCTGACGCTGGCGCTGATCTACGCCGTGGCCGCACGGCTGAGCGAGCCGCGCCGGCGGCGCCTTGTCGTTCTGGGCAGATACTCGCTCCTGGGGTATATCTCGCAGATAGCGATTCTTCAGCTGTTGCACAGAATCGCGAGCTATATTAGCGCTGGAATATGGATTCTGCCGGCGTCGTTGCTTGCGGGATTAGTTCTGACCATGGCCAGCGTCGCAGTTGTGGATCGCGCTCGACCGCGCTCGGCTACGATTGACAGGTTTTACAGGGCCGTGTTTGCATGATTGGCGGTGAAGCCGTGAAGGCGTTGGATCTGGATACCGCATACCTGGGGCGGAAAGTTTGCGTGAGTCTCTGCGAAGCCTTCGCTCGGAGCCGATAAGTGACGCCTTCCCTGGCGAGCTTGGCATGCGTCTTGTTCATGGGCGCCCTGTTTTATATCAACTACGATCGATCGGCTCGAACTTCCAAGGCGCTTTGGATACCGATCGTCTGGCTCTTAATAGCTCTTTCGCGGGCTCCTGCCGCATGGTTTAAGGGGCCGGGCGACACGATGGCCGGGGCGGGCGAGGAGTATATAGAGGGAAATCCATTTGAGCGCAACATCTTCTCTGCGATCATAGCTTTAGCTACCGTGGTCCTGCTGATGAGAGGCGGCAGAGTCGGGAAGTTCGTGCGGGCGAACGGCCCGATTGTAGCGTTTGTCTTGTATTGTGGTCTCAGCCTGCTGTGGTCCGACTTTCCGACGATTGGCTTCAAACGGTGGACCAAGTTGTTAGGGGATCTCGAAATGGTCCTCATTGTTCTGACCGATCGAGAGCCGGCTGCCGCAGTGGACCGTGTATTTACGCGAGTTGCCTTCACCCTCATACCGCTTTCCGTGCTGCTCAACAGGTATTTTCCCGACCTTGGCCGAACCTACGAACCCGCCAGTGGCCGAATGTTTTTCACCGGTGTGACTACCAACAAAAACACCTTTGGCATGCTCTGCATGATCGTTGGCCTCTATTGTTGGTGGCGCACTCTGGAAGAGTGGCAAAACAGAAAGGCACGTGGCCGGCATGGCCCGCTGCTCGCCAATGGCTTTATTCTCCTGCTAAGCGCATATCTCTTATATGTAGCCGATTCCGCCACTTCCAAGTCCTGCCTCTACTTATGCGGCGGCATAATCGCGGTAGTGAAGCTGTTCCGGTTCGGTCGGAAGCCGGCCGTGGTTCACCTTCTGGTGGCCGGGGCGGTGGGCATTTCAGTCTCGGCCCTGTTCTTCACCGGCAGTTTATTAGGGAACCTGGGAAGAAATTCTACGTTGACGGGAAGGACGGAGTTATGGTCCGAGGTCCTCACCATTCCTGTAAGCCGGCTGGTCGGGGCCGGTTATGAGAGCTTCTGGCTCGGGGATCGATTGAATATGATGTGGCGGCTTAGCGGGCAAGCCCCGGTTCAGGCGCACGACGGCTATCTCGAGATCCTAGTCAATCTGGGATGGGTGGGGATTATCTTCCTCGCGGCTCTTATCATCCACGGCTATTGCAAGATTATGCAGAGGTTGCGGCGGGATCCGCAAAGAGAATGTCTGGCGCTGGCGTTTTTCGTATCCGCGCTGATTTACAACCTTACGGAAGCTGCGTTCAAGATGAGCGACCCGGTATGGATATTTTTCGTATGGGCGATCATGGCGACGAAGATGCGCCCCTTGGAAGTTGTCGCCGCATCTTCCGTCAAAACGTCGACGGCCGCTTCTTCCCCCACTTCCCCCACTTCCCTTACTTCTAACGGTTCCATCGAGGAGAGTTTCCATGCGATCTAAAGTAAAGAAGTATCTTCAAACGACTTTGAGCCAGGTCGGAGTTCATCAGCGGCTGAAGGCGTCATGCATATACGATTTCTATTGGAAGATGGCCGACCGGCGTGTGATTGAAGCCAGATATAGGCAGGTTGAGTTCTACCGCACCGTTCTGCAAGGGTTTCGGCGGCAGGATTTGATTTTCGATGTTGGAGCCAACTGCGGCCAGAAGACGGATGTCTTCTTGCGACTGGGAGCGCGGGTAGTTGCAGTGGACCCGGACGATGAAAACCAGTCCATCCTGCGGGAGAAGTTTCTGGCATATAGATTCTCTCCCAAGCCGGTAGTTGTCATTGGTAAGGCATTAAGCGATCGAGACACGATTCAGACCATGTGGATCGATGGACCGGGATCCGCGATAAACACCCTGAGTGAAAAGTGGGTTGACGCCTTGCGGGGTGGTCCAAGGCGAACTCACAGCGACCTCGACAGCCAGGAGTTTGCGCGCCAGAAGAAGGTCGAGACAACGACGTTGGACCAGCTTATGGTTGCGCACGGTACGCCTTTCTACGTAAAAATCGACGTCGAAGGTTATGAGAGGACCGTGTTGCGAGGATTGCAACGTCCCGTCCCGTATCTGTCCTTTGAGGTAAATCTGCCGGAGTTTAGGTCCGAAGGGCTAGAGTGTGTGGAATTGCTAAGACGGCTGGCTCCGGGGGGGAAGTTCAACTATGCGGTCGATTGTGGAGAAGTCTTGGCGGCGGACCGATGGTTGGACGCCCCTACCCTTTCCCGGGTTTTGGAAAAGTGCACCGCGTCAAGCGTGGAAGTATACTGGAGAAACTCGTGCATCGTTGAACGATAACGATGGCGCCGCTGTGCCAGGAAGTTGTGGTTGAAAGCTCCAGTATCCACTCCGGTCCCCGCGTACAAGGCTCAGGAATGGATCGGGGATACGCTGCCTGCGGGGATTGGGCAGAACTGGGGCCGAAATCAGAGCATCGTCGTCGACGACGGCTCCCAGGATCAAATTTTGGCGATTGCCCGTCGGTTCCAAGTGGAGCAGCGCTCGTTTATAAGTTTTACTGAAGCGGCATTTTAAGGCGATTAGGCCAATGTGGTTGGTTTTTATGTGCGCGGTCATTGCTGTACCGAAAGCGGCCGCGATAAAGGTGGCTACACTGTCAAACATGGACTCGACTGAGACTGTTTTGCGCCGCGACCGAGTCACATGCCTCCGCTCAGTTAGCGCAGGATGGCATCATTTGAAGGTCCAGGATTTGAGTAGTGTATTCCACGGAGTCGATAAGACTCGGGACCCCGTGAGCGTAGGCGCCGCTCCTGCCCGATTTGGGGATTTAGCAAATGCCTAAGCAGTCATCAACGCTCGCGCCGGGGCTTCGCGCGAGTTTAGGACGAGGCGCCGTCGAGAACGGCGACCTCGGCGGCGCGGTGGGGTCCCCGCCAATGAAGATCGAAGTCGCGCTCCTGACGGGTGGTATAGATCCTCCGTATGTTTTCGGCCTGGCTATGGCGCTCAACTCAAAAGGCGTTTCGCTGGAGGTTATTGGAAGCGACAAGGTGGATCGCAGTGAGATGCATACCACTCCCGGGCTGACGTTTCTGAACCTGCAACACGCCGCGGGGCCAAAGGAGGGTTTTGCGCGGCGAGCATGGGGAGTGCTGGCTTTTTATGTTCGGTTCATTCGCTATGCCTCGGCCGCAAAGCCGAAAATCTTTCATATCCTTTGGAACAACAAGTTGCAGTTCTTCGACCGAACTCTACTGATGCTGTACTTTAAGCTTCGGCGGAAGAAGATCGCATTCACGGCGCACAACGTGAATACCGGCGCCAGAGATGGGAAGGACTCCGTGCTGAATCGTCTCTCTTTGAAAGTGCAGTATCGCCTGGCGGATCATATTTTCGTCCACACCCAAAAGATGAAGAGTGAGATCGTCCAGGCCTTTGGCGCCAGCGAGGAGGCGGTCAGCGTCATTCCCTTCGGAGTCAACAATGCCGTTCCGCATACCGAGCTCACTACCGCGGAGGCCAGGCAGCGGCTGGGGATCGGGGACGGTGAGAAGGCGATCCTTTTTTTCGGCGCCATTCGGCCTTCCAAGGGTCTCGAATACCTGGTCGCGGCGTTTCGCCAGCTTGCGAGCGAGCGCGCCGATTATCGCCTGATCGTCGCGGGCGAACGGAAGAAAGGGTCCGAGCAATACGTAGACGACATCAGGAGGGCCATCAGCCAGGATGTGAACCGCAGCCGGATCATCGTGGAAATTCAATACATTCCCGACGCCGACACGGAGTTGTATTTCAAGGCGGCTGACGTCTTGGTGTTGCCCTATACCAAAATTTTTCAAAGCGGCGTGCTTTTTTTGTCGTACAGCTTCGGCCTTCCGGTGATTGCCACTAACGCGGGATCCTTCGAGGACGATGTCATCGAGGGCCGTACGGGATTCTTGTGTAAGCCTTGCGATCCCGTCGACTTAGCTGGAGCGATCGAGAAGTATTTTGAAAGCGAATTATTCAAGGCTCTCGACACCCGCCGGCAGGAGATCCAGGATTATGTGAGAGCGCGCCATTCCTGGGATCTGGTAGGCGAGATGACGCGGAGCGTATATGCCGGGTGGTTGAAGAGGTAGGCGATCCCGGCCGCCGCGTACGATGCGCAGGAGTGGAATAGGCTTGGGAAGGCGTGCGGCGTCCCGTATCTTCGACTGGATCGAGGACTGGATTGAGTCGCCGGCCGGCGCCACAAGCAGGTTCCGCCCGCTAACGTACTTCGCAGTACATAATCGCTAGAAACGCCTCGTAGATCTGTACGTGGCATTACCGACCAGCAAGGATTACTATACTAAAATATGATGCCCACGCGAGCGTTTCTCTATCCTGTTGTCTTCCTTTGCCTCTCTGGGTCTCTACTCGCTCAATCCTGGTCCGGTATCCTCAGTCCCAGTCGCGCCACCGACTGGTCCAGCGCCGGCGTGCTGGGCGGGATTCCCGACGCTGCCTGGACGCAGTGTGGATCGACTATCGCGGCCTATGGCAGCAGCGAATCGCCGACCCCCGCCATTACTATCAGTAATGCGCTTTCGGCCTGTGGCGCGAACCAGTACGTGCAATTGGGAGCGGGGACGTTTTATTTGAGCACGGGCGTCACCTTCTTCGGCCATAGCAACGTGGCCCTCCGCGGCATGGGGGCGAATCAGACCTTTTTGGCGATGACGGGAGACGATGGCTGCGAAGGGCTTTGGGCCTCGATCTGCATGGACAGCACCGACGTGAATTACTGGGGCGCTCCGTCGAACCTGGGGAACTGGACGGCGGGCTATTCGGCGGGATCTACGTCCATAACCTTGAGCGGCAAGACGAATTTGGCGGTTGGTTCCCCGATCATGCTCGACCAATTGGATGACTCCGCCGCTTTGTTAACATCGGGGTGGACGCTCGACACGGGAAACGTCTGGGAAGTGGCTTTGTCGAGCTTTCAGCCGAATACCGTCTACTTCAACCTAACGCAGGGAACGCTCGTGGGATCGGTCGGCGCGATCACGGCGGCCAATGAATGGTATTGGGCGAATAACGTTCTGTACGTTTACAGCACTTCCGATCCAGGCACGGCCTTTACCAACTATGGAGTCGCGGCTGCAACCGATACCGGAGACATCTTCCTCTGTTATGCCAAGTACGTGTGCAGCTCCAACGGCGACAATGGAGGAGGGCCGCGCCCGGGACGCAGCCAGCAGCAGATGGTAACGGTTACGAGCATCGGCGGGAGCGGCCCGTATACAATCGGCATCTTTCCGGCGATCCGAATGCCTAATTGGACTGCCAGCAAAATGCCTCAAGCATGGTGGGCTACCCACCCGATCTCTAAGGTCGGCGTCGAGAACCTGAGCGTAGACAGCAGCAATGGCGGCGCTTCGGTGGGGGTCGGATTCTTCAATTGCGTGGACTGTTGGGTCACGGGCATCCGGAGTATCGATCCGAGCCGGTCTCATGTGCAGGTCTTTCAGTCCAACCGCATTACCATAGCCAACAACTACTTGTGGCGCACGGCGAGCCAATCTTCGGCGAGCTACGGGGTGGAGGAGATCCCCGGCTCCGACGTCCTGGTGCAGAACAACATCCTGCAAGCCATTTCCGGACCTCTGGTGGTGACCGGATCGTGCTCGGGGTGCGTCCTCGCCTATAACTTCGACATCGACGAATATTTTTCCCCATCGGTGTGGCAGCAGCAGGGCATCTATCCACACGCGGTGGGCGACGAAAACATGCTGATCGAGGGCAATCAAGGGGCCGGCATTTACAGCGATAACTTTCACGGCACGCATCATTTCCAGACCATCTTTCGGAATAACTTAGATGGATTTCAGCCCAACAACGGCGCTACCACGACCAACGGCCTGGGTCCGCTTCTGCTTTTCGCTTACAGCCGGTTTTACAACGTCATCGGAAATGTGCTTGGCACGAAAGCCGCGGGGTTTACCAATTACTTTTCCAACCTGGGCAGCCTCCCGGGTAACAGTGCGGTGATCGTAGCCGGGTTTGGAAATGGAGTCGTGAACGACATAAACGTCAAGCGCACCCTCATGCTCTGGGGAAACTACGATGTGGTGACGGCCGCGGTCCGGTGGTGTGGAAACTCTTCCGATCCCGGATGGAGCACGACTTGCGCAAGCACGTCGGAGATACCAAGCGGCATCGCGAACTACGCGAATCCGGTCCCGGCTTCCACGGCTCTGCCGGCGTCTTTCTACCTCAGCTCCCGGCCTTCCTGGTGGCCGTCCGCCAAACCGTGGCCGGCGATCGGTCCGGACGTCACCGGGGGAAATATAGCTGGCTTGGGAGGCCACGCCAACACCATTCCGGCAGCGGATTGCTATACGAATAAGATGCTTGGCCCCGCCGATGGAACCGGGGCGGTATTGTCGTTCAATGCAGCGGCGTGCTACGGGCAGCAGACAGTGGGCCCTCCTGCCGCTCCGGCAGGCCTCCTGGTGACAGTTGAATGATGAGGCGGCCTGACGCGTCGTCGCAGCCGCTGGTGCCGAAAAGCGAGACTCCCGGATTCGTTCGGATCGGCGCGGGAGGCTCGACGCGTATGACTTCGGCCCGCGGCGCGCGCATTCCTAGCTCAGCTAAGCTGGAATTCGCTTTCAAATCGGAATATGTGCATGACTATGGCACTGCCGCAACAGGGGCTCGTACCGGCCATGCTTCTCTCGGCCCTGCGCCCGGAGCGCTTGTTCCCGGGCAGGCGCAAGTTCCCGCACTATCGTCTTTGGCAGCGCGATTTCCTGTCCTCGTACGTGGTGCAGATGCCGCTCGGTCCGCGCACGCTTTCGAGACCCCGCATGGAACGAAAAAACTCTTTAGGGCATTGTACGCGGACGCCGTAGGGGCGCCGGAACTATACGACCGGCATTCACAAGCTGCCGACGCTCGAGCTGCCGGCCCGCCTCTTCTTCGATCCGAGACGACCCCAGGTTGCGACTGTCGTTTACGCCTCGAAGAATAATTCGCCGGCGATCTGTTCCAGGAACTAAAATAGACGGGCGACGCAGCCACATACGGGAATACGCCACCGGACGGCATTCTTGGGAAACGGTTGGCGGGACGACGAGCGAAGTTTACGGGGCTCCGCCGGGGTAAGCGACTTAATTCAAGGTTGGAATGGTCTTAGAAAAATTGGTCTTAGAAAAATCGACTGCACGTTTTTTTGCCGAACACAAGAGTGAGGCGGGGCATAGCCAGAGGTCTCTGCGCGGCGGCGCGGTGGCGATCTCCGCGCGGGTAATCAATGCGCTGATTCAGATTGGCTCGGTGTTGTTTTTGGCGCGTCTCCTTTCGCCGGAAGACTACGGTCTGGTGGCGATGGTGGCCGCGATCACCGGGTTCGCGCCTTTGGTGGTGTGTCTGGGCACTCGCGACGCGGTGGCGCAATGGCCGCGGATCACGGAAAAGGACGTCAGCGCGGTTTTCTGGATCACCATGGCGGTCGGGTGCGCACTTGCGGCGATCGGGGTTGGCTGCGCGCCTTTGATCGCGCGGTTGTACCACGAGCCGCGCCTGGTGCCGATCACCATCGCGTTGTCCCTCACCTTCGTCGTATCGGCGTTGGCCTGCCAGCATTCTGCGCTCCTGCGGAGATCGATGGAGTTTCGGAAGCTAAGTATTATCGAAATCACCGCAAACCTGTTGAGCGCCGGCGGAGCGATCGGGCTTGCGTTATTCGGATTTCATTACTGGGCTTTGGTGCTGCGGCCGTTCGCCATGCAATCGTTCACGGCGTTGGGCGTCTGGTTGGAATGCCGATGGGTCCCCTCGAGGCCGGCTCTGACCCCTGCCTCAAAGGAGATGCTGAAATTCGGCCTGAACAGCACGGGTTTTACAGCCACGGATTTCACCTCCAGGTCGTGCGACAGAGTCTTGATCGGGTATCGATCGGGCGCCAGATCGCTTGGGTTTTACCAGAATGCGATGTTTGTTTACGACAGCCTGACCGACATCCTGGTACTGTCTACGTTTGGCGTGGCCGTGCCGGCCTTCAGCAAGGTGCGAGACGATCCGCCGGAGCTTCGAAGATTGTGGCGCAAAGCGCTGTCGACCATGGCCTTCTTCGCCATGCCCGCCTTTGGCGTGCTGGCAGTGACGGCTACGGACCTGATTCCTTTTCTCCTCGGAAAGAAGTGGGCCAGCGCCGGGGTGCTCCTGAGTATTCTGGCCATCCGCGGCATCCCGCAATCGGTCGAACGAACGCTGGGCTGGCTCCACGTAACCGCGGGCAGAACCGACCGCTGGATGCGCTGGGGCATCTTTGGAATGTGCGCCCACTTGATCGCATTGTTCATAGGGTTGCCCTTTGGGCCGCGCGGCGTCGTGATCGCTTATGTGATCCTGATGTTCCTGTTATTCGTGCCGGCGGTATCGTACGCGGGAAAGCCGCTGGGAATCGGCGCCGGGGACGTGATCAAAGCGGTATGGCGGCAGATGGCGGGGTCGCTGATCGCGGTTGCGGCCGGCTTCCTGTTGCGGTGGACGATCTTCGCCGGCGCGTCTGTAATCGCCATGTCGGCGGGTCTCGGAACCGCGTACCTTGCCATCTACTGCGCGGTGGTGGTCGGCGTGTTCCGGCTGCAAATGCCGCTCGGAGTGGTGCTGCTGCTGGTACGCGATTTCCTGCCCCCGCGATTGGCGCGAGCCGGCGGATATGAGACCGTATCGGTGATGGCGGGAGCCTTGTGCTCGCACGACTAAGCGCAGCCTTGTGCTCGCACGACTAAGCGCCTCAGGGGCGCAACCAGGCGGAAAACAAAATATGGGAATTCGCGAAGGCAAGGCTCGCATCTGCATGCCGACAGGGCGGAACTTCACCCGCCGGGCGTTCCAGTGCGCGTTCTACGAAGCGCAGGACGTTCTCTCCGAGATCGACGACGTCGACCAGATCGGTCTCGAGCCCGGGAAGAACTTCGAGGTTCGCGAGAGCTGGCACAAAAGGCTGCTATACCACGATTTCTCGAAGCGGCTCATCTTCATGAACCCCGGGTTGAAGCGCGTCCGGCTCACCCAGGAATACGATCTGTTCGTGGTGATGTGCCCGACTTACTGGGATCTTCTCTATGTGGGGGCGATCGAGGGATGGAAGGACCATTGCAAGACCAGCGTTCTCTGGATCGACGAGATGTGGGTGGCGCAGCTCCCGTCGTACAAGTACTGGCTGCATGCTCTGAGGCAGTTCGACCATGTCTTTATCGGATACAAAGGCACGGCGCGCCCTTTGTCGGAGGCCATCGGTAAGACTTGCCACTGGCTGCCCGGCGCGGTCGACGCTCTCCGGTTCACGCCATATCCGAATCCGCCCGAGCGCCTCGTCGACGTCTATAGCGTGGGACGGAGATGGGACGGCATTCATCGGGCCTTGCTCGACGGATCGCGGAAGCGCGGCGCATATTACGTCCACGACAGTTTTCCAAGCATCGCCGAACGGCAGGTCTACGATCACCGGCAGCATCGCGAGCTGTTTGCGAATACGGCCAAGCGCAGCCGCTATTTCACCGTGGCTCCGGGCAAGATCAACACCCCGGAGGAGACGCACGCTCAAATCGAAGTGGGCTACCGGTATTACGAAGGGCAGGCTGCGGGGACGGTGATGATCGGCCAATCGCCGGATTGCGACGCTTACCGGGAACTATTCCCTCGCGCCGATACCGTAGTGCCTGTCCAGCCGGACGGGTCCGACGTTCTGAAGGTTTTGGCGGATCTCGATTCCGATCCGGCCCATTTTTCGGCCATGAGCCGGCGAAACGCGGCGGACGCACTTTTGCGTCACGACTGGCTATACCGGTGGAAAGAAATCCTTCGGACAGCCGGGATCGAACCATCCGCTCGTCTGGCGGCGCGCGAGCGTCGGCTGAGAGAACTGGCCGATATGGCGGCCGATTCCGTCGCGGCCAGCGAAGTGCATGTAAATCGCTCGCTAAAGAACAGGCAAGAATCCGAGCAGTCCGCTTTCGCCGGCGCTCAAAGTTGAAGGAGATCGGAAATGGATTTAGGCGCCACCAGGTATTACAAAAGAGACTTTTGGATCAACGAGAATCTGAGTTACGTCAAGCCTCACTTCCGGCTCGACAAGTGCTCCCGCCTCGTAAACGATATTGCCAAAGGACGGAAATGCGATCTGCTGGACGTCGGCTGCGGCCCGGCCACGCTGAGGCAATTCCTTACGGATAACATTACCTATCACGGCATCGACATTGCGATTCACAATCCGGCGCCCTACCTGATCCAAGCGGATTTTGTCGAGGGCAAAATCGGATTCCAGGATAAGCGTTTCGACATCGTCGTCGCCCAAGGCGTGTTCGAGTACGTGGGCCGCACGCAGTCCGAAAAGTTTGCGGAAATCCGCCAGGCGCTGAAGGACGACGGCTCCTTCGTGGCGTCATACGTTAACTTCGATCACCTGAACCGCGATCGGTATGTAATCTACAACAACGTCCAGCCTGCCAAGGAGTTTCGCAAGAGCTTGGAGAGCCATTTTCATGTCAAGCGATGCTTTGCGACTTCGCATCACTGGCACCATCATGAGCCGAATCGTTCCTATATGAAGGCGCTTCAGATGCCGTTCAGGCTGAACCTTCCGTTGATCAGCCGCCTTTTCGCGATCGAGTATTTTTTCATTTGCTCTCCCCGCCGCTCCGACGACATCCGCGCGCGCTAACCGCGGCAGGATTCCGTAAATTTCCTCCAAGCGTATTCAAAAAAATGTCCAATAAGGCAAAAAGTCCGGTTATTAGTCTGTTTGGCGTATTTGGGGCCGGTAATCTGGGGAACGAATGCACGCTTCAGGCGCTCCTGTATAACCTGCGGGAGCACCTGCCGGGCGCCAAGGTCAATTGTATTTGCACTGGTCCCGGCGAGGTGACCGCAACATACGGCATTGACGCTGTTCCGATCAAAACGGGCGATCGTAAGGGCAAGGGGCCCGCGAGAAGCAAGATTTTTCGGATCTTGAGAAAAATAGTAGTCGGAATTCCCACCGACCTGCTTCGATGGCGCCGCGCGGTCCAGGTGATGCGGGGCGCCGACATGCTCGTGATGGTCGGGACCGGAATGCTGGGGGACTTCGGAATCAGCGCTTTTGGGCTGCATTACGAGATCCTCCGGTGGTCGATCGCCGCGAAGCTCTCGGGGACGAAACTCCTGTTTTTAAGCGTCGGCGCGGGCCCGATTCACGATCCCTTGAGCAGACGCTTCGTCAAGGCGGCCCTTTCCCTCGCCGACTACCGTTCGTACCGCGACAGCTTTTCCAAAGAGTACATGGAAAGCATTGGGTTCAAGAGAAATGCGGACAGAGTCTATCCGGACCTGGCATTCAGCCTTCCAAGAACGGAAATTCCGAAGAGACACGATAGAAACGGCGGCCGGCCGGTGATTGGCGTCGGCGTAATCACGTACTTCGACCGCCGGTCGCAAGCGGAGGATGCCGACGAAGTTTATCGCAACTACATCGGCAAGATCGCCGATTTGGTGCGCTGGCTGATCGATCACGACTATCGGGTCCGGCTACTCATCGGGGACGTGGTTTACGATCAGCGCGTGCGCGAAGACCTGAAGGTAGTTCTCGAAGCGCAGGGAGTGAGCTATCGGGACGGCCGGATCATCGACGAGCCCGCCGAATCGATGGGCGACGTGTTAACGCAGCTGGCTTCCACGGATATGCTGATTGCCAGCCGCTTTCATAACGTGCTGCTTGGCCTTATGGTCACCCAGTTAGTGGTCGCGATCTCCTACCACCAAAAAGTCGAAGCGCTCGTGTCCGGGGTTGGACTGCAGGACTTTTGTCAGGATATCGAAGAGCTGAAGATCGACAAGCTGATCGAGCAGGTTACGACGCTGGACAAGATGCGGGATGCGGTTCGCCCGAAAATCGAGGCAAGAACAGAGGCATACCGGACCGAGCTGGACGAGCAGTACGCGCGGATATTCAGCATGGTCTGAGGCATTGGAAACGAACGCCGCGGGTCGATCCGCGGCGTTGCAGGCGCGGCCCATAAGTTGCAAGAGATATCCCCGATTCAGTTGAAAGAAAGGCAAGAGAAGCATGATCATCACCCGAACCCCGCTGCGCATATCGTTTTTTGGCGGTGGAACCGATTATCCGGTCTGGTACAGAGAGCACGGCGGCTCGGTGCTGTCGACTACGATCGATAAGTGCTGCTATATCACCTGCCGGCGGTGCCCGCCATTTTTCGATTATCACAGCAGGGTCTCCTACTCCCGAGTGGAGAACGTGAGCGACAACCGCGCCATCGACCATCCCTCGGTGCGGGAATGCTTGCAATATCTGGGTATGGAAGAAGGCGTCGAGATCCATCACGTCGCGGATCTGCCGGCCCGGACGGGCCTGGGAACGAGCTCGGCGTTTACGGTGGGACTGCTGCTCGGTCTCTATGCGCTGAAGAACCAGATGCGCGGCAAAGATGCCCTTGCCACCGACGCTATTCACGTAGAACAGAACCTGATTGGAGAGGCTGTAGGTTCTCAGGATCAGGTGAGCGCCGCCTATGGCGGTTTCAATCGCATCAATTTTCGGCGGGACGGCGGCGTCGAGGTGAGCCGCGTCCAGACCTCGGTGGAGCGGCTGGCGGATCTCGAGCGGAATCTGGTGCTGTTCTTTACCGGCTTCTCCCGGACTGCCTCGGAGATCGCTCAAGAGCAGTTGAAAATGACTCCGCACCGCCAGCGCGAATTGGAGACCATGCTCCAACTGGTGGATGAGGCGGAGGGGATTGTCACAAACCCGAACCGGTCGATGGACGATTTTGGCCGGCTTCTCAACGAGAGCTGGCAGATCAAGCGAACGCTCACGCATAAAATCACCAACCAAAGCATCGACGAGATTTATAACGCGGGAATCGAGGCTGGGGCGCTCGGCGGGAAACTGCTGGGGGCCGGCGGCGGGGGTTTCATGCTGTTTTATGTTACGCCGGATAAACGCGAGGCGCTCAAGAGCCGCCTGCAGCGGCTGCTTTGCGTTCCGTTCGGCTTCTCGCAGCGCGGCAGCCAGGTCGTCGTGCACGAGCCGGAAGAGACCTATGACGAAGCCCTGAGCGCCCGGCGCTGTGTTGCGTATGCTTAGCGCTCTCGACGTCATCGTGCTCTGCGGAGGCTCGGGAACCCGCCTGAGGAGCGTTACCGGCGAGTCCCCCAAGGCAATGGCCAGCGTCTCGGGCCGGCCATTTCTCGAGGTTCTGTTCCGGCAACTAAGGCGGCACGGCGCGCGGCGCGTGATTCTGGCCGTCGGCTACCAGAGGGAAGCGATCCGCACGCACTTCGGTCCCAGGTCCACCGGACTCGATTTAGAGTACGCGGTGGAAGCGTCGCCGCTGGGAACCGGGGGCGCTCTGCGGAATGCCGCCGGGCTAGTGGAAGCGAACGATGCGCTGATCATGAATGGAGACAGTTACACGGACGCCGATCTTGGCGGGTTTCTGGCGAATTATCGCGAGTCCGGCGCGGACGCGTCCGTTTTGGTTGTGCCCGCCGATGGCCGCAGCGACTGTGGCTCGGTAGGGGTGGACGCGAATGGAAGGCTGACGGACTTCCGGGAAAAGAGCGGCGAGCAGCGCTACGTGAACGCGGGCGTCTATTTGGCGCGGGCCAGCCTGCTTCGGGAAATTCCGGAGGGGCGGCAGGTTTCGCTGGAAAACGAACTTTTCCCGCGCTGGGTGAGCGAAGGAAAAGACATCCGGGCATTCGTCTGGGCGGGGAGTTGCGTAGACATCGGCACCCCGGAGCGCTACCAGGATGCACAGAATCTATTAGCAGGGGTGGAATAACTTATGAACGTGATGATTACCGGCGCCGCCGGCTTTATCGGGGGATTTCTTGCGGAACAGTGCAGCGCCGAGGGACATAGGGTGCTGGGATTTGGGCCCGAAGCGCCTTCAAAAGCATGGACCTCGGGCGCATTCGAACGGTGCGATATTCGGGACCGCTCGCGATTACTGCCGCTCTTGCGTGAGTTCCGGCCCGACCGGATATTCCACTTGGCGGCGCAGAGCTATCCTACCGTCTCGATGACTCATCCAAGGGAGACCCTGGATATAAACATAGGCGGCACGGTGAACCTTTACGAGTGCGTGCGCGAGGCGGAGCTGATGCCGACGATCGTCGTGGCATGCTCGAGCGCGGAATACGGACTGGTAGCGGCCGCCGATCTGCCCACGCGGGAGACCCACCCGCTGCGGCCGTTGCATCCTTACGGCGTCAGCAAGGTCGGCCAGGATTTGCTGGCGTTGCAATATTTCTTGAACTACGGCATCCCCTCGATCCGGATTCGTATTTTCAATACGACCGGGCCCGGTAAGATCGGCGACGTTTGCTCGGATCTGACGAGAAGAGCCGTCGAGATCGAACTCGGGATGCGGGCGCCCCATTTGCGGGTCGGCAACCTGCACACGCGGCGGGCGCTGATCGACGTTCGCGACATGACGCGCGGGCTATGGATGGCGGCGGAGCGCGGCGAGCCCGGAGAAGTCTACAATGTCGGCGGCCAGGAGATTTACGCGGTGCAAGAGATCGTCGATCGCATCCGCGCCGGCGTGAGCGTGGCATTCGATCCGGACCAGGATCCGGTGCTGATGCGGGGCTGCGACGAGCCGGTTATCGCGGGAGATACGACGAAGTTTCGGACCCGTACCGGGTGGGCGCCCACGGTCCCGCTGTCGCAAACAATTCAAGACATGCTCGAGTGGTGGAGGCGCGCCTTGAAGGGTGAATTCAGCGTCGGGCCCGACATGGCGGACGAACCCAAGACGTATCTCGGAGCGACGCAGTAATGAACGTAGATATTCTTCGTAAGAACGTGGAGCGTAGCATCGAGGTGCATTCCCGCCTGATGGACGCTTGCCTTCCGGCCATGACCGCCGCGGCCGACGCCCTTGTGGCGGCGTACGCTCGCGGCCGCAAGGCAATCTTCTTCGGCAACGGCGGGAGCGCCGCCGATGCGCAGCATATGGCCGCGGAAATGGTCGGCCGTTATTTGAAGGAGCGTGCCGCCCTGCCGGCGCTTGCGCTGAATGCGAATAGCTCGATCGTGACGGCGATCGGCAACGATTATGGCTACGAGTACGTCTTCTCCCGTCAGATGGAAGCCCTCGCCGCCGCCGGCGATGTGGCCATAGCGATCAGCACTTCGGGCAACTCGCAGAGCGTGATCGAGGCGGTGGTTCGGGCGCGCCGGCTGAACGTCTATACCATTGCCCTTACGGGCAAAACCGGCGGCAAGCTGAAGGGCTTGGTGGATACCTTGATCGCGGTCCCCTCCGAAGAGACGCCGCGTATTCAGGAGTGCCACATCCTGATCGGGCACGCGCTCTGCGATGCCGTGGAACAGGCCGTCACCGAGACGCGCGCGCAATCGGCAAACGTCGAAAGCGCCGAGCTGGTTCGTTGACAAGCCGCAGCCGGATAAAAGGCCGGCTACCCCAGGTTTGGCGGCGCCACCATGCGCTCTCTTCGGTTAACCACGACGCTCGGATTCGCGGGCGCATCGATCGTCGATCGCCGGCCCGGTTGTCCGTAGCGGGTCGCGGGGCTGAAAGTTGGGGCGCTACCGGCTGTTCCGCCGCCCGACCCTCCCATAATGTTCGTGTCGCAGTCCTGCGCCGGGATTGCGTTAGCATGGCTCCCGGTATCGGCGGCGTCCCCGTTCGTCATATCCGGACCGGCGGCCGGCCAGGCTTTGCAGCTGGGCCGCCAGGACGGATTCGCGGATATGTAGAACGAGACCGGCAGGGTTTGCGGCGCCGGAACGGGATCGGCGTACGGCGAGGGGAAAACGCTAGTAGCTAGTATCATTGAAGATGCGGGGCGGAGGTTGCCGCGCGGAGTTGCCGGACGCCAACGGGTTAGCGAACCGGGCGGGCATTCACAGTATCGTAATTGCCCCAGCGCATCGGTATATTCGTGGAACTCGGGCCAGCCGATCGGCGGGGCCGGCACGAGGATGAACGAACACCGTCATGAGTCGCATTTTGGCGAGTCTGCGTAATTCGATATCTGAGGAAAACATAGGTATCTCCATGGTCCGGGAAATATTAGAGGAAGGCGTCCGGCTTAACGTTCGGAAACAGGCTCCCGGCGAAAAGGGCAGCCGGGGAAGCCGGTTCGAGGCCGCCGCAAAGGCGCAAACATACGGCGCACCAATCCGGTGCGAGGAGAGGAACAACGCTTGAGAATAAGCATTTTTGGTTTGGGTTACGTCGGGACGGTGTCGGCGGGGTGCTTCGCTTTCGACGGGCATGAAGTCATCGGCATCGATCCCGTTCAAACGAAAGTGGATCTGATCAACAGCGGCCGCTCGCCGATTATCGAGGCCGACATCGGGGAAATCGTCGCATCCATGATTGAGTCCGGCGCGTTACGCGCTACGACGGACCCCATGCGGGCCATCTGCGAATCGGAGCTGTCGTTCGTTTGCGTCGGCACGCCGAGCCAGCCCAACGGCAATCTCGATCTGACCCATGTCCGCCGGGCTTGTGAACAGATCGGTGAGGCTCTGAAGCAAAAGGCAGCCTGGCACGTGGTCGTCGTCAGGAGCACGATCCTGCCGGGCACGATGCACAAGATCGTGATCCCCGTACTCGAAGAGTGGTCGGGGAAAAAGGCCGGAGTCGATTTCGGCATCTGCCACAACCCGGAATTCCTGCGCGAAGGCTCGGCGGTAAACGATTTCAACGATCCTCCGAAGACTGTAATCGGCGAGTTGGATAAGGCCAGTGGCGACAAACTGGCATCGCTCTACGCGAAGCTTAAGGCGCCGCTAATCCGAACCGATCTGGAAACCGCCGAGATGGTGAAGTATGGCGACAACTGCTGGCACGCGCTTAAGATCGGGTTTGCCAACGAACTGGGTAACCTCTGCAAGAGCCTGGGCATCGACGGGCACGCCGTCATGAAGATCTTCTGCCAGGACCGGAAGCTCAATATCTCGCCGGCGTATCTGATGCCGGGTTTCGCATTCGGCGGCTCTTGTTTGCCCAAAGATCTTCGCGCGCTCTCGTACCGCGCGAAAATGCACGACGTGCAAATGCCGATTCTGTTTTCCATTCTGCCGAGCAACGAGATGCAGGTGAACAAGGGCTTGCAACTCATCCTCGCGCCCGGGCACAGGCGCATCGGCATTTTAGGATTCAGCTTCAAAGCCGGAACCGACGATCTGCGGGAGAGCCCCATCATCGAGCTCATCGAGCGTCTGATCGGCAAGGGCTACGACCTGCGGATCTACGACAAAAACGTGAATGTGGCCAGTCTGGTCGGCGCCAACCGCGATTTCATTCTCAACCGCATTCCGCATATCTCCCGGCTTATGGTCGGCGACATCGATGCGGTTCTGAGCCATGCGCAGACCGTCGTGGTAGGCACCAAGGATCCCGATTTTTCGTCCGTCCTGGACAGGCTGCATGACGGTCAGGTGCTGGTCGATCTGGTGCGCATCGCGGACCGCAGGAGCGAGGAAGGCAAGTATGATGGCATCTGTTGGTAAACCGGCCGCGACCCGCTCCGGCAACCAACTCGTGAAGGAGCGGATCTACGGATCGATTAACCGGCTGTCGGATTGGCTGGAAAGGAACGACTACAAGGGCTACGATACCTTCGACGGCCTGAACGCCAAGTTCGTGCGGCCTCTGACATTCGAAAACAAGTATTTGCGCATGACGCTCCAACAAGGCGTTCGGCGCTTTCCGCTGAACCTGCGCCCCTTTCTGGGGATAAGGAAGAACCATTCGACTAAGGGAATGGGTTTTCTGGCCCGTGGTTTTATCCGGCTGTACCAGGCCTCCGGAGACGCCGTCTGGCGCGACAAGGCCGAGATGTGTCTGCAATGGCTGATCGAGAACCGATCGCCCGGCTACAGCGGAGCTTGTTGGGGAAATCACTTCGATTATCAATCGCGCAGCTCCTACGTCACCAAGGATATTCCGTCGGTGGTGTGGACCTCGCTCATCGGGCACGCGTTTCTCGACGCGTACGACTGCTTTCACCGGGAGCGGTTTCTGGAGATCGCGGTCAGCGCCTGCGAGCATATCGAGCGCGACCTGGGCGCATACCGCGAAGGGGAGACGCATTGCATCCATTACTTCCCAACCTCGAAACACCAGGTCCACAACGCGAATACGCTTGGCGCCAGCCTGCTCGCCCGCACGTACTTGCATACGCGAGACGAGTCTCTTCGAGAGTTCGCCCGGAAAGCCATGCAATACACGGCGCAATACCAGAGGCCGGATGCGTCCTGGTATTACGGGGAAGAAGGCAACTTGCACTGGGTCGATAATTTCCACACCGCTTATGTGCTCGATTGCTTCAAGTACTACGGCGAGAGCACGGGGGACGCGCAGTTCGACCGGAAACTCATGGACGGTTACTACTACTGGAAGAACGCTTTTTTTCTTCCGGACGGTACGCCAAGGTATTACAGCCATAAGACCCTGCCGCTCGACATCCAGTGCAGTTCCCAAGCCATCGACACCCTGGTTTTTTTCCACGATCGCGATAAGGACAGCTTGCCGCTGGCGGTCAAAGTGGCGGAATTTACCATCCGGCACATGCAGGACCGCAGCGGCTATTTTTATTACCGCCGCTATTCTCCATGGGTGGTAAATAAGACTCCCACGCTGCATTGGGGACAGGCGACCATGCTGTGCGCCCTGGCCGGATTATACAAGCTGCTATAGTGCGAAGCGGGGCGGACACGACTGTTACAACATGAAGCTCATTGAAGCATTGGAAATTCTTCGGCAGCCGGTCGCGGACGCCTCCCCGGAGTTCAGAGCGTTTTTGGCCTGCGGCTTCGAGCCGCTTCACCTGCGAACGTTTATAGCGGCGCACCTACAGCGGCTTAATCCCGGAAAGCGCGTGAAGGTCGAAGCGGGCCTTTTCGGCGACTTATGCGGAAACATCGAACGCCTCAATCCCGCGAGCGCCGATGCGCTGATCGTGGTTCTGGAATGGGGCGATCTCGATCCCCGCCTCGCGGTGCGCAACCTGGGCGGTTGGCGGCCAGCCGACGTGAACGATGCGGTGGAATGCGCCAACCGCGCCGCCGCACGGCTCGAACGATCGATTTCGCAGATCGCTGGCCGGCTAGCTACGATCGTCTTCCTGCCGTCGCTCCCTTTTCCGCCCCTGTTTTCGGCGCCTCCGGATCAGGCCACGGCCGCTGAGTTGAGTCTGCGGCGCATGGTCGCGTCCTTAGCGGAGATGCTGTCCCGGCATCCCGCCATCCGCATCGCCAACGCGCAGCTTCTCGATGAGAATTCTCCGGCGGCCAAGCGATACGATCTGAAATCGGACGTGAATTCCGGGTTCCCGTACAGTCTCCAACACGCCTCCGCGGCCGGAGAGTCGATCGCCGGTTTGATCTGGAACCGTGCGCCCAAAAAAGGGCTGATCACCGACCTCGACGACACGCTGTGGGCCGGGATTCTGGGGGATGATGGGGTCGAAGGCGTTTCCTGGACGCTGAACCACGGATCGCACCTGCACGGCCTGTACCAGCAGTTTCTGGCGTCTTTGGCGAGCGCCGGCGTCCTGGTTGGCGTGGCAAGCAAGAACGATCGGGCTACCGTCGACTTGGCTTTCGAACGTCAGGACCTCTTGATCTCCCCAAACGATATCTTTCCGATCGAGGCGCACTGGTCGGGGAAATCGAAGTCTGTGGAGCGTATCCTCGCGACCTGGAATGTGAGCGCGGATTCAGTGGTTTTCATCGACGACAGCCGGATGGAGACGGCGGAGGTAAAAGCTTCCTTTCCGGAAATGGAATGCATCGTTTTTCCCAAGGACGATTATGCGGCTTTCTGGAGCTTACTACGCCACCTTCGCGGCGTCTTCGGGAAAGCGATTCTTACCGGAGACGATGCGCTCCGGTTGAGCAGCATACGGGATTCCGCGGCCTGGCGGGATGCGGGCCAATCTTCCGCCGGCGTTTCCGACGATTTCCTCAAGGCTGCCGAAGCCTGCATCACATTCGATTTTGCTCAGGCCGGGGATGACGCGAGAGCGTTTGAGCTGGTCAACAAGACGAATCAGTTCAATCTTAACGGCAAGCGCTTCAGCGAGCAGCAGTGGAAAGAGTACTTCGCCAATCCGGCGGCATTCCTGCTTACCGCGTCTTACAAAGACAAGTTCGGCGCGCTGGGAAAAGTCGCGGTACTGGTTGGATCCACGCACGGCCGGAAGGTGAGCCTGGATAGCTGGGTACTGAGTTGCCGGGCATTTTCCCGCCGCATCGAATATCAGTGCCTGCGGCATTTGTTCGACGCCCTGGATGCGGACGAGGCTATATTCCACTATGAAGCCACGTCCCGCAACACGCCGTTGCAGCAGTTCCTTCGCGATTTGTTCGGCGACGAACCAATTCCCGATTGCACCATAACCCGGGCGCGATTCGACGCAAGCGCGCCGGCTTTGTTCCATCGCGTGGAAGGGGCCGTTCATGTCTGATCCGAACATGTCTAATCCGTCTATGTCCGATCGGGAGAATCGCCTGATGCGGTGCTTCGAGTCGGTTTTTCCGGGCCTCACTCCGGACGAGATCCGGGCTGGCAGCGCACAACAGGGTACTTGGGATTCCCTTTCGCTGGTTACGCTAATCGCTGTCGTGCAGGAAGAGTTCGCCGTGGAAATCGGGCAAGACGAGCTTTCTACTTTGGATTCATACGAGGCGTTCCGGGCTTACGTCGAACGCCTGGAAGCGCCCGAGAAGTGAGCCCGCGGGTGAAGGAAAGCCTGCTGCGTGGCTTGGCCAACCGGATCCTGCAACACCTGGCTCGAATTCTGCCGGGAGCTCAGTCGCTTCGGGTAAAACTGCATCGCGCCCGGGGAGTTCAGATCGGCAAGCAGGTCTGGATCGGATACGATGTGATTCTAGACACCTCGCGCCCCTTTCTGATTACGCTCGAGGACCGTTGTACGCTCAGCGTGCGCGCCACTTTAGTCGCCCATTTTCGGGGCTCGACCGGTATTAAGATCGAGCAGGATGCGTTTGTCGGACCGGGCGCCATCATCCTGCCCAACGTGGTGGTCGGCCGGGGCGCGGTCGTGACGGCCGGAAGCGTAGTTACCCGTTCGGTGCCGCCGATGACAGTCGTCCAGGGAAATCCCGCCGTTCCGGTTGCGAGATGCGGAATTCCTCTGGGACCGGACATTACCGCGAAAGAGTTTTCGCAGCGCCTGAAGCCGATCGCCGTTCCCAAACCGAGACCAATACCGCCGGCGCAAGGCAAGCCCGCCAAGACGCCGGCAGTCGAAGGCGAATCGTGAAGTTAATCGTTCCCTACGTGGGCCGGATGGAGGCCGTGGATGCCCGCCTCATCCGTTTAGCGGAGTTTCTCGGAGTTGCCTGCGAGCCCCTGCTTTTGGACCAGCCGGCGGAAGCGTACGCCGGGTATTTAGCGGACGCGGTTCCATGCCAGGATTCCTGTCTGGCGGTTCGTCCGCAAGTAATCAAGCAATGGACGGACGGACGCCTTCCGCCGGGTCTGGCGCCGTTTCTTTGCTCCCGCTTTCCGCGCTTACTGGTTCACGCCCCCAGCGCCGATCCGTTCGACGCATCCGTCATTGAAGCGCTATCCGAGGGACGCCTCGGCGGCGTCGAGGGAATTGGCGCCGCCGAATCCTACGAAATATCCGCGGACTCGCAGGATGTCTGCGAGGCGTTCGCCGGCATTTCCTTCGGCCCGGCGAATCCCGCAAACGATCGGGTTTTCCGGACGTTATCGCCGGGTTCACAGGCACGCACCCTCATTGCGATCGGCGGACGCGCCTTGATGGCGGCCGTGAGGCGCGAAAACCGTGAAATTCTGTTTCTAGGAGGCGCGGATATCGCCGACCTGGACGCCGAAGCCGGCGACGACACGGCGGATTATTTCTCCCGGCTGCTGCCCTACGCCATGGCGCTGCGGAGTATTTTCGGCGAGGAAAGCTGGCGGCCGCGCCACCGGAATGCATGTGTGATCGTCGACGATCCGCTGCTGCGGCGGAACTACGGTTTTCTCAGTTTCGACAAACTGCTCGGGATGACGAAGGATTACAATTTCCACACGACGATCGCTTTCATTCCGCGTAATTTCCGGCGAAGCTCTCCGGTAACCGGCAAGATGTTTCGGGAGAATTCCGGCCGCCTTTCGCTTTGCTTTCACGGAAACGACCACACCGGCGCCGAATTCGCCGCCGCCGATACGGGTCTTCTAAACTCGATGCTGCAGGCGGCGGAGCATCGAATCGGCGCTCACAGTAAGACCACCGGCCTCGATTGCGACCGCGTGATGGTGTTTCCCCAGGGGAACTTTTCCGTCGAGGCCATGAGCGTCCTCCGATCGCGGAACTTCGACTGCGCCGTAAACACGGGCGCTTACCCAAGGCGGCAGGCTGCCCGGCTGACCATCGGGGAGCTCGCTCAGCCCGCCCTCCTTCGCTACGCCGGGTTCCCGCTCTTTCTTCGCAGTAAAATTGCGGATATCCGCAACGAGGGCATCGCTTTCAACCTGTTCTTCGGCAAGCCCGTTTTGATCGTGGAGCATCACGATGCCTTTCGGGATCCTCGGCCTCTGCTTGAGGCCGTTTCGAGAATCAACTCGGTCGCTCCGGGAATCCGCTGGTCGAACCTCGGCGACGCGGTTGCCAGTTCGTTCTGGCGGCGGCGCGCGGCGGATGGCGAACATCGCATTCGGGCGTATTCGCGGACCGTGCGCATAGCCAACGACACAGATTCCACCGCCCGCTTCGCGGTTGAGTGGATCCGTGGCAGCCCCGGGGCGGTGGTTGAGGAGGTCCTTTCGGACGGAAAGCCGGCCGGTACGTTGGCGATGGACGATACACGAATCCAGGCGGCGCTTGAGATAGCCTCTCACAGTTCGCGGACTCTCTCTCTCTCATACCCGAACGACGGTTCCCGATTTCCGGGTCTCGGTATCCGGCATAACGCCGGTGCGTTCCTGCGAAGAAGGCTCTCGGAAGTGAGAGACAACTACCTCAGCAAGAGTCGGCCTGTGCTGACGGCGGCCAAGGCGCTGCAACGCCGCTTCTCGGGCAAATATTGACGCGATTCCAGCCCCGGGGAGGCGTGTGTGAAGCGGAGAGTTTTCGCGATCGCCGATTGGCGTTCGCTGCCAGTCACCCGCGCTGCGCGGCATCCGGAGGCATTTGTATCTCTGCCGGAGACTCGCTGCGGCTAACTAACTAAACTAGCCCAGGGGCTTCGCCCTCGATATCCCTGCGGGATACGGGAGTCGATGGAGTCAGGAGCCAGAAGTCGGAAGGCGGGCGCTTGAGTCGAATGGACTTGCCAATACGACGAGAACAAAATTCTCATTGGGCGCCGCATAACGGGAACTAAGCTAAGGCCGAGGAGTCCGGGCAATGCGGCGAACCGGACGGGCCGCCGCGCTCCAGGTACACCTCAGGTAACCTTCGACAGTAAAGCAAACCTACGGGTCGGATCGCCGGTTGTTCTCGACAGGATGGAAGATAGTGCCCAAGAGATTTTCGCCGGCCGGCGGACGTGGAGTCGCGTCGGACTGCAACGATCCAGTCGGGACAAAACAGTCGGGACAAAACAGTCGGAACAAACAGTCGGAACAAACACAGGCGGAACGAACAGAGGGCAAATGCAGACAGTCGCAGCGACCGCCATCGATGCGAACGCAATGTCGATCGCGCCCGGTCCGCATATGGCCGGCACACCCGGCGGCAGCCTGCCGGCGCGCACCCATTCCTGCACGCGGAACCGGGGTTAGGGCGGCTTGGCGAGGAAGTCGATTCCATACGCGGCGCAGCAGCATCGGAGACCGGATGCCTCGTGGTATTATGGCGGGAAGGCGAACCTTCACTCGGTGGATAACTTCCACACGACAGATGTCCTCGACTGTTTCAAGTACTACAGCGAAAGCGCCGATGACGATCGGTTCGACCACTCAATGATGTCCGGCTACGATTACCGGAAAAAGACGTTCTTCCCGGCGGACGGAACCCCGCGATACTACCATCGCAGGACGCTGCCGCCCGATAACCGGCGCCGTTCACGGGCGATCGATCCGCTTTTCTTCTTTCCGGATCGCGATCGGGACGCGCTGGCGCAGGCGCTCGAAGCGGCGCAATGGATGGTTGCGAACATCGAGGACCGCATTGGGTATTTCTACTGCCGCCGCTACTCGGAACGGTTGGCCGACCAAACACCAACCCTTCAGTGGGGACCGGCGGCGATGCCGTGGGCGCTCTCGGGGCTTTACCAGTGGATATAGAGCAAAGCCACGCAGGCGCCGCTAAGAAGATTCTCATCGTCGTCGAAAACCTGCCGGTGCCTTTCGACTCGCGCGTATGGAAGGAGGCGTGTTCCCTGCGCGCCGCGGGCTACGCGGTAACGGTCCTGTGCCCGCGCGGCAAAGGTTATACCAAAAACTACGAACTGCTCGAAGGCATTCACGTCTACCGCCATCCGATGCCCAAGGAGGGAAACACCGCCTTTGGATATATTTGGGAATACGGCTGGGCGCTGTTTTGGGAGTTCTGGTATGCGTGGTGGATCTTCCTGCGACGCGGCTTTCAGGTGATGCAGGGCTGCAATCCTCCCGACGACATCGTTTTCGTCGCGCTACCCTTCAAGCTTCTAGGCGTCAAGTATATCTTCGATCATCACGACGCGAACCCGGAATTGTACCTTTCCAAATTCGAGCGGGAGGGATTCTTCTACAAGACGCAAGTCTGGCTGGAGAAAATCACCTATCGTTTCAGCGATGTCGTCATGGCGACCAACGGCAGTTATAAAGAGCTCGCCATCAGGCGCGGCGGTCTGGCGCCGGAAGACGTTTTTGTGGTTCGCAACGGGCCCGACTTGAAGACGTTCAAGCCGGCGCCTCCCAATCCCGCGCTGAAGCACGGCAAAACGTATTTGGTCGGATACGTCGGGACCATGAGCATCCAGGAGGGCCTCGATATTCTCCTGGACGTGGCCTTGCATATTAAGGATCTGGGCCGCCGCGATATACATTTCACGTGCGTCGGAGGAGGCCCGGGCCTGGCGGGGCTCAGGAAAATGGTTCGGGACAAGGGCCTCGACGAAATGGTCGATTTCACCGGACGGATCCCAGACCGGCAACTGCTGGATATTCTCTCGACGGCCGATGTCTGCGTCAATCCCGATAAGCCGTGCGACATGAATAATATATCGACCATGATCAAGATTATGGAATACATGGCCCTGGGAAAGCCGATCGTGCAATTCGATTTGAAGGAGGGCAGAGTGAGCGCACAAGCGGCGTCGCTGTATGCCGACAACCGGAATCAGGCGCCCGATTTCGCAGCCAAGATTCTCTGGCTGCTGGAAAATCCCGAAGAACGAAAGACAATGGGAGAGTTCGGACGCAGGAGGGTTCAGGAAGAACTGGCGTGGGAATATTCCGTAGGGAATCTGGTTGCGGCCTATCAAAGGGCCTTTGCCAGAAGAGGCCGATAATGCCTTTGCAAGAAGAGGCCGATGTTCCGAGGTTGCCGGCGATTCCCTTAAGAGTAATTCGACCGATTGTTGCGGAGATGCGGCGAACATCCGAGTGGCATTCTCCGGCGCTTCGCCCGGTGGCGTCGATCCGGCTTTGTGCTAGAAAGACCGCTGGTTTACAGGTATCGCTGTTGGATGTTCCGGTTGCAGCCCCTCTGCGGCTCTCAGTTATTTTGGAAGGCCACCCTGGGAGGGCAAGGCGGGCGCCCGAACGCCGGACCTGGGCCGGTCTGATGCAGAGCAAAGCGGGTCGATCGACTCTAAAGACCGGCGGGGCAGCGTTCGGTCATGGCTTACATGCTCGAGACTTTGCCGTTCCTCAGTTTCACCAAACCTGACAGTTGCGCCGGAGATTGGCAGAAGCGGGCAGGAAGAAGACTGTCGCATTTGCCCGATTGCGGACAGACCGCGGCGGGGAATCCGGTGTACAGACTGTCGGTGGCGTGAAATGCGCACCGCGAAGCCTCTCAAAAGCGATCTCCGCCCTGAATCCTTAGATGGGCGGAGCCGCGGCGGCTCTCCACATATGCTCCAGACATCTCCACCTACGCTCCGGACAAGGGTCGCGAATCGGACCACTGGGAGTCGAGGCGATAGTTTTATAAACAACCCCGAAGTTTTGGAAGTAACGTGCTTCGGGTTTCTAAACAAATACATAAGAATCAATACTTTATGGGCTAGACAAGCGGATTGGGCTGTGATGTGCTTATAGCGGCAGGGGAGTTTAGTACGTGCGAATACTACTGACGGGTCATAAAGGGTATATCGGGGCTGTTGCGGCCTCCATGCTTCATTCCGCAGGTCATGAGGTGGTCGGACTAGACACGGACCTGTTCGATGGGTGCGACTTTGGCGAAGCGCCTCCCAGGCTGCCCGAGGTTCGTAAAGACATGCGCGACATCGAGAAAGCCGATCTCGCAGGTTTCGATGCCGTGGTGCATCTGGCGGCGCTATCGAACGACCCCTTGGGCAATTTCGACAAGAGTCTCACCTACGACATCAACCACGGCGGATCGGTCCGGTTGGCCGAAATGGCAAAACAGGCGGGCGTCAAGCGGTTTGTCTTCTCTTCCTCCTGCAGTACTTACGGCTCGGCGGGAGACGCGATCCACGACGAAACTGCGCCTCTGAGCCCGGTTACGGCCTATGCCGAGACGAAAGTCATGTTCGAGCGCGATCTCAGCCGGCTGGCGGACGACGATTTCAGTCCGACCTCAATGCGCAACGCGACCGCCTACGGAGTTTCTCCGCGCCTGCGGCTCGACGTGGTACTGAACGACTTCGTGGCATCGGCATACGCCACCGGCCGGATCCACATCAAAAGCGACGGCACGCCGTGGCGTCCGATCGTGCATATTCGCGACATTATCGCCGCTATGATCAGCGTTCTTAACGCGCCGCGCGAAACGGTCCACAACGAGGTCTTCAACGTCGGCCAGACGCAGGAGAACTATCGCATCAGCGAGCTCGCCGACATCGTGGCGGAAACTGTGCCAGGGTGCCGTATCGAGTATGCCGCCGGCGGCGGTCCGGACAAGCGCTGCTACCGCATCAATTTCGACAAGATCCGACGCGTGCTGCCGGACTTTCAGCCGCAGTGGACCGCTCGCAAAGGCGCACACGAGTTGCACGATGCCTGCCGCGCGGTCGGGCTCAACGCGGACGACTTGGCGCTCGGACGCTATATCCGCATAACCAATATCCAGCGTCTCATCGATGCCGGGGAGATCGACTCCTCCCTACGCTGGCTCCAAGCCGTACCGGCCGGCGTTTGAACGCGAGAGGACTTTACCCAATATGATTTTCACCGAAACCGCACTCAAGGGTGCATACATCATCGATATCGAGCCCAGGCCGGATGTCCGGGGCTTCTTCTCGCGCACATTCTGCCAAAGGGAGTTTGCCGCGCATGGGCTGAAACCGGTAATCGCCCAGGCCAACGTGGCGTTCAATCGCATTAAAGGCACGCTGCGCGGCATGCATTTTCAGTGTCCGCCGTTTCCCGAATCGAAATTTGTGCGTTGCACCCGCGGCGCCATCCTCGACATCATCGTCGATCTGCGCCCGGAAAGCCCCACCTACCTGCGGCACATTGAGGTCGAGTTGAGCGCCGACAACCATCGCGCACTCTACGTTCCGGAGCGATTCGCGCACGGCTATCAGGCGCTCGAAGACACAACCGAAACCAGTTACCAGATGGGAGAGTTCTATGCGCCCGGCGATGAGGGCGGCCTCCTGTTCAACGATCCGAAACTGGGGCTGAAATGGCCGCTGCCGGTGACCGCCATGTCGGATAAGGACCAGGCGTGGCCTCTGCTTGAAGCGCAGGAAGCCGATCTCGGCCGGCGAATGAGCCTGGTGGCGGTCTGAGGAGGAACTCATGATCATTGTCGACACTGCATTGAAAGCCCGGGAAGCCGAAGGCCGGCCGATTCGAGTCGCCTGCGTGGGTGCGGGCTTCATGGGGCGGGGACTGACCAATCAGATCGTCAACAGCGTTCCCGGAATGCGCATGGTGGCGGCCTACAACCGGAGCGGCCAGCGCGCGATCGATATGTTCGCCTATGCCGGCAGGGAAGACGCCGTGGCGGCCACCACGCAGGGTCAGGTGGAAGACGCCATCGCGGCCGGAAGGCCAGTGGTTACCGAAGATATTTTCCTGCTGACGCGCTCCCCGCAGATCGACGTGCTGGTGGACGTAACCGGCTCGGTCGAATTCGGCGCCCGTTTCGTTCTCGATGCCTTCCAGCACGGCAAAGACGTAGTGCTGATGAACGCCGAGATCGACGCTACGGTCGGCCCCATCCTGCAAAACTACGCCGCCAAGTACGGCGTCATTTTGTCGGCCACGGAGGGCGACGAGCCCGGCCTGCAGATGAATCTCTACCGCTGGGTGAAAGGGCTCGGCCTGACTCCGCGCGTCATGGGCAACATCAAGGGACTGCAGGATCCCTACCGCAATCCCGACACGCAGCGCGGCTTCGCCGAGCGGTGGAATCAGAATCCGGCCATGGTCACCAGCTTCGCCGACGGCTCCAAGATCAGTTTCGAGCAGGCCATCGTTGCCAACGCTACGGGATTCAAAGTGAAATCGCGCGGCATGTCGCGCGGCCTCGAGTATCGCGGCGACGTGATGAAGATCGGCTCGCTTTACGATGTCGAGGAGGCGCGCCGGCTTGGCGGCATCATCGACTACGTGGTGGGCACGCCCTTGACTAAGGTGTACTGTCTGGCGGAGCACCCCGACCCCAAACAGCAGCACTATCTGAATCTCTACAAGATGGGCGAAGGACCGCTATATTCGTTCTTCATCCCCTATCACCTGGTGCACTTCGAAGCGCCGAATGCCATCGCCCGCGCGGTGCTGTTCCGCGACTCGGTCGCCAAGCCGCTGGCCGGGCCCGTGGTGGAAGTCTGCGCCGTCGCCAAGCGCGATCTGAAGGCGGGCGAAATTCTCGACGACTACGGCATGTTCATGACTTACGGTGAAGCGGTCAACGTGGAAGAGATGAGCGGCGGGCGATACCTGCCGGAAGGACTCGTCGAAGGCTGCAAGCTGCTCCGGGACGTGTCCAAAGACGCCGTCGTCACTTATAACGATGTGAGGCTTCCGCCGGACCGGCTGGCCGATCAGTTGCGCGCGGAGCAGTACCGTTTTTTCCGCGATGAGGCCTGGCTGGAGGAGTTGTTAGGTGTCTATGCCTGAGATCTTTCGGGGGGGGCCGGCGCGGGCCGTCTTGTATGCGGCCGATGCGAACGGAAAACTTGGAGAAACCTTATGAAAGTGGTGCTCTTCTGTGGCGGAGCCGGCATGCGGCTCAGGGGGTACGTAGACGATGTCCCGAAGCCGATGGTGCAGATCGGCACGCGGCCCATTCTCTGGCACCTGATGAAATACTACGCCCACTTCGGGCACAAGGATTTCATTCTTTGCCTTGGACACAAGGGCAACGTGATCAAGGACTACTTCCTGCACTACGACGAAGCGGCCTCGAACGACTTCGTTTGGTCGCAGGGCGGGAAAAAGGTGCAGTTCATCAGCCGCGACATCGACGACTGGACCATCACGTTCGTCGATACCGGCGCTAACGCCAACATCGGCCAGCGGCTTAAGGCGGTCGAGCCGTACTTGCAGGGCGAGGAATTCTTCCTGGCGAACTACGGCGACGGTCTGAGCGACGTCGATCTGAATTCCATGATCGACTCGTTCCGCGGCACCAACGCGGCGGCATCCCTGCTGTTGGTGCAGCCCACTGCGAGCTTCGATATCGTCCGCCTGGGACCCGGCGGCGCCGTGGCGGGGATCGATTCCCTGACCCAGGCCGACGTCTGGATCAACGGCGGCTTCTTCGTGATGCGCAATGAGATTTTCGACTATATCCACCCCGGTGAAGAGCTCGTGAGGCAGCCGTTCCAACGGCTCATCGAGCAGCGGTCGTTGCTGGCATACAAGTGCAGCGGCTTCTGGCAGTGCATGGATACATTCAAGGACAAGCAGTGCCTGGAGGAGTTGAATCAAGGCGCCGCGCCGTGGAAAGTCTGGCGGCGCGCAGCCGCCGCAATTCCCGAAAGTCCCACCGTCCTGACGGCCCACGCATGATTCATCTGAAGCTGGAGGGGCGAACCGACGGAGCGCTCCAAGTCCTATGTCTGGGCTGCCATTCCGACGATATCGAAATCGGCTGCGGCGGCACTATTCTCCGGCTAGCCGAAGAATATCCCGGCGCCGTCTTCCACTGGGTGGTATTCAGCGCCAATGGGGCCCGCGGAGAGGAAGCCCGCCGCGCGGCGACGCTGTTTGCGGGCGACCGGCTGCGCGGGCCGCTGCTCAAGAACTTTCGCGACGGTTTCATGCCATTTGAAGGGGCTGCGGTAAAGGAAGTGTTCGAGGAGCTGAAGGCTCTCTCGCCGGACGTCATTTTCACTCACAGCCGCCGGGATGCGCATCAAGACCACCGTTTGATCGCGGAATCGACCTGGAATACCTTTCGCAATCATTTCATCCTCGAGTACGAGATTCCGAAGTACGACGGAGACATGGGACAGCCCAGCGTCTTCGTGCCGCTCGAAAAGGCGGTTTGCCAGACAAAGGTCCGTTATCTTCTCGAGGCCTTTCAATCGCAGCGCTCCAAACATTGGTTTGAGGAAGACACGTTTCTATCTCTCATGAGACTGCGCGGCATGGAATGCAACGCTCCGGGCGGTTATGCCGAGGCCTTTTTCTGCCGCAAGATGATCCTGTGAACTGAAGCGCACGGCCTCTCATCAAGAGAGGTAATGGACGAATAATCCGCTCCCGTTGTAGACTCAATCTCCACTAGGTACGTAGGTAGGAGATCCGATCGTTCCAGTTGACGTCTGGACGGAGTCTTACCGCCTCTCCAAAGCTCTCCCCCTGCGCCAGCCGGCCATGGTAGCGGAATGCATGTTCCGGGGAAACCAGGGAATCAATGGACAGCGACGCTCAGGCCTGTCGCTGGGGCGGGTGGCTGGCCGCCGGTAGTCGCGCCAGCCTTGAACGCCGTCGCCATTGCCTGCCAATATGCCGCGGTGTTGTTCGCGGTGGTGTATTGAAACTTGAGCGCTGTAGCGCCGGAATTGTAAATGTGCGATTCGCCGTCTCCGTCGGCAAAAAGAGATTGGTCGCTCTCATTGGTGTTCCAGACGGCATCGAACACAAATCCCGCCCCGATCATACCGCTGAATGGGCCTATTCCGAAGTTAAGGCCGGAAATGACCAGCCCATTCGGCGTCGAAGGGGTGATATCCGGCGCGTCAGTAATACTCTGACCGGCGCTACTCTGGCCGGCGGAGTTATAGCATGAGCCGGTTGCCGCCCCGCCACTGGCCGAAGGCGCCGGGCAGGTCGCGTTGGTGTCGACCGGGGATGCCGCCGCGCCGGCGATATCGAAAAAATAAACAAAAGACTGGCCAATAATCGAAGAGGAATGAATCGTTCCGGTCAGCATTCCCGGGCCTGCGGGGCAGTCCGTAATGTTGTCGACATGAAACAACTGCGCGTACAGGCTGCCACCCGCGTTGATTGCGGCCCAGGTATGAGAAGGGGTCGAGGTAATTGAAGTGATCGGAACGCTAAACGTTCCCTCGGGAGACTCGGCCACGAGGAGATTTCCGGAACACGGAAAGGAAAATGGCTGTGTGGTAGAGTTAATTTCGGTAACGTACATCCGGACGATGCGAATGCCGGCGGCCGGTGCAGTTCCCGCGGACGCCGCCTTAAAGGCAACCGCTAAAGAACCGAATCGGTCATGGGTGCCTTGGGTCCATGTCGAAGTCAGGCTCATGGCGCCATGCGTTGGCTGAATCGCAAACTGCCCGGCCATGCCCCAACGCTGATCTGCGTACAGGCCCGTGCAGGTCGGGCACAAGCCGATGGCGCTGATGGCGCTGTTGTCGTTGTAATTACCATCGGCTTCATCGTCCACAAAGTTCACGATCAAATCGCCGTCGGCGGCCGTGGTCAGCGAGCCTGACGATACGTTCGGCCCGGTTTGCTGGACGGCGCAGACGCTTGCGTCAACCGACGCGGCGACATTATAGAATTCGGCGATTCCGAAGTTGATATTGAACTGCGCGGAAGAGAATGCGATGGTGATAGTTTCAATTCCACCGGCCGCGTTCTGGGAGTAAAAAAGCTGATGCTTTCTCTGAGCCTCCGATAATCCGGTCGTTGCACAGCCGGAGACTCCGGCGTTAATCCAAGTCGTACTCCCTGTATTGTCAGTGATGGTCGGGGAACTGGCGCCGGCCGGCGAATTTACAAATACCACGAGCAGGTTGCCAGCGCCTGTTGGCCCATTAAGATGAGCTACGAAGTTGTTACCTGTCTCGGTGGAGCCGTTTCCAAGCCAAATCTTGCTTTGTACGAGGGTTGGGGTCTGAGCCCATGCTGTCCAAGCAATGAGGAGAAACGGGAAGAATCTTAGTATAGTTTCGGGCCGGACCCGGTATCTTAATATTTTAGCGCCCACAAAAGCATCATAGCAAGTTCCGCCGGCCAATTAATGCTCCTATTAGTGGGCGCGTCCGCTGACGTACGTGACTTAGGTGATGAATCCAACAGTTGCCGGCGACTTTCAAACCGATTGCCGCGGCGAATGTGTGCAACCGCAGCAAATGCCCGGCCCATTGGTGGGAAGGACCCCACGGCGCTCTCACCCTTCCCGGCCCGCGGAACACTTCCTCGATGGTCCGCCTGCCCCCGGGACCGCAGACGCGATACTTCCCTTGCTCAGACATGGCGTGCCGGTGCGTCGCACGCCCGGCCGAGGCGCGTGCGCTCAGACCGGCGCTATCGGCGCCGCGTCGTCGTACCCGCTGAAAAAAATCCGCTGAGCGGCCCTTGCCTACGCCCCTCTTTCACCGTTGCATGAAAAACGGCGGGCGGTGCGCCTCACTGTTCGCCGACTCATAGCCAAGGCTGCGGCAGAATATAGGGCTGGTTTAGGGGCGCCAATCGACCCTGCTGGCGCTTGAAGCCGGAACTTGGCATCTCCGGCCCCAAGCCCCAGCGCTTCTTCATTACCCTTGTAGGTTTAGGTTGACCCGATCGGCGCTTGATCGCCCGGTTGCGACTGTGCAGCGCGTCACGGACAGTCGAGGAATACCGCGTTTAGCAAACCGTATTTCGGCTAGGCCCGTCGAATTCCTGCGCGGAGCCCTAATTAAGATTTAAGCGGCGTCGAATGCGATGAAAAAACTGAGGACCTTGGTTCCCGGCGCTTTGGATCGCTCCCGATTACCGTACTCGTTCATACCCGGCGCCGGTGAACTAATTCAGGATTCCATGTCTTTAAGAAGTATATGCCTGAGAATGTCTTGACTTGGAAGTTATGGTACTATTAGTTATGGGTATTTGCGGTGTGCTTGAGGGTAACGATAATCGTTTCTGGCGGCGTGTAGATCGTTCCGGTGGGTATCGGGCGTATTGGCCGTGGCTCGAAGGTACGACTGTCGGTTATGTGGTGTTTGCTCGTACTGGAAGGGAAGGCAAGTCGCATAAGGCGCACCCGTTTGCGTATCGCTATTTTTTTGGGGGCATAGATAAGTTGTTCCGTGCGGGAGAATTTTTGCAGCGACAGTTTGGGATCCACTACAGTGTATCTTCACCGGTGGGCTGTTACTCATGATCGTGACCGACGATCGACCGAAAGCGAGACAGTGGCGCAAGCGCCTGGCGGCTATTGCTGCCGTTGTTGTAATTGGCGTCGCGGTATGGGCAACTTTCGCACTCAAGTCACTGCATTCCACCCCGGATGGATGGACGTGGGAGAGGATTTCATGGCGTGCGCAGCTGTTTGCGCGCAAAGCGGAAGGCGCCATCCCCGACCTGTCATGGCGTGAGCTTTGGTTCATGACGCACGCTCGCGGTGGTTTCGGCCTGGAAGCCTTTGTTAATACGGGAATTAGCTTGGATGGCATGGTCGTGAATCCGTTCACGACAAATGCGGATTATCAAAGCGGCGCAGGGATCTTCCGCGAACGCTGCGCGCCTTGCCATGGTGACGAGGGAAAGGGGGCGCATGCCCCGCCGCTGAATCGTTCGGGATTCAGCCATGGCGATAGTGAGCTAGCTATCTACAAAGTTGTGAGAGATGGTATTCCTAAAACAGGCATGGCTGCCGTCGCCATGTCCCCCCTGCAACGGTGGCAGGTCATCGGCTATCTGCAGACTCTGCAGGCTGCTACTTCCACCCAGTACGTGGACCGCTTGCCCCCCATAGACGTCAAAGTGAGTAATGAACAGATTCGCACTGCCGGAACCAAGCCGGATCGGTGGTTGACGTACTCAGGGTCTCTCGATGGACACCATTACACGCCATTGACCGAGATGACCCCCGAGAATGTTTCGCGACTTCAAGTTCGATGGATTCGCCAATTCGGCATATCCGTTTCAAGGACCGAATCGACGCCGCTCGTCGTTAACGGAATCATTTTCAGGTCGGAGCCGCCTTCCGATGTGGTTGCCTTGGATGCTAAGTCCGGAGAGTTAAGATGGCGGTATACCCGAAGTCTGCCCGATAGGCTGCCGGTCGAGAGCATCATGCCGACGAACAGAGGTCTCGCCGTTCTGGGGAACGTGTTGTTCTTGGGTAGTTTCGAGGGCTTTCTGGTCGCCCTTAATGCAACCAATGGGAGTGTGATCTGGCAAACCGAGGTGGTCAAACCGTCCGACGGTTTCACGCTGACCGGAGCGCCGCTCATCGTAAACGGATCGGTCGTCATTGGCGTCGCCGGCGGCGAGTTTGGGGTTCGCGGTTTCCTGGCGTCCTACGATGCGCAAACCGGCAAGCAACAATGGAGGTTCGACACGATCCCCGGTCCGGGCGAATTCGGACACGACACGTGGAAGAACAATGCGTGGAAAACCGGTGGCGGCGCAACCTGGATCACGGGGAGTTACGACCCGGCGCTGGACCTTATTTATTGGGGCGTAGGCAACCCGGCCCCGGGTCTTCAGGGAGATGTCCGTCCAGGCGACAACCTGTTCACCGACAGCCTGATCGCCTTGCATGCCGGCACGGGAAAGCTGGCATGGTATTTCCAATTCACTCCTCACGATGAACACGACTGGGATGCAACCCAGACTCCTATCCTGGCGGACATCCCGATTAATGGCGTCTTACGCCGGGTGATCTGCACTTCAAACAGAAACGGGTTCTACTATGTACTCGATCGAACGACCGGCGAATTCCTCGTGGGTGTGCCTTTCGTCGAACAGAATTGGGCGAAAGGTCTCGATTCGGCAGGGCGCCCGATCCTCTCCACGGGCGGCGGAGTTTCACTCGCGGGCCGACTGACGAAGCCCGGCCTCGGAGGTGGCACTAACTGGCAAAATGAGGCGTTTGACCCCAAGCGCGGATTGTTCTTCGTCCCTGCCGCTGAAGAGGCTTCTGTATTCACAAAGGCTGCGAACCCTCAGCGCGGGGATTTTGGATTCTACCCCGGCAGCGCCGGCCTCGATGCCTCCGGGGGCGCCACGGTCGTCAAGGCGTTAGATGTTGCGACCGGCAAGGAAAAATGGCAGCGTTCCTCGCCAATTGCGGGTGGGGCCTTCGCTGGTGGTTATAGTGGGCTCTTGGCGACAGGCGGCGGTCTCGTCTTCGGGGCAGCGAGAGGGTTCGTTTTTGCCATAGATTCGGCGAACGGATGCGAATTGTGGCGGGTTTACCTGGGTGGAGACACCTATGCGCCGCCGATCTCATTCACCGTGGACGGGCGCCAGGTCATCTTGGTTGCGGCGGGCCGGGCACTGTTCGAGTTCGGACTGTAGTAACCGATTCGAGTCCGGGAAACACGCCGTAGAGTAATACCGGAGCGGGACACTCTCGCCGGACGCCGGATCGAACCCGATGCGGAGATGGTCGCGCATCCATCCGCAAGAGGAACCTGGCCCCGGGCCGATCGCGGCCGTGTATAGGAAACCAAGCCAATTTGTTCGCCCGGTTGCGAATATGCACCGCGTCACGGACCACGACGAATACCGCGACTAGCAAAGCCAGGCCGTCGAATTCCTGCGCAGAGCCGTATTTAAGCTTTATCGGCGACATCGAGCGTGATGAAAAACTGGGGACCTTGGATTCCCGGCGCTTCGGATCGCGCGCCGATCGGCGTACTCATCCATACCCGGCCTCGGTGAACCAATCGGGATTCCAATGTCTTGACCTGGAAGTTATGGCACTATTAGCCTATGGGTATTTGTGGTGTGCCTGAGGGTAGCGATAATCGTTTCTGGCGGCGTTTAGATGGTTCCGGCGGGTATCGGGCGTATTGGCCTTGGCGCGGAGGTAAGACAACTGGCGGTTATGGAGTGCTTACGCCTGCTGGCCAGGAAGGCAAGCCGCATGAGGCGCACCGGAATGCGTATCGCTATTATTTTGGGGGCATACATAGGTCGTCTCGTGCGGGAGAATTTTGGCAGCGGCAGTTCGCCGGGTTCCGCTACCCTATACCTTCACCAGCGGGATGCTACTCATGATCGCGGCCGATTATCCATCGAAAGCGAGACCGCGGCGCAAGCGCCTGGCTGCTATTGTTGCCGCCGTTGTTGTAGTTGGCATCGGGGTATGGGCAACCTTCACGCTCAAGTCACAGCATTCCACCCCGGATGGATGGACGTGGGCGAGAATTTCATGGCGCGCGCAGCTGTTTGCGCGCAAAGCGGAAGGCGCCATCCCCGAATTCTCATGGCGTGAGCTTTGGTTCATGATGCACTCTCGCGGCGGTTTCGGCCTGGAAGGAGTCGTTAACCAGGGAGTTAGCTTGGATGGCACGCTCCTGAACCCATACGCCACAGACGACGATCTTCAGCGCGGTGCGGGGATCTTCCGCGAACGCTGCATGGTCTGCCATGGTAAAGAGGGAACGGGAGGGCATGCTCCGCGGCTGAATCGTTCGGGATACAGCCATGGCGAGAGTGACTTCGCTATCTACAAAACAGTGAGAGACGGCATTCCCCGGACGGGCATGGCCGCTGTCGCCATGTCACCCAAGGAAAGGTGGCAGGTCGTCGGCTATGTGAGAACTCTGCAGCTTGCCGCTTCCATCAAGAACACGGAACAATTGCCCTCCGTAGACATCCAAGTGAGCAGTGAACAGATTCGCACTGCTGGAAGCAGGCCGGATCAGTGGCTGACCTACTCAGGCTCTCTCGATGGACGGCGCTTCGCGCCGTTGACCGAGATCACCCCCGAGAATGTTGCGCGACTTCGAGTTCGATGGGTCCACCAATTCGACGCACCCGAGTCATATGGCAGCGAATCGACGCCGATCGTCGTTGACGGAGTCCTGTTCACGACGGAGCCGCCTAACGATGTCGTTGCCTTAGATGCCAAGTCCGGGAAGGTAAGATGGCGGTACAGGCGAAATCTGCCCGATAAATTACCGACGGAAAGCGTTCATGGGGGCACCAGAGGTCTAGCCGTTCTGGGGAAACTATTGTTCTTGGGCGGTCTGGATGGCGTCCTGGTCGCCATCGACGCAAACAATGGGAGCGTGATTTGGCAAACCACCGTGGCCAAATCGTCCGACAATTATTCGATGTCGGGAGCGCCGCTCATCGTAAATGGGTCGGTTGTCGTTGGCGTCGCCGGTGGCGAATACGGGATTAATGGCTTCCTCGCGGCCTATGACGCGCAAACCGGCCGGCAACAATGGAGGTTCAACACGGTCCCCGGTCCGGGCGAATTCGGACACGACACGTGGAAGAACGATGCGTGGCGAACCGGTGGCGGCGCAACCTGGGTCACGGGGAGTTACGACCCATCGCTGGACCTTCTTTATTGGGGCATAGGGAATCCGTCCCCGCCTTATAACGGAGACGTACGTCCAGGCGACAACCTGTTCACCGACAGCATACTGGCCTTGCATGCCAGCTCGGGGAAGCTGGCATGGTATTTCCAATTCACTCCTCACGATATCCATGACTGGGATGCAACCGAGACTCCTATCCTGGCGGACATTTCGATTAAAGGCGTCGTACGTCGAGTGGTCTGCATTGCAAACAGGAATGGGTTCTACTATGTGCTCGACAGAGCAACCGGTGAATTTCTCGTGGGCGTGCCGTTCGTCGAACAGAACTGGGCGAACGGTCTCGATTCGGCGGGGCGTCCGGTCCTCTCCGCGAGCGCCGGATTTTCATCCTCGGGCCGATTGACGAGACCTGGAGCCGTGGGTGGAACCAACTGGCAGAATGCGGCGTTCGACCCCAAAGGCGGATTGATCTTCATCCCGGCCACTGAAGGGGCTGGCATATTCACGAAGTCCCCGCATCCCAGGCACGGGGACCATGGGTTATTCGAGGGCAGCGCCGGCGCCAATGAGCCGTCAACTCCGGTCGTGCGAGCGTTAGATGCCGCAACCGGCGCGAAAAAATGGGAGCGATGGGATACGCCATTACCCAGTTTTGAGTGCAGTGGGCTATTGGCAACAGGCGGGGGCCTCGTTTTCGGAGCATCGGGAGGGTTCGTCTTTGCGATAGATTCGGCGACCGGACTCGAGCAGTGGCGTGTCTTCTTAGGAGGGGACACCTATGCAGCGCCGATCACATTCAACCTGGATGGGCGCCAGGTAATCCTGGTATCTGCAGGCCGGGTGCTGTTCGAGTTCGGACTGTAGTCCGATTCGGGTCCAGTGCACGCCGTCACGGACCTCGACGAATACCGCGTCTATGCAAACCGTATTTCGGCTAGGCTTTCGAATTCCTGCGCAAAGCCTTATTTTAAGCTTTAAGCGACATCGAATGTGATGAGAAGACTGCCGACCTTGGAATTCCCGGCGCTTTGGATCGCGCCCGATTACCGTACTCATCGATACCCGGCCTCGGTGAACTAATTCAGGATTCCGTGTCTTTGAATTCTTACGCCTGAGAATGTCTTGACTTTGAAGTTATGGTACTATTAGTCATGGGTAATTGCGGTGTGCTAGAGGATAACGATAATCGTTTCTGGCGGCGTGCAGATCGTTCCAGTGGGTATCAGGCGTATCGGCCTTGGCTCGGAGGTAAGACCACTGCCGGGGTGGCTACGCCTGCTGGAAGGGAAAGCAAGTCGCATAAGGCGCACCCGCTTGCGTATCGCTATTATTTTGGGGGCACATATAGGTCGTTTTGTGCGGGAGAGTTTTGGCGGCAGCTCGGGTTCCGCTACGGCGTATCTTCACCGGCGGGCTGTTACTCATGATCGTGACCGATTATCCATCGAAAGCGAGACAGCGGCGCAAGCGCCTGGCGGCTGTTGCAGCCGTTGTTGTAATTGGCATCGCGGTATGGGCAGCCTTCACACTCAAGTCGCTGCGTTCCACCCCGGATGGATGGACGTGGGAGAGGATTTCATGGCGCGCGCAGCTGTTTGCGCGCAAAGCGGAAGGCGCCATCCCCGACCTGTCATGGCGCGAGCTTTGGTTCATGACCCACGCTCGCGGTGGTTTCGGCCTGGAAGCCTTTGTTAATACGGGGATTAGCTTGGATGGCATGGTCGTGAATCCCTTCACGACAAATGCGGATCATCAAAGCGGCGCGGGGATCTTCCGCGAACGCTGCGCGGTTTGCCATGGTGAAGAGGGAAAGGGGGCGCATGCCCCGCCGCTGAATCGTTCGGGATTCAGCCATGGCGATAGCGAGCTCGCTATCTACAAAGTTGTGAGAGACGGTATTCCTAAAACGGGCATGGCTGGCGTCGCCATGTCTCCCCAGCAACGGTGGCAGGTCATCGGCTATCTGCAGACTCTGCAGGCTGCTACTTCCAGCCAGTCCGTGGATCGATTGCCCCCCATAGACGTCAAAGTGAGTAATGAACAGATTCGCACTGCCGGAACCAAGCCGGATCAGTGGCTGACGTACTCAGGCTCTCTCGATGGACACCATTACACGCCGTTGACCGAGATGACCCCCGAGAATGTTTCGCGACTTCAAGTTCGATGGATTCGCCAATTCGGCACATCCGTGTCAAGGACCGAATCGACGCCGATCGTCGTTAACGGGATCATTTTCAGGTCGGAACCGCCTTCCGATGTGGTTGCCTTGGATGCTAAGTCCGGGGAGTTAAGATGGCGGTACACCCGGAGTCTGCCCGATAGGCTGCCGGTCGAGAGCATCATGCCGACGAACAGGGGTCTCGCGGTTCTGGGGAACGTGTTGTTCTTGGGTAGTTTCGAGGGCTTTCTGGTCGCCATTAATGCAACCAATGGGAGTGTGATCTGGCAAACCGAGGTGGTCAAACCGTCCGACGGTTTCACGCTGACCGGAGCGCCGCTCATCGTAAACGGATCGGTCGTCATTGGCGTCGCCGGCGGCGAGTTCGGGGTTCGCGGTTTCCTGGCGTCCTACGATGCGCAAACCGGTAAGCAGCAATGGAGGTTCGACACGATCCCCGGTCCGGGCGAATTCGGACACGACACTTGGAAGAACAATGCGTGGCAAACCGGTGGCGGCGCAACCTGGATCACGGGGAGTTACGACCCGGCGCTGGACCTTATTTATTGGGGCGTAGGCAACCCGGCCCCGGGTCTTCAGGGAGATGTCCGTCCAGGCGACAACCTGTTCACCGACAGCCTGATCGCCTTGCATGCAGGCACAGGAAAACTGGCATGGTATTTCCAATTCACTCCCCACGATGAACACGACTGGGATGCAACCCAGACTCCTATCCTGGCGGACATCCTAATCAAGGGCGTCTTACGCCGGGCGGTCTGCACTTCAAACAGAAACGGGTTCTACTATGTACTCGACAGAGCAACCGGCGAATTCCTCATGGGTGTGCCTTTCGTCGAACAGAACTGGGCGAAAGGTCTCGATTCGGCGGGGCGCCCGATCCTCTTTACGGGCGGCGGAGTTTCACTCGCGGGCCGACTGACGAAGCCCGGCCTCGGGGGCGGCACTAACTGGCAAAATGAGGCGTTTGACCCCAAGCGCGGATTGTTCTTCGTCCCTGCCGCCGAAGAGGCTTCTGTATTCACAAAGGCTGCGAACCCTCAGCGCGGGGATTTTGGATTCTACCCCGGCAGCGCCGGCCTCGATGCCTCAGGGGGCGCCACGGTCGTCAAGGCGTTAGATGTTGCGACCGGCAAGGAAAAATGGCAGCGTTCCTCGCCAATTGCAGGTGGGGCCTTCGCTGGTGGTTATAGTGGGCTCTTGGCGACAGGCGGGGGTCTTGTATTCGGGGCATCGAGAGGGTTCGTTTTTGCCATAGATTCGGCGAACGGATGCGAATTGTGGCGCGTTTACCTGGGAGGAGACACCTATGCGCCGCCGATCTCATTCACCGTGGACGGGCGCCAGGTAATCTTGGTGGCGGCGGGTAAGGCACTGTTCGAGTTCGGACTGTAGTCCGATTCGGGTCCAGGTGCGTAAGCTGGAAACACGGCATAGAGTATTACCGGCGCGGGACAACTCTCGCTGTACGCGGATCGAATCCGATGCGCGGAGACCGTCGCGCATCCGGCCGATCGCGGCCCTATAAGGAAACTAAGCCAATTTATAAGCGTCTCCTCTTCAACCTGCCGCTTCGTCCAGCACTCGCTATCATTCGCTCGACTTTCGGGCGGGGCATGGCTGCCTGATAGTGATCGTGCATCACTGGGAAATAGCGTCTTGCGGGCTCCCCTGCCGCGCCATCTCCTTGGAACATCGGCAATGCGGCGTTCAGGCGGCTTTGGATCGGCGTGCCATTGTTCTTTGCGATTAGCGGCCACTGCATCTCCGCGACTGCCGATAACGAACGTCGCCGCCAAGTCCGTCAAAGGCGAAAACATGGACCGAGTCTCCCGTCTGATGAAGCGATTGCGAACCCACGACCTAATTAAAAAGATCACGAAAACCTATATAAGTACTGCCTCGCTTGGACCTACAAGTACTGCCTCGCCGGTCTGGAAAAGTAGTCATCGCCCTAGCCTTAAGATCCGATAACTATAAGTACGAATGATACACGTCGCCAGCACGCTTTTCGTGGTTTAATTAGCAGGTTCCACGCGTTGCGTGGTTTCCAACGGCAACGAACAGACGTCGCCTCCCGCGCTTGAGCCGGACTCTTTACATGTTATGCAAAGCCATTTCCGATCGTTACCGTTGTCCCGAGCAGTTTGTCAGAACCTCTTTAGCTACCCCGCTGTCCGCTGAAAACGGCTACTTTCGGTTCGGCCGCGATCTTATCTGTTACGGTCGGCCTTGTGGCGCCATTCCGGCTGCATCCGCCGCCGATCGCCTGCCCGACCTGCTCGGCGAGGTACGGACAGACCACCCGGATGTTCAGCTTCCCTTTGACGTCACCCAACTAGTCGACAACCTTACCCATGAGCGCTACCTGACTAATGCGCATGGAACGTCGCCCGGCAGCGTCTCAAACCCTCTGCTGAGCAAACTCTATTACTCCGTGCGTCCCCTTCTCCCTGCGCCGCTCCGCATCCCGCTGCAGAGGATGTACTTCCGCGGATGGGAAAAGATCGCTTTCCCCGCCTGGCCGCTGGATCTGACCGTGGAAAATCTGCTCGAAACCGTTCTGCTGCTGTGCATGAAGTCCAGCGGGATCGACGCCGTCCCCTTCATTTGGTTTTGGCCCGACGGCGCCCCAAGCGCGGCGATTCTGACCCATGACGTCGAAACGGCGCGAGGCAGGGACTTCTGCCCGCGCTTGATGGACATCGATGAATCTTTCGGATTTCGCGCCTCCTTTCAAATCGTCCCTGAAGCACGCTATCCGGTCACCACGGCTTTCCTCAGGGCAATCCGGGACCGCGGGCACGAGATCAATGTTCAGGACCTCAACCATGACGGCAACCTCTTTCGGGACAGGCGCCAGTTCCTGTGCCGGGTCAAAGCAATCAATGAATACGGCCGCCTCTGGGGCGCAAAGGGCTTCCGCTCCGGGATCCTATATCGAAACCTCAACTGGTTCGATGCGCTAGCGTTTGAATATGACATGTCGGTGCCCAACACCGGGCGCCTGGAGCCGCAGGGTGGGGGATGCTGCACGGTGTTCCCCTATTTCATCGGCGATATCCTCGAGATCCCGCTCACCACAACACAGGATCACTCTCTGTTCCACATCCTGCGCGAGCACCGGATCGACCTCTGGAAAACCCAGGCCGCACTGGTGATGGAAAAGCACGGCCTGCTGAGCCTTCTCAGCCATCCGGACTATTTGCTCGACAAACGCGCTCAGTGCATGTATCGGGCTCTGGTCGCATACCTGTCGGAGCTCGAATCCGAGCACAAGATGTGGATCGCCTTGCCGAATCAAGTCAATGAGTGGTGGAGGCAGCGGAGCAAGATGACCCTGGCGCCGGAAGGCAACAGCTGGCGGATTGAGGGCCCCGGCAAGGAGCGAGCCCGGCTGGCCTATGCCAAACGCGATGGCGACAGGCTGATCTACACCCGCGAGGCGTCTGTTCCTGGGGCCACATAGGCTGCCTCAACCCGCTGGCAGACCGAAAGTCCGCTCGTCACCCTGGGCGAGCGCGACATGCTCCGGTCCGACGGCGATGCTTCGCCGCACTACCCTCCCGCCCACGCCACCGGCGCCTTAGCGCTTCCGGCGACACCGCCATGGCTGTCCTCATGCCGGGGCTCGCTGGGAGCGCCACCGCAGCCGAGGCCGCCGAGCTGGCCAAGTGGTTCGCCGCGCGAACAAACTCGGCGCCGCAACCGCGACCCCCGCCGAACCGTCCGCGAGCTTCCGCTCGAAACGATCCCCCAGCCGTATTCTTCGACCGCGATGGCGCCTTGATGGATTCGGCCGCTAATTGCAGCGAGCCTGAAGAGTGCGCGTATTTCCCATCGTCCCAGCGGCGCTTCGCAGGCTGAAGGAAGCGCATCGCCGCGGCTATGCACGGACACAGCAAACTGGTCGGAACCTCCGATGGCACGCCCCCGATGCAGAAGCCCCAAAGTGGAACGGTCCGGGACACGCTGCGCTGCCGGCAAGAACGCTCCACAAAGTGGGAGTGAATCCCAATCGTCTTCCCGTCCCGGGAATATCCTTCGCGACAACCCCAGATCAACCGGTGTAAGTCATTGAATAAAAACAGCTTCTGATGAATCTATTTGTGGCAGTCAAACTGCGCTTTAGCAGTTGACGCCCTTGAGGAGTTGCCCGCTAAATCGCTAACGCGCGGGAGGCAGTTCGCTTTCAAGATGGCTCCAGTTCAAAATGGCGCCAGCCCGGCGACGAAGCGTTTGTAGACTCGGACTAGATTACTGTGCCTGAAGAAGAAGAACAAGAAAGTTCGCTTAACCTTAACGAAACGTTGGGGCAGTTCGTCGGCATCGCCGTCAGGCGGCGCTGGTGGATCCTCCTGCCTTTCGGTTGCATCGCCCTTGCCACCATCGCCGGTCTGTCGGTACTTCCGAATCGATACACGTCGACAGCCACCCTTCTGGTGGTACAGCAGCAGGTTCCGCAACGCTATGTGGTCCCCAACAGCACGACGGACGTCACTTCCGCACTCCAGGCGATGAAGCAAGAGGTCCTCTCGCGCACTCAGCTGCTCCGGATGATCAACGATTTCGGCCTTTATCCCAAGCAAAGAAAACGCTTGGCGCCCGAGGAACTCATCGCCTTGATGCTGGGCAATATCCTTATCGAGCCTATTAACGAAAATCCGCAACAACCGCAAAACAACAAAGACTTCGACGCCTTCCGGATCTCTTTCACCACGGAAAACGCTCTGCTCGCCCAGCAGGTTACCAACACTTTAACCTCGCTTTTCATCAATGAATACCTGCGAACCGGAACTGAGCAGTCCACCAATACGACCAATTTCCTGCATCGGCAGGTAGAGGATAAGGGAAAACTGCTGGCAGCGCAGGAAGACAAGCTGCGCGACTTCAAACTGCAACACGTAGGTGAACTCCCTGAGCAGCAGCCGGGGAATCTGGGAATTCTGACGGGCCTGCAGGGACAGCTGCGAGACACCATGACCAGTCTGAATCGCGCCCAGCAGCAACGTCCCCTCCTCCAGGCGCAGTTGGAGGCGACGCCAAGACGCCGGCCTGAACCCGAGAATGGCATCCTTGCTCCCATTCCGGGAAATCCGAATGCCGTCCAGACTCTCACCCCTCTTGAGATAGCACAGAGCGAACTCGTCCGCCTGGAAGCCACAAGATCGGCATTGCAGAGCAAAGGCGCCAAGGCCCAACACCCCGATGTAGTGACAAACAACCGGGAGATCGCGCAAGCCGAAGAGACGGTCAAACGCCTGCGAGCCGCGGCGCCCGAATCCGAAAAAGCCCACCCTTCCGCACCGGCCGCCGCCGGCGCATCCCCCGCGCCTGGCGCGATCGAGGAGCCCGCCGTCGCCCTGCTCAAAGCCAGCCTTGAGGCTAACCGGCTGGAGATACAGAACCTCTCCAACGACGAGGGGCGGTTGAAGGCGTCGATCGCCCAATACGAGAATCGCCTGAATCAGACGCCGGTTCGGGAACAGCAACAGGCAAGCATCCTCCGCGATACCGAAGTGCTGCGTCTCGAATATGGCGAACTGCAAAAGAAAGAGCAGGAATCCCAGTTAGCGACCAATCTCGAGAAACAACAAGGCGGGCAGCAGTTCCGGCTCATCGATCAGGCCAGCCTTCCCTCGTTGCCTTCCAGTCCGAACCGGCGCAAGATGAGCTTTGGCGGCATAGCCGGCGGCCTCGTATTGGGGCTGGCGCTGGCCGTCTTGATGGAGATGAGGGACACGTCTTTTCATACCGAAAAGGACATCGCTAAACACCTTGCCCCGGCCTTCGTCCTCGGAATTCCGCTGCTCCCCACCCGCGGGGAACAACGCCGGGGCAAGTTGCGGAGCATGTCCCAGTGGGCCGCCGCATCCGCGATGCTGTTGGTTGTCGCGGCTGCCGAGGCTTACGTCTATATACGCGGTTAGCAGGTCCAAGCGAACAGATGAGTCACCTCCGCAACCTTTTTCATAAGCCTTCGGGGCCCGAACATATTCCGCAGGCGGCTTCCGTGGCAGCGGTTTCGGAAAGCTTCGTTACGTCCGCCAATGTCGCCACCGCGGCTCCCGCTCTCCCCGAGTTTCCCGTTGAGGAGGCTTATGTTGGCGCTGAAAACCGGCTTGTCTTTCATACCGATCCCCGCAGCCCCGCGGCCGACCGGTTCCGCCTCCTCCGGATGAAGCTGAAAACTCTCCGGACCACGGGAAAACTGAAGAAGCTTCTGATCACCGGTCCGCTGGCTCACGATGGAAAATCGACCGTAGTCATGAATCTCGCCACCGCCCTGGCGGAACGAGGGAAACGCCGCGTTCTGGTGGTAGAGGCCGATCTTCACAACTCATCTCTCTCCGATAGACTCAGGCTTAGGCCTTGGGCAGGGTTGACGGAATGCCTCGTCGACGACTCAACTCCTCCGCTCTCGGCCATTCGGCGCATTGAGCCCCTCGGGTGGTATATCCTGGCAGCCGGCGAGCCTCGTAAAAATCCCACGGAATTGTTGCAGACTCCCGCATTCGGCCGCGTCATGGAACATCTCTCGCCTTGCTTCGATTGGATTCTGATCGATTCCGCGCCGGTTATCCCGCTCACCGATTCCATATCGCTGCAGCAGCACGCCGATGCCAGCCTGCTCGTGGTAAGAGCCGGCCAAACTCCCCGCGAGGCGGTTGAGAAAAGCATCGAGCTGCTCGGGAAGAAGAACATTCTCGGCGTCGTTCTCAATGGCATGGAAGCGCGCGATCATCTCTACTATCAATATTACGACGGTACCAAGCGCACCCATGACGAAGACTGAGCGGCAAACGCAGGGGTGGCTGCGGCTCTCCGGGCGGGCGCCGCACGATTATGCCATAATCCTCTGGCTTCTGTCCCTGTTACTGTTTCGGCGAACGCTGAGCACTCTGGCAAGCCTCTCGTTCCACGATGAACTCGCCTCCCACATCCTCCTGATTCCTCTCATCAGCGCGTTCCTCATTTACCTCGAGAGGAAACGAATCTTCCGCACGCACCGCTACTGCCCTTCGATCGGCGCACCGATACTTCTGCTGGCGGTCGTAGTCTGGTACAGCCTCAATGCGCTCATGTCCTCTCTGAACGGCACGGATCACGACACGAATCGCCTATCCGCGGCCGCAATCTCGATCGTTCTGGCGTGGATCGGCGTGTTCATCCTCGTTTATGGGACCAGTTCCTTTAAGGCCGCTCTGTTCCCCCTGCTGTTCCTCCTCCTCATGAGCCCGCTCCCAGTCGTCGTGGCGGAACACGTCGTATCCGTTTTGCAAAAGGGCTCCGCGGATACCTGCTACGCCTTATTCCGTCTCATGGGGATCCCCGTAATCCGGCACGGCTTCCTATTTTCCTTGCCTGGGGTCGATATTGAGGTCGCGGAGCAATGCAGCGGCATTCACTCGGCGTTGTCCCTGTTCATTGCCGGTCTGCTGGCAGAGCACGTTATCCTTCAGGGTTACTGGAAGAAGGCATGCTTCATCCTGTGCATCTTTCCCATCGCCATATTCAAGAACGCGGTACGGATTGTAGCCATCGCGTGGCTAGGCATCCACGTGAATCCCGATTTTTTTCACGGTCCGCTTCACCGCCAGGGCGGGTTGCCGTTTTCGCTTCTATCTCTCGTCTTGATGGCTGTCCTGCTTTGGTTGCTCAGGCGCCCATTCGCTTCCTTCCAGGCCGCACCAATTATCCCGGCAGTTGGGTTCTGGCGTCGCCTGGTCTAATAGGTTTCGCGACAGAAACTAGCTAAATCGGAAGCGGCAATCGCGTACGCTGGCCCCGCAGCCCAATGACAAGGGTGTGGATATTTGGCGTCTAAGTACCTGAATCTAAAGCTTGATAACGCCAACAAAAACCAGAATTGCGGCCCAGAGGCTCGCGCCCAGCAATATTCCTACAACCGCGCCGCGCGCCGCATGGCTAGGACCCCGGGGCGCTTCTGCCAACTCCGCACGATCATTGCTGAGTGAGCGAGCAGGGTATTCTTTTGTCCCGGTAAACTTGGGAGGCTGGGCAATCGCGGGGCTCTGCATACTATAAATACTAGTACGTTTCCATCGTTTTGTCAACCTAGCAGGAGTTTACAGAGTTTACTGAGTCTACTAAGAAAATCTGAGAACAAAAGCTAAGTTGATGTTCTGAATCCGGAAGCGCTTGCCTCGATTTATCTCGTCTTACCCCCACCCGTTTATTAGGGTTAATACGGCCATCACATTCAGCAGCAATGGCGTTGCGGTTTCGGTACTCTTCGAGTGGTGACGTCATTCACAGTAAACTCCCGTCAGCCTTTGCTTATGACGGAGCCGCGCTATTACGCCGGGGCAGCAACTTTTGCCGCTGGCAGAGAGCTGCCTGATTGAAGCGAAGGGCGATCCCCATTGCGAACAATGTTGATGGCGGCCCGGCTGCACGACTCAGGTACTAGAACTATGGGATTGCGCACCAAGTCATGCCTCCGCATTCACCACAATGGACGAGCAAATCGCGTCTCATCTCTGTCGAGACCAGCCACTCGCTGAAGAAGCGATCGACCTCGCTCTGAGACTTTGGCTTACAGGAGAAAGCTCGGGAAGGATAACCCAATTTCTTTCGCGAAAAAGTACTATATACCGTTATGTTTCAAGTGCTTAGCTACGGCCACCAGCGTGCTTATTCTACGCCGATTCGCCGGGGCAAGCAACATTAGGGTGACCGCGGCGCATCTGGAAGGCAAGGACAAAGGAATGAGGTATACAATGCAGAAATTCTGGTACCTAGTAGTAGTACTCGCTCTCGTGCTTTTGGCAACCGGCCCTCTGGCCGCTATGCCGCCGACAGTGACGTTCAATTTGACTGGTGTAGGCTCCGGCGCGAATCTGGCGGGTGTCTATACGAGTCCCTATACTGGTAATATCGGCGGCGGTTCTAGCATGAATATGATCTGCGACGATTTTGCCGACGACAGTTATGTCCCCGAGACGTGGACGGCTTACCAAACGTCCGCGTCCAGTCTTACTTCGAGTGCGACGGACGGCTACCTGAAATGGCAGGGCGCCACAGTTGGCGCGCAGACGCTAAACCAAGCTCAGGCCTATACTGTGGCGGCGGTTCTGGCGGTCGACATCCTTAGCAGCGCAACAGGAAGTCAGGCACAGGAAGATTATAGTTATTCACTCTGGGAGCTTTTTGATTATTCGGGAGCCTCGGCCCAGTTGAACGGCTACCCCACTGACCAGACCAACGCACTGAATTACTTGAACGGCGCTGTCGCGTACGCCTTCAATTCCGCCAACGCAGCCCAAGTCCAGGCTGACGTCAACGCCACCACGATCTACTCCTACGATGGCAGCGCTGGAACCCCGACGGGAAGTTGTAACGGAGTTTGTACTCAGCCGCAAGAATTCCTCGCGGTGAGCATGGCTGAGCCGCCTTCCACCGCTCTTCTCGGATTGGACCTGCTGGCTGTCGGAGGACTGATGCTTTTTGTCCGTCGTCGCTTGAAAGTGACTCAATCTTAATTCGACTTTCGAAGAACCACCCCGGCCCCCACGTTCTCAATGGGGCCGGGCACTTCCCTTTTCCCTCTATTTGGCATCTTCATTCGAAATCCACTTAGATATCCACAAATGCCCAAAAAGATCGCGAATAACATCGCCGATCAGCTGTTCCCTGCGTACCCTAAATCCTGTAAGTTGGAAGAAAGAGGATCAGCCTCCGAAAGGGCACACGATCTGTGCTTGTTCCGAACACGGGCAAGGGTGCACGATTCACGAGCGTGATAACGCGAAGTGTAACGCCTTCCCTCATCGAGTCTTTCCTATCGACTCCATCGGCTTCGGCAGCTACCAGGATGAGTTTCGAATCTTGCGGCGCTTGGGCCGGCGTAAGTAAATAGGTGAAAGAATCATTGATCTCTCCGGTCCGAGCCCAATAGTCAGGCATGATGTCCTAGTTTTTGGGGTACGCCGGATTCCCTACCCAATGCCCTGCCGCCATAGCTTAAGCCCATCAATATAAACAGCGTCTGACGAACTTGATTTCTTACGGCCCCTTACATGCTCTCTCAATCGTAAGGGAAATTTTCGACATTTTATGAAATTCGTATCCTTCAACGGAGCAATTCTCCTGATCGCAGGGGCGGCCCTGTTGGTATCCTGTTCCTCGGACCCGAGCAGGCAGAAGCTCAAATACCTGAACAGCGGCGAGAATTATTTCAAAACCGGCAAATATCAGGAAGCAGTGATCCAATTCCGCAATGCGCTTGAGATCGATCCGCGGTTTGCGGCGGCGCACTACCAGCTCGGCCGCGCCTACCTGACCCTGAGGAACCCCGGCTCGGCGTATCGTGAGCTGACAGAGTCTGTAACCCTCGATCCCAGCAATTCAGACGCGCAGCTTGAATTTGCGGCGCTGCTCATTGGCCGCAGACAGTTCGATCAAGCCCAGTCGGTGGCGCAGAAGGTCCTCGACGCACAGCCGGGAAACGTCCGGGCCCTCACGATATTGGGCGAGAAGCATATCCTTACCCACGACTTCCCGAAGGCTATCCAGGAGTTTCAGAAGGTGGTTGAGCTTGAGCCCCAGCGGGTCGAAAACTATGCCGCGCTTGGCGCTGCCTACGGCGCCGCGGGGCGGTTTTCGGAGGCGGAAGACGCCTACAGGAAGGCGACGGAGACCAATCCGAAGTCCGCTCAAGCCCACATGTCGTTGAGCCAATTTTACTTCTCGCAGGGCAGCATGGCCAAAGCCGAAACCGAGATGCGTATCGCTTGCGATCAGGATCTGCGCGCCCTTCCTCCCCGGTTCCTGCTGGCGCGGATCCTGCTGGCTATGGGCAAATCCGCCGACGCTGAAAAGCTTTATGCAGATTTGAAAAGGATCGCCCCTAAAGATCCGCAGGCCTATCGGGCGTTGGGGAGCTTCTACGCATCCTCCGGCCAGAGAGAAAAAGCCATAGCGGAATTCCGCTCGATGCTGACAGCCCATCCGAAGGACAGTTTCGTCAAGGACCAGCTGGTTGAAACGCTCCTCGATCTGAACCGGATCGGAGAGGCTGCACCTCTCAATCGGGAGATCGTGAGCGCCAATCCCACCGATCCTCGGGGCCTCGAATCGCAGGGCCGAATCCTTCTTTCCGAAGGTCAGTACGAGAAGGCCAGGACCGCACTCGAAGGGGCCGCCAAAGCCGAGCCTAATTCGGCCGCCTCCCATTACTTTCTAGGTCTTGCGCAACGGTACGCCGGGCTTCCGGACCTGGCCAAAGTTTCCTTCTCCCGCGCCTTAGAGATAGAACCTCAGATGGCGCAGGCGTCCGCAGCACTCGCCAGCCTGACCGTTAAGAACAACCGCGACGAGGCATTGCGCCTGGCCGAAAACGCGCGCCGGGCGGACCCGAATCTGCCTTCCGCCTACCTCGCCAGCGCCCAAGCCCAGATGGCGAAAGGAGACGCGCGACAGGCGGAAACAGCGCTCCAGGACACTCTCCGGCGGGATCCCTCGTCTCTGGCGGCTTTGGCCACGCTCTTGAATCTTTACAGTCAGGAGGGACGTATGCAGGAAGGGCTTCAGCGGATCACAGGTCTGGTTCAACAATATCCGCAGAATGCCGGCCTTCGCTTCCTGCTGGCCCTGGCGTACTTCGGCCTCAAAGACCTGGAGAAGTCGGAAACCAACGTCCGGCAGGCTCTCGCGCTAGATCCCAAAACACCCGATGCGTATACCTTGCTTGCCAACATTCATCTCGCCAGAGGAGCGGTGGAAGAAGCCAAGGCAGATCTTCGCGCGGCGATTGCGGCTCATCCGCGCAGCCTTTTGAATTACGTGGCATTGGTGACCCAGTACGAGAAGGAAGGCAACTGGGAAGAAGCTAAGAGGCTGGATGAAAAGGCCCACGATATCGACCCCGCCTCTCCCATGGTTGCCGACGAGCTCGCTTTTCTTTATCTGGAGCATGGTGGCGACGTCAATGCCGCGGTCTCGCTGGCGCAAATCGCGAGGCAAAAGATGCCCGATTCTCCCATCACCGCCGATGCGCTTGGCTGGGCCTACTACAAACTGGGGTCGCTCGATTCCGCCGTGGTACAATTGAAAGAATCCTCGGAGAAGGTTCCCAATAACCCCATCTACCGCTACCATCTGGGCATGGCCTTTATGGCCTCTCGCCAGTTCGAGCTGGCGCAAAACTCTCTGCGGGCGGCGCTGCGGACCGATCCGCAGTTTCCCTACGCCGCCAACGCCAAGGCCGCGTTGGAGCAAATTTCCAAAGGAGGCCGCTAAAGTGCCGGGATTCCGATTAGCCTCTCGAAAAGCCCTCTGCTGGCTTCCAATCCTTCTCTGCGCCAGCGGGTTAACCGCGCAGACCTGCCTCGTGCTGTCTCCGTCAACCGTCTCCTCCGACGGCGCCACGTCGATGAATCTTTCTCTGTATTCGTCGCCCGGAACGGCGCCGGCGGCCGTTCAATGGACCTTTCAATATGCGTCCTCAAACATCAGCAGCCTGACCGTGGACGATGGGCCTATGCTGACATCGGCCGGGAAAATGGCTTACTGCGCCGGCAATGCAGCCGCGTACAACTGTCTGGCTGTAGGGGTAAATACGAACACCATCCCCAGCGGGGTGATTGCAAAGGTGACCGCCGTGCTTGCTCCCGGCGCAAGCGCACCGGCAGTTTCAATCGCTTATTCTCTCGCAGCCTCCGCCGCCGGCAATGTGATCCCGATTTCCGCGAAGATCGTTTCCGTCACCGGCGCCAATATCTCTTCCGATTGCAGATTGCATCCGCCGCTGAGGGGCTCGGTTGTCGGCAGATGACGTTCCGGGCAATAGGAAGAGAATAGGTACATGCGCCACAAATCGGTTCCGCCATCGCTAATGACCCGCATGGCGGCGAGGGTCGCCGCTCGCTGCTTGACGGTTCTGGTTCTCGGCTGGGGATGCGCAACCGGGGCGCTGTTTGCCCAGGACAATCAGGACAATAATGCCGCGGTCCCGAATGCTCCGGCGCCGCTGCCGCAGGGTGGGCTGCAAATCCGCAGCGTCTCGGCTTACGCGGTTTACTATTCGAACTTTTTGCCCAACGGCGGCTTCGCCGCGGCTGGTACGACGAACCTTCCTTCCGAACTGGGTGCGGGAGGAAGCGTCGAATTCGACTGGACGAAATTCACCGAGCGGTCCACGTTCTCCTTGACCTACACTCCTTCCTATACAGGCTACGTGCGAAATTCCTCCCTGAACGCCTTGAATCACGCGCTCTCCCTTACTACCAGCCGGAAGATTGCTCCCCAGTGGACTTTTGGCTTCTCGGCCGCCGGCGCTCTCACCAGTTTGCAGGAGTCCCAGTTTGCTCCGACCGCGCTCGGCAATGTGGCCGGCGCACTGGCGACTTTCAACGACCTCGCTGCCGCCTTGCTGACGGGGAACTTCGCCAACAACCCGCAATTGGGAGCCCTCCTCAACAGTTCGCCGCTCGCACAGTCGCCCATAAGCAATTTGCTCTATGGGCAGCGAATGTTCACGTCGTCGGCGCACGCCTCGCTTTCCTATTCGTACTCGCCCCGTCTTTCGGTGACTTTCAGCGGCGGCGCCGCCCGTTCTCAGCACGTAGACGATCAGGCCTTAGGCGTCGGCAACGTCCCGCTCATACCCAATACCACCTCGGGCAATGCGACCGTGAACGTTTCCTATTCTCTGTCGCCGCTTACGCAAATCGGCGGCACGGTCTCGAGCAGTCGAACCTCTTCCTTGATATACGACGGCTACACCACCACTTCACTGGCCACCCTGGGCCGGACTTTGGCGGGGCGCTGGGTGGTACAAGTCCACGGCGGAGTAGGGGTCACCAATGCCGTACGCGAGGCCAACGCCATTGTATCGGCGAAACCGGGGCCCGCGATCGGCGGCAGCTTGACCTACAAGACGCTCTCGCACACCTTCCTCGGTTCGTATGACCGTGCCGTGAGCGACACGTACGGCCTGGGCGCCTCCACGAGTTCCGCCGCCAATGCGGCCTGGCAGTGGCGCCATCGCGGCAGTTCCTGGTGGCTGGCGAGCAGCTTCGGCTGGCAGCAGCTACAAGGCAATGTCCTTGCGGACCTTTCCGGCTGGAATTCCACGGTCGGCTTGAATCGGGCAATCGGCGCCCACTTCGTTTTGCTTACGCAATACTCCCATTTAACCTATTCCAGAGGCTTGCAGGCAGCGGCCCACACGTCGCAGGACTCAGTACGCGCCTCCATAGAATGGACGCATCACCCCGCACTCCAGTGATCGCGCAACGGGGAGCGCGCCACACCGCTAATCGACCGTAATCTAACTCAAACCGGATCGAGAGAAAGAAGCAGATTCTCCGGACCGGCTCTTCGCCAGATCGGCAATCAGCAACGAGCCGGCATTGTCGGAGCTCCAATCGGGCCTCGCCATGCCATCGACGGTGATCGCCATGGTGATGGTGTGGATTGTTGGGGTTGGGGGGGGGCCTGGGGGAATGGGGGTTNNAACGCGGAGGCGCGGAGGTTTGGAGATCACGCGGAGTTTTTTTGAGGCTGAGGTCAAAGGCAACGGCTGAGTTCGCTGAGGAAGCGGAGATCTCGTCGTGGACCCGGATTCCGCAAGGGCTCGCGACATCCGACTTCAACGAGCACACCAAACTCGGCAGGGCAAAGAAATGGTGGAACAGAGGGAGCTGTATAACTCGGATTTCTTGAGCGCCGTGGCTTCGTTCTCGAAGGTAGCTACGGCCGGGAGACTGTAGCCGGGTGCCTCCATACTTGGGATCTCTTGGGGCGAAGGAGTTGGGGGGACAACGCATGCCATGGGCCCGCGCCACTTGCATGTTGGCGCTGCGGCGATTTTGAATTAGCCGGCGTGCGCGTTAGCAGGCGATCAATGTTAGCGCGGGCGCATTCTTCGGGGCGGCCAGTGGTCGGCGCGTTGATGGGAAGGTTCGCTCAGTAAACCACAGCATACCGCAGCGTCACTAACTAAGACTCGGCTGCCCGGATTTGTCCGAAGCCAGCCTCGGCGGGCGAGTTTCCCAATCGGATGCATGCGGCGCTCGGAAGCGCTCAATCCGCGAGGCCTTGCCCTTGTTGCGGCGAATTTGCGCCCTATCCGAAACCGACTGGGCAACCGCGACAGCCCCACATCACCGAGGCGGCGAACACGGCGCCGTGTGGCGACGGGAAATCGACAAACGTGTCAATTGGCGGCCGTAACTTAACTTAGGTTAGAACAACCATTTCCGTAGCTGTGAAGCGACGGCCACGACTTTTGTCTTTTGTTGCCGGCGCGTGAGTTTCGCGTCTCGTGGAGAGTCGCTTGCAGCTTATTGCAGCTTATTACACGCCAAAGGCCGATGTGGCGAGATGGTGTATACTTTGTTTGTAGCTCGCTCTGGCTACCCAGAAGGCGCCATCCACGCTTGGCCGGCATTGGATTGTGTTAATCTTCCGTTTGCTCTGCCTATTCAGGCAGGGGCGACACTTTTCAATGAGCGCTTGCATTCGACCAGCCGATTTGCCGGATTTCGACGAGCCTCCCGTCGTTGAAACCGTTCTTTCCGTCCAGTTCGATCCTTTGACAGAGATGCGCACGGCCCACCTTGGACTTTTTTGGAATGAGTTTCGTACGGATTTTCCCAAAACCGCGGAACGACCGCCGCTTGGGCGGATCTTCGAGCAGTTTCCCGAAACCCCGAGAACCCGGCTTGGACTCGAATTGCAGTCCTACGAGAATCCGCCGGTACCGAGGCTATGTTTCGTCACGGCTCAGGGCAACGAAATGATTCAGGTTCAGTCCGATCGGTTTATCCGAAACTGGCGCAAAGAAGGAGCGGGGGAGACCGTATCCACGCTATGAGCGGAACAAAGCATCCTTTGAACGGGACTTCGCGGCGTTCCAGGAATTCGTGACTGCGAATCGCCTTGGCACGCTGCGGGTCGATCAATGTGAAGTCACATACGTGAATCACATTTTGTCGGGTGGGGGGTGGGATGGCTTCGGAGATGTGGACAAAGTCTTCAGTTTTTGGAAGAGCCCAACTGGCCGGATTCCTGGAAATTCGGCGGACTTGAACGCGCACGCCCGCTTTGTCATTCCGGCCGGCGATGGGACGCCGGCCGGCCGGCTTCACGTGGAAATTCAACCGGCTTTCAGAGCCTCAGACCACAAAGCAATGTACGTCTTCCACTTGACCGCTCGCGGTCAGGTCGGCGAGGGATTTGATTTTTTCGATCTCGGGCGCCGGTGGATCGTAGAGTCCTTCGCCGCGCTGACCACTCCGCAAATGCATGAGGTTTGGAAGAGGAAGGTATAGAACCATGGCGCCGGATGAGATAACCCAACTTGACAGGAGTTTCGTAGAGACATCTTTCTTTCCTGTGCTGGGCGCGGATTTGACCCAGAAGGAACGTCTATTCTCAATTCGGGCGGTAGTCTCCAGACCGGAGCCCGTGCAACGTTTCGTGCCGGTGTTCGCACGCGGCGAGACGGTAACGTTCAGGTATCTCGACAGCGGCGAACCACGACCGGCATGGTTCATGCCTGTACTCCGGGGCTTCGCTAATCTGGCCACATTGACGCAAGGCTGGGATGGGTCAAGGGCAAACACAATCGACCGCCCAACCATCAATCGCGCCCTCGCCGCAATCGAACAAATACTCCCATCACAGGCGCCTCCGCCAAGCGTGGCGCCAATTCCAGACTCGGGTCTCCAGATTGAATGGCACCGGAACGGGCGAGATTTAGAAATCGAGTTTAGCCCGGATGGCTCGGTTTGAGTTCTATTACTTCGACGAAAACACAGAGGAAGAACGGGGGGGACCCGTCGGCCCGAATTTCGTGAATGTCACGGAATATCTTGCCCTGATTTGGTGATGCCCGAACCGTCCTTCACAAACGATTCGAGCATCGACAGCGGCGAAGTCCTGCTCAGGCGGTTGCCGCCCGATGATCGTTCCGGGTAATCACGGACGGATGCGCATCGCGTCGGCGGCATTCAAGCACGATAAGCTGTCGATACTTTTTTTCGCGTTGCTCCGGAGTCAGGGCCGGGATGTTCAAGATGTCTTGCGCGGTTATCCCGATAACTCGCTCTGTTCAATTACGGCGGGGTTGGCGCGAGAGCTAGGTCAAAGCGTGGTCTATGACGTCGAGCAGCCGAACGATCCGGCCCAAGGTCTTGTCGTTGGCAAAAAGACGAAGGGCGTGGCTAACCGTTTTGCACGAGAGGCGGCTTGGGTCATACCCTCTGAGCCTCCACTGACCGGGAAGCCGGCAAACGGCTGTAGTGGCTCACTCGACCTACAATAGCAATTCCGTGAAGCCGCTCAGGCTATCGATCTTCGCGGACCGCACTGACATCGGGCGTAATGATGCCACGATCGCCGGTCTCCGCCTCGAATGCCAGCCTGGATGCGCCAAGTGCTGGCCTCAGCGGGGCTTCGTCTATCTCACGGAAGCCGACGATCCGACCCCTGGCCAAGTTTGTCGGTCTATACGCCAAGACGTTGAGTGGCGTCACGTCTAACGTACGCGCAACAAGCTCCCGCAGCGCGTACCGGGCTAATCGCAATGTCGCTTGGACAACGGTTGTCCGATCTTGGCGAGGCGCTGGTGAATAGCCGCCGGGAATGGAACAAGACCGCGCGATATTCCCCGGACATCGCCAAGGGACCGCTGATTCAGCCGCTCAAGGCGCGAGACTCTGGCGCGCCTCCATCGCAGGGTGCAGAAGAAAGCCCAAAGGAGAGCAATTGTCAGCGCAGCCACAATCGGGGCGTCGACTCGATCCATACCGCAATCATCATAGGTCTGGCGCAGGCGCCCTTGCGAAAGCGCCATCACCTAAGAACTCAGCTACCGGATCTGCCCGAAACCGGCCTCGGCCGCCGGAGATTCAACTCACGCAGCCGTCTTACGGTGGCCGCTTGATCCCATGCTGGCTGCACTCCTCAGACTTACGCTGGAGAAGCAGGTAGCCGCGCAGGGCATGGCCCCGCGCCACTTATCTCCCACACGTGTTCATTCTGACACGCAGGCCGGGTGAGCTATCTGGCTTAATTTATAGCAACTTAGCCCGTGGCTGCCATCCTGCATCCTTATTCCGCGCAGGGGGGAACGGAAGATGCTTAAAACGGAAGATCAGATCAGAAGGTTGGCGGCGCTGATGGGCGTAATGCTTATGGCCGCCGCGGAAGCGTTTGCTCAGGATAGAGCGGCGGCGCAGTCCGCGCGCAAGATCATTGTCAGCATTCCCGACCGGAAGCTCGCGGTGATGGAATACGGCAAGGCGATCAGGATCTTCCCGACGGCGGTGGGCGCTCCTAAGTCGCCGAGTCCCTCGGGTTCTTTCAAGATCGTTCAGCGGCTGGCGGATCCGACGTGGTATTCGAAGGGCAAGATCGTGCCTCCCGGGAAGGCCTGCCCCATCGGCACGCGGTGGCTCGGGTTGAGCGTGAAAGGCTATGGCATCCACGGCACCAACAATCCGTCTTCCATCGGACACAATGCGTCGCATGGCTGCATCCGGCTGCGCAATCGCGACGTGGAAGAGTTGTTCGGAATGGTATCGGTGGGCGACGATGTGGAGCTGGTTGCCGAGCGCACCGCGGAAACGGCGGAGATTTTCGGCGGCGCGGCGGCTGCGGTTGTGGCGGCGACGGCGAGTGTTCCATCGAGTGTTCAATAAGGCTCGGGGCTCCGCGGGAGAAAAAGAATTGGCCGCAGATGAAGCCGATAGGAATTCTTGTTGTTGGCTATCCGCTTCACTCAGGTTAGCTCCATGCGGCCACGATTCCTCGCGCTAATGAGCCGGGCCCGCCACAAGATGTTGCGGTCGCCTGAGCCAAGCAGATACCCGCTTTCTTGTTTTATCCGCGTTCAGTCGCATTAGCCCGCCGCAGCGCCAACACCGCGTTCAACCCCCCGAACGCAAACGAATTTGAGAGCGCCCATTCCACCTGCGCCTCTCGGGCCTGGTTCGGAATCACGTCCAGATCGCATTCCGGGTCGCGCTGGTTGAAATTGGCCGTCGGCGGCAACACGCCGTCGCGGAGCGCGAGCACCGTCGCCAGACCTTCCAGCGCCGCCGCGGCTCCTAGCGCGTGGCCGTGCATCGATTTGGTGGAGCTGACCGCCAATCGATCCGCATGTGCGCCAAACACCGCGCGAATCGCCGCGGCCTCGCAGCTATCGTTCGCCGCGGTGCCAGTACCGTGCGCGTTGATGTATCCGATCTGCTCCGGCCGAAGTCCGCCATCGCGTAACGCAGCGCGCATCGCACGCGCGGCCCCGTCCGCGGAAGGCTGCGTGATGTGGCACGCGTCGGACGACATGCCGAAGCCCACCATCTCCGCATGTATCCGCGCACCGCGCGCTACCGCGGCTTCGAGCGGCTCCAGCACCAGCATTGCGCCGCCTTCGCCCAGAATCATGCCGCGCCGGTCTTTCGAGAATGGCCGGCACGTATCCGGCGAAACCACGCGCATGGCTTCCCACGCTTTGAGAATGCCGAAGCTGAACGTCGCCTCGCTGCCGCCCGTGAGGGCAAGATCCGTCTGGCCGGTCCGAATCATCTGGAACGCCTGCCCGATCGCGTGTCCCGCCGAAGAACACGCGGTCGAAATCGTGAAGCTGGGGCCGGTAATGCCGAACTCCATCGAGATGTGGCTTGCTCCCGCGTTGGCCATGGTCTTCGGAATGGTCAGCGGATGGACGCGGCTGTGGCCCAGCTTGTAGACCTCTTGAAAACCGATGTCCTCCGTGCTTTGGCCGCCCACGCATGAGCCGGTTACGATCGCCGCAGTCTCGCGCAGCTCGGGCGTCCACTCGATGCCCGCATCGGCCACCGCTTCGCGCGCCGCGATCACCGCGAACTGCGCAAAGCGGTCGATGAAATCGGCGCGCCGGTCGTCAAAGTACGGTTGGTGGGTATAGCCGCGCACTTCGGCGCCGTTCTGAAACCGGATCAGCGACATATCGGTGGATTCGATGGGGCCGATGCCGCTCCGTCCCGCCCGCAGCGATTCGGCAGTCTCGGGAACGGTCCTCCCCAGCGCGCAGATAGCTCCGAGCCCGGTAATGGCTACGCGTCGCATGGCGTTACGGTTTCTGCGCGCCGGCCCCTTTGGCCGCGACCAGTCTTTCGACGCCCTCGCACATCTGGCGGACGTTGCGCACGCTGCGCGCCTCATCGTCGGGAATGACGATCTCGAACTCGTTCTCAAGCTCGAAGAGAATCTCGACGGCATCCATCGAATCGATGTTCAATTGCGCGAAATCGCTGTCGATGGTCACAGCTTCCGGAGGAATGCGCTTGGACTTCGCGATCGCGCCTAGAACCCTTTGGATCAAGTCGTCTGACATAACCGGCTTACCGTCTCACCCATGATCGAGCAACATCGGAATCGGCCGCTCGAGCGCGGCGATGGTTGTTCGGACATCCGGTTTACAGCGAAGTTCATGCCCGTCGTGGGCAAAAATCGCCCCGTTGGAGACGCATCCGGAAACCCTGCGGACCACCGCCTCCGCAGCCAGACTCTAATAATAGCCGATTACGGTCACATCACACCGGTCAGCCCAGCCGCCGCTGCTTAAACGTTTTCGGGATTTCCTCGCTCGGCCCGCGAGATCCCGCTCCCTCACAGTCGCGGCTCTATCTCGGCTGCGTGTGTCTGCAAATAGTTACGGAGCCGCGACCGCGAAGGAGCGGATTTTGACCGGCGTTTCCCGAATCCGTTTAAGCACCCCCAGCCGCCGCCGCGCGCCGCCGAAACCGGCCTGCGGACTCCGTAAGGCGCGCGGAACCGGACCGGCCGCTCGCCGGCGTGCTCCTCAAGCTCCGCTGCGCGCGCTCCATTTGCTGCAACCTGAATTGTGGCGGGCGGAAGCCTAGGAGAGGGTGTGTCCCGCTATGATTGCCAATTTCGTGTCCGGCGCCGCAAACCGCGCGGGCGATCGAAGGCAGCCGCCCACATCGGCTCCGCACGGAACGAATATCGCGGGAATGCCCGCGCCGGGCGAGGGCTTCGAGAACCGCCGGCGTACTCTCGCTCGGCCCATCGTCGAAGGTGAGCGCGAATCGCCGGCAAGCCGCGTATCCGCCATCGGAATCGCTCCCGATGCTGTAAGGCCGGAAGCACAGGATCACCCCTGCGAACGGAACAAGACCAGCGCATTCCCCAACCGCGGAGCTATTCGCAACGGAGTCGCTCAGCGGCCTCCGGCCCTGAATTGCAGCAAGTCGCGGCCGCTTTCCTGGTTCGAATCCAAGCGTCTCAGGTTCAAACGGGGTTGCCGGCCGCATTGCCGAACGCCGCCGGTTCAGAGACCATCTTGCCGGCGGCGTATACGTTCGAGGCAACCCGGTCCTCGGGAACCGCAATCTTCTCGTGAGCCGGCGCATGGCTTTCGCCCGACTCGGACGCGCGCACCCCTTCGATGACAAAGCGTTCCACCTCGTCGATGCCAAGGATCCACGTTGCGCCGGCGTTCTTTTCAAAATGCTTCGTCGCGCACGTGATCGAATTGTAGAACGCCGTTGTCCTCGCCAACAGTCTTTCAATCGCCGAGGCTCGTTCACTGTCGAGCCCTCCGAGCCGCTCCACGGTGACGTTGGGGAGCCCCATGTGCCGCTTGATCAACTCGACCAGAACCGCAATCTTCACGTTGTTGTGGGCTGTGGCATGATGCGGGCCATACTGAGCGCCGGGTTCCTCGAATAGCCGGAAGATGTCGTGGCAGACATAGTCTACCGGGATCAGGTTGACCCCCGCGTCCGGATTGCCGTCCGCCACCACCGGGACGTGTTTAAGGTGCCGTTTCAGGCGATGCATTTCTCGAATCAACCCGTAGAGCCCCGTTTTGCTGCCCCCCGTTTTGCACGATTCCGACGGACCGATCACCACCGATGGCCGGACAATGACCAACCGTAATCCTTTCGCGCCGCATAGCTCCGTGATGAGGTGCTCCGCCGCGCATTTCGTCTCCTCATAGTAATTGTTGAAGGCGGCGGGACGATGCAGTTGCTCCGCCACACGGCCTTCGTGAATACCCACTGTATAGGCCGTGGAGATGTAGAAAAACACGTCGCATCTCAATGCCGACGCAACGTCGACCGCATGTTTCAGGCCGTTGATGTTGTGATCGTAAATCAGGTCTCGGTTTTTTTCTTCGAAACTCAACGACGACGCGAAGTGGAAGAAGGTCGAGCCCGCCGGCCGCCTCCGCGCCGTATCAATCCACTCTTCACTGAGACCCAGCTGTGGCAGCGTGATGTCGGATGGAATCGCAGTCATGCCGTCCAGGTTCAACACCCTCTTTCCCGGATAGCTCGTGTTCGCCGCGAGAACTGTTTGCTTCAGTCTCCGCGTGCACGCTCGATCGCCGCTGCCGCGAACAAAGCAACGAACGTCATACTCCCCGGTTGAAAGATGATTTCGGATGAAGTGGCTTCCTAGAAACCCCGTTCCGCCTGTCAGGTAAACCGTCTTCATAGCCAATGAACTCTTAGAACATCGTCTTTGGTGGTCCGTATGCAACGCCCCCGCTCATGCGGCAAGCCAGGGAAGCTATTTCAACGGATCGAGAACCACGCGAAGGCTATCCTTAACCATGCCCGAATCGAGCGGCTTGAGCGTGCGAGTTTCGCTGGCCCCCTGCTCTACGGACATCACTGTCACCCGTCCGCGCGGCTTCAGTCGAACAGGCACAACTTCGCCCCGGATGTAGTAGCTTTGGCCGGCTTTGACGTCCAGGTCGGCCACCGATTGTCCGTCGGTCGACCGGAAGGAGTGCTTTCCCGCGTCCAGGCGGACGCTGAAGTAGCGGCCGTTCTGCATGCGGGCTAACTCCTGTTCGTCGCAGAAGACGGAGGGAGAGTTCGGCGGGGGACCCGAGGAATTCCGGTTCCGGTACACATATACCATCGCTTTGGCTTCCGCCCCGGCATTGTCGGTGTGCGCCGCGCCGCCGCTTGCGGCCATTCGATCGACCATTGCCGCTATCACTTTGTCGCTGACGCCAGCGGTCTTCAGGGCGATCAGGCTGTCCGGATTGGTGGAATAGTCAGCCGTCTGCGCCTTGATGGCGCTGATGACAACATCGTCGCTCAAGCCGCCCTTCGCCATCTTAACGATCGAATCGTTAGTGAGGGCGGTTTGCGCGATAGCTAACGCCACGCCAACAAAGCATAGAACCGTAATTTTCAGACGCATCCAATCTCCCTTTATCGCTTAGCTGTCTGTAGAAGTATACAATTTGTGCCAAGGTTACGCAGCGAAATACATGCACATGTCCGTAACAGTACCTCCACAACTTTTCGCTGCTTAATTATCCAGTACTTCCAGGCACCCAAAATGCCTGGGTGGATCCGATGGCTCCGCCCCGCCCGCAGCGATTCCGCAGTCTCGGGAACGTTCCTCCCCAGCGCTCAGATAGCTCCGAGTCCGGTAATGGCGGCGCGTCGCATGGCGTTACGGTTTCTGCGCGCCAGCCCCTTTGGCGGCGACCAGTTTTTCGATGCCCTCGCACATCTGGCGGACGTTGCGCACGCCGCGCGCCTCATCGTCGGGAATGACGATATCGAACTCGTTCTCAAGCTCAAAGAGAATCTCAACAGCATCCATCGAATCGATGTTCAATTGCGCGAATTCGCTGTCGATGGTCACGGTTTCCAGGGGAATGCGCTTGGATGTCGCAATCGCCTTCAGAACCCGTTGGATCAAGTCGTCTGACATAGCCCGCTTACCGTCTTAAATTGATATCCGCGATCGAGCAACATCGGAATCAGCCGCTCGACCGCGCCGATGGTTGTTCGGACATCCGGCTTACAGCGAAGTTCACGCCCGTCGTGGAGGCAAACAATCGCCCCATTGGAGATGCGTCCGGACACCCTGCGGACCACCGCTTCCTCGGTCAGATTCCAATCATATCCGATTACGGTCCACATGACGCCGGTGAGCCCCAGCCGCCGCTGCGCCGCGCCGAGTCCGGGCCAGCGGACTCCGTAAGGGGCGCGGAACCAGATCGGCCTCGCGCCGGCGCGGTCTTCAATGGTCCGCTGTGCGCGCTCCAGTTGCTGCAGCATGAATTGCGGCGAGCGGAAGCACAGGTAAGGGTGCGTCTGGCTATGATTGCCAATCTCGTGTCCGGCGCCGCAAACCGCGCGGGCGATCGAAGGCAGCCGCTCCACATTGGCCCCGCATTGAAAGAATGTCGCTGCAACGCCGTGGCGGGCCAGCACATCGAGGACCGCCGGCGTGCTCTCGCTTGGCCCATCGTCGAAAGTGAGCGCGATCGCGCGGCGGTCGCGATCGCCGCGCCACAACGAGCGGCCGAAGACGGCGGAAGACCGCCCGCGCACCGCCCAAGCCATCAAGGCAGCCGCGCCGCATACAGTGGGACAGGCCTCCTGGCCTGTCATTGCGGCGTACCGGACGCGCTGGAGCAGCGCCAAAGATCCCGTCCGCTTAATAAGTCAAGACTCATCGCTATTACCGGGACTCATTGCTATTGCAAAGCAGACAGGCCGGGAGGCCTGTCCTACTACTCCTCATGAATAACCTCGATCGGGTTGAGCCGCGCGGCCACACGCGCCGGATACAGGCCGGCCAGCACTGTAACGCACCAGATCAATAGTATGGCGCCACCCAGCAGCGCGCCGGGCGCATGAAACTGGATGGTCCAACCGAAGCTCTGCTTGTTGACGACGAAGATGAGCACCAGCGAAAGCGCGAAGCCGAGCAATATCCCCGCAACCGATGCGAGCAGGCCCAGCAGCCCGGCTTCGGCGAGAATCATCCCTCGGATTTGCCCCGCGGACGCGCCCAGATAACGCAGCATTCCCAACTCGCGGCGGCGGTCGAGCACCACCGCCAGCAGCGCATTGGCCGCGCCCAGCATGGCGACCACAATGGCCACAGCCTCCAGACCCCATGTGATCGCGAATGTCCGGTCGAATACCTGCATCGAAACGCTGCGCAGCTCGGCGTTCGGCGCCACAGCAACGCCCAGGCCCGCGGTGCGTAGCTGAATCTGGCGGCGCACTTCGGCGGCGTCCGCGCCGGGCGCGAGATAGACGGCGGCGTTGGTAGCGGGCTGCGCCGGCAGATACTTGAGCAGCGTGGAGTTGTCGAGAATCACCAGCCCCTGGCTGCTCGAGTAATCGTAATAAACGCCGGCGATGGTGAGCGCGACGCTGGCCGCGCCCATGGGCAGCGCGATGCGATCGCCGGCGTTGAGACCGAATTTGTTGGCGAACGGCTCGCTGACAATGGCGCGGTCGTTGTTGGCAAGCGAGCGTAGAATGGCGTCGCGGTCCTCGCCTCGCAGGAATCGCAAGCGGCCGTAGCGCCGTACAATCCCGGTGTTGCTTGCGCCCAGCGTGGCGCGCTCCCCGCGATAATGCAGCTCCAATCCGTGGAACACATCCACGGCGGCCACGCCGGGCACAGCGGCCAGAATGGTAAGCACTGCAGGCGCAAGCGGCGGGAACGAGCCAACCGCAAGCCGATCCGCCGGGCGCACGTATAGATCGGCGCGAAGCTGCGTATCGAGCCACAACGCAACCGTCTCGCGAAAGCTGCCGACCATGATCCCCACGCTGGCCATCATGGCGATAGCGGTGGCGAGCGCCGCCACCACTACCGACGTGCGCGCGAGCGATCCAACCAGGCTCCGCCCCGCCAGCATCGCTTCCACGCGCTTGCGGAACAGGCTCCGCGTCGCGTAATTCACGGCCAGCACAAACGCGGGAGCCGCCAGAGCCACCGCGCCGATGGCGAGGAACGCCGCGGCGTATCCACCCGCCGGAAAGCCCCGGAACGGCGCGGCCTGTGATGTCGTTACGGCCAGCGCCGCGAGAATTCCCGACCACGCCAGCCACCGCCGCCAGCGCAGCCGCTCATGGTGCTCGCGGGCGCCGCGGCTCATAGCCTCCGTGGGATCGACCTGCATGGCTTCGCGCGCGGGGCCAAACGCGGAAGCGAACGCCGCCAGCGCTCCTATCGAGATTCCGAGGGCGGCTTCGCCCAGGGAAAGCTCCACCGGAGCCGGCCGGCTGGTAGTAAAAATCGCGTTGATGGTACCGGAGATCAACTGCACCGTAGCGCCGGCGAGCGCACGTCCCAGAAGCACGCCAAGCGCCGCGCCGGCGATGCCCAAGAGCAGCGCCTCGGCAAGGAACAGCGCGAAGACTGAGGCCCGGCCGGCGCCCAGAGCGCGCAACACGCCGATTTCCGCGCGGCGGCGCACCACGCTGATGGAGATGGTGTTGTAAATCAGAAACGCGCCCACCACCAGCGAAATGTAACTCAGCACGCGCAGGTTCCAGCGGAAGGCGCGCAGCATCCGCTGGTTCTCGTCCCCGCGCGCGCCGGCTTTTTGAATCAGGTACGCGGCGGGCAAAAGCTGGCGGATGGCCGCTTCCGCATGGGCGAAATCTTCATCGGGCGAAACCGTGACATCGATGCGGTCCAGCTTGCCGTAGCGTCCGAGGGCCTGTTGCGCCGGCGCAATATCGAGAGCCAGGAAATCGGAAGGAGCGCCGGCGATCCGCGCGATCCGGAAGGTCTGCGCGCGGCCGCCAAGCTGCACCGTCAACGCATCGCCCGCACTGAGCTTGAGCCGCCCGGCGAGAGGCTTTGACAGGACCATGCCATCCACATCGCGGCTCTCTCCGGCTTCGCGGCTTTCGCCGCCTACTCCCGCCGCGGCGAGAAAATCGACGCCATAGAAGGGCACGGAGCCAATCCCCGGAATGCCCGCCTGCGCCTCCATCACCGGCAAGAATCGCCCGTTGATGGGAAGCGACGCCAGGCGTCCGATCCATTGCTCGTCGATGCCGCCGTTGGCGGAGATTTCAAGGTCCGTCTTGCCCGCCAGCGTTTCAAGCGACGACTGGAAGGAACCCGTGGCGGCGTCCCCGGCGAGGTCGATCGCCACCACCACGCCCACGCCCAGCGCCACCGCCAGAATGGTGAGCGCAGTCCGCAGCGGGTCGCGGACCAGCGGCCGCAGAATCAGCGTGCGAAGCAGCTTCATGGGCGCTCAATCGCGCGCTCGATCGCCTGATCGATGGCGCTGTCTCTCGCGCTCTCTGTCGTTCTCTCGATCGACACGACGCGCCCGTCGCGAAGTTGCACCCTCACATCGGCGATGGCGGCGGCTTCGGCGCTGTGCGTGGCAACCAGCACCGCGGCCCCGAATTGGTCCGCGCTCTGCCGCAGCAGCGCCAGAATCTGGCTCCCGCTGGAATTATCCAGGTTGCCGGTAGGCTCGTCGGCGATCAGCAACTCCGGCGAATTCGCCAATGCGCGCGCGATGGCCACGCGCTGCATCTGGCCGCCCGAGAGTTGATACGGGAAGCTGGCGGCTTTCTCTTCCAGCTCCACCCAGCGGAGGCGGTCCAGCGCGATCGCTGCCGATTTCGGCGCACGGGCAAGCAGCAGCGGCAGCTCCACATTTTCCAGAACCGTCAAAGTCGGCAGCAGTTGGAACGATTGGAACACGAAACCGATGCGCTTGCGGCGCAGCGCCGTCAGCTCGGCGTCATTGAGCGAGCTGGTGCTGCGCCCATCGATGAGCACTTCGCCGCGCGTCGGGAAATCCATGGCGCCGGCGAGGTTCAGCAGGGTAGTCTTGCCGCACCCGCTGCGACCAACCAGAGCGGTCACCGAACCCGGCGCGGCGGAGAGCGAAACCTCGTGCAGAACCTCGACCGGCTGGCCTCCATTGCTGTAGGTTTTGGAAACTCCACGCAACTCCACGCGGGGCGGGTTCATCTAGCTCCATTCTACGCAGGTGGCCGCGCTGGCCCTCTGCCGCGCTGCAAGGCTGCGCGCGCGTCATGTATGAGTTCTTCGCGGCCGCCTCCGGCGCCGGCAGCCTCATACCCCGAAATCGGGAAGAGGCCGTCGATACGCCCACTTCGAACTTCGCCCGCCCGGCGTCCAGCGATTCCTGCTGAAACTTGAGGGCCTCCTCGCCTGCTTCATGGCAACTGTATCGATGACCTGCCCATGGAGCGGTGCGGCGCATATGGCGAGCGAAAGCATCCACGCCGGAAGCATCCACGCCGGAAGCATCATCCTCTTCGTCGTTCACCTCACCCTGTGCCGGCCGGTGGGCCATCCTGACGGCGCCAGAGTACAAATACAATTGTAATTCTTGGCACAGATTCGATGGGTCGCGGCCAGACAGAACAGATTGAACGAGATCCACCGGGTAGTCCGGCACGAGCAGGACAAGCGGGACGGCGGCAGCGTCTCTGGCGGCAGAAACCGCGCAGCCGCGAGCGAAGACGCTGGCGAATCACTCGCTTATTAGAAATTTCTTCCGCCGACTTATCAATGGCTTACGCCTTCAGTAGCCCGAATCCCTTGCACCGGCCTGCTACTCTTTAATCGGGTAAGCCCTTTGCGCAACACTCGCAAACACCAAGAGGTTTTTATTGACTTCCTGGCCGACCCTTAGAGCCACGCGGCATCATTCTATATGGATGGTATCGACGGTAAGCACCTTGGATTAGAATCCATAGCCTCCGCTGATGAGGAGATAACTCAGATTGCTCCGCCGGCAGACAATATCAGCGAACCGGTTATTGAGGCGCGCGCCCTGAGCCCGCAGTCCGCAAAGATATGTCCGCCATCGAGCGGCCCTCGGTCATCGAAGGTGCGGCTCAATACACTGGGGCGGATACGCACCGCGATAAATCCGTAGCCCCATCCGCCCGCAACACAAGTTCTCCCCGATCCTCATGCCCTTAGTCTCTCGAAACTCCGCGCCAACCTCTGCGTCTCAGCGTCTCTGCGTCGAACCGAATCTAAGCCTCCCCAACTCCAACAATCCAAAACCACTTCCTGGAAATTGGGTTGGTTCCGGCACTTTGCCCTCTCCGCGCTCTGACGTTGACTTCAGCCGCCGCCACGTTGTACCCTAGCCTTGAATGACGGCTACTCGCCAGTGCGCACTAACAGGCTCGACGCCGCGCCTGACACGGACAACAGTGCGTTCCGGCGAGTCCGGGGGCTCCCGCTAAGCGGAGGCTTTCGAAGCTGGGGTTTTAAAAGCCCGCTCGCCGGATCGAACGGCAGGCGGGCTTTTGTTTTTTCAAACGTCTTATGATGGAAACCTACAGATTGGCAAATGTACCGCTAGAAGTCGGTTTCTTCGCGGCGCGCGAAGATCATGTGGGGCAGGTTGTGAACCTGCGGCCCGGCCCAGAGGGCGCCCGGCAATCTTCCGGACCAATGGTGTCAGTTGCGGCCATGCGCTATGTGGGGCAGGATGTTATCCTGCGCGGCGGTTGCCAACCACCGCTTTCTCGATATTCATCGAACCCCCCAGCCCACGCCACGCCCTAAATCCGGTGACCAATGCCTGAAGCCGGCCTCACCCAGCCCGAGTTGCGATGCATCGGCTGCAATGCCACCTTTGCCGATCCGGCGCGCGACTTCCGCTGCATCCACTGTGGCGATCTCCTCGAAGTAGCCTACACCGTCGAATCCAGCCCCGTCGGCGCGCCCGCGCTCGAAACCCTGTGGCGCAGCCGCAAGATGTCGCTCGATCCGGCCGACCAAAGCGGCGTGTGGCGCTTCCGCGAGATGCTGCCCATTCTTCCCGATGCCCGCGCCGCGGTCACGCTGCGTGAAGGCAACACGCCCGTTTACCCCATGCCGCGATGCGCGCGGAGCGCCGGCGTCGACCACTTGCTGGCCAAACATCAAGGCATGAACCCCACCGGCTCTTTCAAGGATACCGGCATGACGGCGGCGCTTTCCGTGGCCCGGCTGAAAGGCTTCGAGTGGGTGGGCTGCGCCTCCACCGGCAACACGTCGGCCTCCATGGCGGCCTATGCCGCACGCGCGGGAATGCGCGCCCTGGTGCTGCTGCCCGAGGGAAAGATTGCGTGGGGCAAGCTGGCGCAATCGGTGGATTATGGCGCGCACACCGTGCAATTGAAGACCGATTTCGATGGCTGCGTCAACGTGCTGATCGAGGTCGTTCGCCGCTATCCGCTCTACCTGCTCAATTCCATGAATCCTTACCGCCTCGAAGGCCAGAAGACCGCGGCGTTCGAACTGATGGAGCAGCTCGACTGGCAAGTGCCGGACCACCTGATCGTCCCCGGCGGCAATCTCGCCAATTCCTCGGCGTTGGGCAAAGGCTTCGTCGAGATGCGGTCGATCGGTTTGATCCGGACGCTGCCGCGCATCTCCATCATCCAGGCCGCCGGCGCGAATCCGCTGGTGCGCTGCATGAAGGAATTCGGCGGCCGGCGCATGGAACCCGTCAAGGCGGAAACGCGCGCCACCGCCATCCGCATCGGCAACCCCGCGTCGTGGAAGAAGGCCGTAGCCGTGCTTCGCGAGACCGGCGGCGCCTGCGAACAGGTGAGCGAAGAAGAGATCGCCGCCGCCAAGCAGGAGATCGGCGCCGAGGGCATCGGCTGCGAGCCTGCGTCCGCCGCGACCCTGGCGGGCCTGAAGAATCTGGTGCGCTCCGGCTTCGTGCGCCGCGCCGATTCGGTGGTCCTGCTCCTCACCGGCCACTGCCTCAAAGACCCCGAGTACACGCTCGACATGCGCAAGCCCGCGCTCGCGATCGATGCCGACCCAGCCGCCGTAATTCAACTCTTGGAGGCCAGTGGCGCGTAGTGCCCAGTCCCACCAAGCTACTGCATTGTGGGGCAGCCAATCCTGGCTGCAGCCGGCTTTCAGCCGGCTCTTCGCATGTCAACCAACGCAGCCCGCTACTCCGCAGCCCAGCGCCAGCCCGATGCCTATCCCGGTGAACCATGCGCCCTAGCCCCCTCGAGATCGTCCTCCCGGCCACCTCCGCCAACTTGGGGCCGGCATTCGACGCGGCGGGCATCGCCATGCGGCTGCACTTCCGCGTCCGCGCCAAAATCGCCCGCGAATTCTCCATCGAGGCGCACGGCCGCGATGCCGAAATCTGCCGCAGCCTCCAGCGCAATCTGGTGCTCGATACCTACGGCGAGGTGCTCGAATCGGCCGGCAAGGAGATCGTGCCGCTGAGCATCAAGGTCGATAACGAAATTCCCATCGGCAAAGGCTTGGGGTCGTCCGCCGCGGCGCGCCTCGCGGGGATTGCGTTGGCGGCGCATTTCGGCGAGCTGGGGTGGAGCGACGACGCCGTGCTCAAGGAAGCCGTGCGGCGTGAGTGTCACGGCGATAACGCCGCCGCGTGCTGGCTGGGCGGCGTCACCCTGGTGCATGCGGAAGGCGCCGTGAAGCTGCGCGTGCGCGCCGAGTGGCCGCTGCTGGTGGCGGTGCCGGAATCGGCGCTTTCCACCGAGCATGCGCGCTCCGTATTGCCGGAAAAGTATTCGCGGGCGGACGCAGTGGCCAACATCCAGAACGCCATGCTGCTCACCGCGGCGTTCATCGAAGGGCAGCCGGATCTGATCCGCTACGCGCTTGAAGATCGCATCCACCAGCCCTATCGCGGCCCGCTATGTCCCCTGCTGGAGCCGTTGCGTTCGCTCTCGGGGCAAACCGGCGTGCTCGGCGCGGCATTGAGCGGCAGCGGACCTTCAGTGCTGGTGGTGCTCAATCCCGAGGGCGACGCAGAAGACACGCGCCGCAAAATCGCGGCGCTTCTGCACGGGAAAGGGCTGCAAGCGGAGCTGCTCCTGACCTCCATGGAAACCCACGGAGCACGGGAACGCCGATGGGTGTGGAGCGGAACGGCCGACCACGAAAGGCGCTGGCCCATCCCGCTGCCCTGATTGATTCGCCGATCCCTATTCCGCGCCGCCGCGCGCGCGAAGAAGCTTCTCCATTTCCGCTTGTTTGGTCTGTACAGCTTGTTTGGTTTGCATCGAAATCCCCAGCGGAGTCGTGGGCTTCCCTTTATAGGGCGCCACCGCGTTGACGTCCGCGCCGTGGGCCAGGACGCACTCCGCCAGCTCGACGTATCCGCGTTGGGCCGCCAGATGCAGAACCGTCATGCCCAGACCTGGCGCATGGACGTCGGCGCCGGCCTTGAGCAGCGCTTCGGCGATGGCGGTCTGCTCTTTTGCATACGCGGCATACGCGAGGATAGGGATATCGTGCGCGCCGCGCTCGTGGATGCAGAGCGGGTCGGCTGCGAGCGCCTCCTTGACCATGCTCTCGATGCCGAGAAGCGCCGCGGTGCAGGTGGAGACCGGCGCGCCCTGCCCGGCGAGCCATTGGGCCATGGGGAGATGGCCGACGTGAGCCGAAGCCTCAATCGCCAGCTCGTCCCATGAGGAGCGCGTATTGAGCAGCGCGGGCGTGTCGGCGACCAACTGTTTCACTTTCTCGAAATCGAAGTGCGCCACCGTTACGAACGCGTTGATGGCGGGCCAGGCGAGGCCGTTGGAATCGTCGCGAGTAACAGGCCTTCCATGCAGGTCGTGGAGATACCGGCGGTTGTAGTGGACAATTCCAACCGGTGTGGCGCCGCGGTGCAGCAGCATCGCGGCGATATCGCCATAACCGCGGGCGAGTGCCAGTTCGAGCGCAGTCTTGCCATCGGCGCGCCGCGCGTTGGGGTTCGATGCATTGGCAAGCAGCGTCTTCGAGATCTCGGACGCAGCCGCGTGGTCGGGGTGGTCCACGGCGGCGATCAGCGGGCTTTCGGGGCCGGCGCTCAGCTCGGAGCCACGCGATAGCAGAAGCATCGCCATGGCCGGTTGGCCTGCGGCAGTGGCAAAGTGTAACGGAGTCCGGCCGTCGGCGGACCGTTGGCGGCTGGCCTGCGGATCGGCGTTAAGTATTTCCGTGGCGCGCGGAACGTCGCCCGCCGCGGCGGCTTGGAAGATGTCCGCAGGCTCGGCGGAAACGGCTTGGGCGAACGCGGCCCCAGCCGAGACGAAGGCAGCGGTTTGTGAGACGAAGGCTCGTCGGGTGTTAGGCATGCATGGATTGTTGGGCGAATGCAGTGTTCGCGGCAAGGCCGCCGAGACTATTTTTGTATTAACGGCCAAATACCGTCGAATGAGCCGGATCGAGGGAGATATTAAGGTTGCGAGCAAGCCAAAAATCGCGGCGCTGCCAGTATACTGAATTCGTGGCGTCACTCCGCTTCGGCGCATTCGAGCTCGATCTCCATCGCGAAGAACTCCGCCGCGGCGGCGTGCTGTTGAAACTGGCGCCGCAGCAATTCCGCACCCTGCGCTACCTCGCGGAAAATGCCGGGCGCGTGTGTACGCGCGAAGAGATTCAGCGCAGCATTTGGGATGCGGAAACCTTCGTCGATTTCGACCGCAGCCTCAACGTATGCATCGCGCAAATCCGCGCGGCGCTCAACGACGATTCGGAAGGCTCGCGGTTCATTCAGACGGTTCCACGGCGCGGATACCAATTCGTGGCCCCGGTATCGTCTGCCGAGTGGCGCGGGCCCATGGCCTCCGAAGACGCCCCGCGGCCGCCGCGCCGGTCGCGTTGGGCCTGGGCCTGGGTAGTCGCCCCCGCCGCGGTTTTCCTGACCGCCGGAGCGTTCGCCTTCCGCTCCCTGACGCCGCCGCGCCGCCTGACGCTGGCGGTGCTTCCCACCGAAGAAGTGGGACCGGCCTCCCGGCTGGTCAACGCGCCGGAGGCGCGTTCGGGGCAGGCGCTTCCGCCTGCCAACCCCGGCCCCCCAGCTGTCATGAATGACCTGACCGACGATCTGATCGGCGAGTTAGCCACCGCGCTCCCGCGGCGGCTGGCGGTGATCGGGCGAACCTCGGTGATGCGCTACGCCGGCCAGAAAACCGGGCTCCGCGAGATCGGCCGCGATCTGAATGCGGACTACGCAATTGAGAGCTCCGTCCGCGGCGAGGGCGGGCGCGTGCGGATCTCCGCCCGGCTGGTGAAGACCGCCGACCAGAGCGTGGCATGGAGCGAAACGTTTCAATCCGATGCCGCAGCCGCCCTCGAAACGCAGCAAGAAGCAGCGGCGCACGTCACCGCCGGCGTAGTGCGAACGCTATTCCCGGGCGCAACGGCGAAGACTCCCGCGCGAGAAGCCCGCCAAGCGGAGCCGTGGGCGGCGGTGGCCGCCGAACAAGTTGGGTTGGGCTTTTCGGGAAGGGCGCCTATTGCGGAAGCGCTGGAAAAAGCCCGCGCCGCCGCCCAGCATGCGCTTCGCATCGACGAGGGCAATGCCGAGGCGCACAACGCCTTGGCTATGGTGTTGTTCTGGCGCGATTGGAAATGGAACGGCGCCGGCCGCGAATTCGCGCGGGCGCTTGAGATCAATCCCAGCTTTGCGCAGGCGCGCCACGATTACGCGTTCTACCTGATTGCGATGGGGCACGCCGAAGCGGGCGTTGCCTCGTTGCGGGAATCGATCGCCCTCGACCCCCTCTCGCCGCGGATCAACGTGGATGCGGGGTGGGTGCTCCTGCAGGCGCATCACTTTGAAGAGGCCATCGAGCGGGCCAGGCGCGCGCTCGAGCTGCAGCCCGGAATGAAAGAGGCCGAAGCGTGCATCGCGCGCGCGGAAGCGTATCGCGGAAAAGCCAAACCGAATATGCCCCCAGATATGCCCCAAGCGTCTAGCCCGTTCGAGCGGGCGGAGTCTCACGCCATGGCGGGCCGCGCCGTGGAAGCGCTGGCAGCATTGCATCAGGCATACCAGCAGCGCGACGTGATGATGCCGCTCATCGGAACCGAACCATCGTTCGCCACGTTGCACGCCGACCCCCGATTCGCCGATTTGCTCGCGAAGATGGGGTTAGGCCTATGACCGCGAGAGTCGTGGCGCACGCACTCATGCGTGCAGCGTTCACACTCGTGTGAACGCGCTTCGTTTCTCCCGCGCCGCCTCGAAATGACAGCGAGTGATCTGAGCCCAATGACTCTCTCACGCCCCGCATATCTTCTCCGAAAAAGTCACATACGGAAACACTTCCGGAATGTGCGAATCATAGTGTCCATGCCGGTTCCAGGTCCAGCCCGCGCATGGGTCGAGTGTCTCGCCGTTCCGTCCAATCTTCTCGAAGCGCGAGCAGTCGATGCGCCACACATCGCCGTCGCGCGGCGGCAGCGCACGGCCGCCGGCGAGCAGTTCCAGGCCGCGCCACGGGAATGCCAGCGCGGCCGTCCAGCCCCGGTCGGTCTTTGTGCGGCTATTGAGTGCGCCGTCCACATGTACCGCCGTCCGCAAGCCCGGAAAATCCCAATCGAGAAACCCCCACCGCTCGCCGCGCGGATGCACGTGGCCACCCACTCCATCGAGTGTCATCGTCCGCTGCGCCGCCGGGTCGAACCAGCGGTTCGTATGACTGAACTGGCGGTCCGTATGACTAAGGCCGCCCGGCCACCCGCGAAACCACGCGTCCTTCCAAATCCAAAACACCTCGTAGACAGTGTTAAGCGCGTTGATCTCGAATTCGTAATACGCATCCTTTCCGGCGATGAAGACCTCGAGATCGTTCTCTTCGTAGACTCTCGAATCGCGCGCGGTCAGCGTACCCCACACATCGGTCTCCTCCGCCCAGAAGCCGAAGTAGAGATACTCGTCGTCCCACAGCAGCGCCACTCGCGTATCGAACCATGCCGGCTCGCCCGTCACGATATCCACGAAAGCGTTCGACCTCGGCGCCATACGCCATGATGGCTCGTCCAGCTTGCCGTCGATGCAGATCGGTCCGGCCGCCCGGTAGCATGTGTACCGCGCCGGCGTCACTGCGTTTCACCGTGGATCGCGGCGCGCCAACGCAAATGTAATTGGAGGTGCTCGGAAAACCCGCAAACTCCGGTAGCATCGGCCAAATAACCGACCCGCATCGCATCGGCCATTTCACTGCGCGCCGGAGAATTGCCGGGGCTCCCCATCGGGGATTTCCCCGCGCACTCAGCAGCCTCGAGTTCCAGTTTGGCAGCCACCATGATTCCGAACCAAATGGTAATGGTATCTCTTAACCAAGGTTGCGGCGAGCCACGATCGGATGTATATTTGATGCATATTTTGAGTGTCATCGCCGTTACAGCCTTATCTGGGTTGCAGCCCTCCGAGTAACCGCTGACGTGGGAATCTCTGCCGGAATGGGTCGCTACTTTCGGTTATACACTGCCAGCGGCCGCATCGGAACCGCGGGCCGCGGGGCGCTGGCTCAGGCCTGGAATGGCGCGGGCCGCTCCGGCTGTCCCGAATGTAAAACCACACTCGCCTGTCAACACTTAGGGGACCGAAAAACGTCTTGACAAGGGGGTCCGTTTTACCTCACACTTTTCTATAGCTGGTTGCTCGACATCTAACAGTCGTATTCATCTATTGGAAACGGGATCGCCATTCATTTGTGATCCCGATAGGGGCTTGGTACACATACACGCGCAGTTTTTTACGGCTGTGAGGAAGCTACGGTTACGCCGACCTTCAATCTCTCCGACAAATAATCGGTCCGTGCCGATAACGCGGCGGAACTCTTCCCCGGCTACGGCTCCTCGCTGGAGAACCGGGGCGAAATAAATATCCGCTCAGCCGTTGCGGCGGCGGGCCGGCTGGGTATAGGATGAACGTTTCATGCAGAGACTTCGGATGAGACGCCTGTCCCGTTCGTCTTCGCGGCCTCGGTCGCGATGGGTGGTTAAACAAATTCAATGACACGCCACGAAGACGATACAGACGTATGCGACCATGTTAGCCAAGTTTGCTGAAGGAGGAGTTGCAATGAAGACGTGGAAGTTTCTATGGGTCAGAGCGCTATGCCTGATCCCTTTGGCGTCGTTCGGCGTGTTTTTGGCGCCTTTCAGCGCGATCGCACAATCGGACGTTGCTTCGATTTCGGGTTTCGTCAAAGACGCCTCCGGCGCAGTGGTGCCCGGAGCGAAGGTGGTGGTCAAGAACGAAGGGGTGGAGTTCGAACGAACCCTCACAACCAACAACGACGGGTATTATTTCGTAGCCGCCCTGCCGCCCGGGTTATATACCGTAACGGCCGAGCATGCCGGGTTCCAATCGTTCGAATTGGTACACAAGAAGCTCGACCCCAGTATTCCCGCTCAAGTGGATATCGCCTTGCAAGTGGGTCAGTCCACGCAATCCGTGACGGTGACAGCGGCTACCGCGGCCGTTCAGACGGAAAGCGCCACGGTGGGCGCCCTGGTGGAAAACAAGACGGTCGACCTGACCGAATTGGATGGGCGCAATCCCGCCCTCCTGGCGCAACTGATGCCTGGGGTTGTCGCCAACAACCTGGCGGGCAATAGTTTCGGCATGACTACCGGCTCGTTCAATGTCAACGGCAGCCAGGCCTACAACACGATTACCTATTTCGACGGAGCCGTCGGCATCCGTACACGCGCCAACAACTCCAGGAGCATTGGAGTTGCCGACCTGGACAGCACCCAGGAAGTCCAGGTGCTGACCTCCAACTTCAGCGCCGAAAACGGACGGGAATCCGGCGGCGAGGTCCGCATCATCAGCAAGAGCGGCACCAGCCAGTTCCATGGCGACCTTTACGAATACTTCCGCAACGCAAGGCTGGAGGCCGACTCCTGGAGCCGCAACGACACCAACTTCAAGGCGCCTTCGCCCCTCCGTTACAACCAGTTCGGTGGCTACATCGGCGGTCCGGTCATCATGCCCGGCACGAATTTCAATAAGAGCCGGACTCACCTGTTCTTCACCTTTGGCGAGGAGGCGGTGCGTCAGCGCATCGACACCCTGGAGGTCGCGCAGGTTCCCGATGCGCTCATGCGGACGGGCAATTTCAGCGAGTTGCTTGGTCCCAACATCTATTACAATTCGCCGCATGTCCTGACCGATCCCAATGGGAACCCTTACCCCAACAACATTATCCCGACGGCCGTTCAGAGTCCCAACGGCATGGCTCTGATTAACACATTGCCGCTACCAACCCCTGGCTTCCTCAACTCCAGCAACCAGAACCAAACCCTCGACTACCCGAGCACTCCCACGAACCAGCGCAAGGACACCTACGGGGGCGATTGGAACATCAACGACAAAATGCAGTTTCGTTTCCGCGGGCAGATCTATAGCGACCACGTCATCAGCTGGTCGGATACGTATGTGGACCAGCCCCAGAATAATCCCAACAAGCGTGGATCGATCAATTTTGTCTATACGATCTCGCCCACCTGGGTGAACGAGGTTCTCCTGAGCGCCAGCGCAGATCACGTCACCACCTCAATAATCTCTGGCACGCAGGGCAGCTACGACCGGAGCAGATTCGGAATAGACTACCCGTACCTGTTGCCCATTAAAGACGACCCGAACAAGATTCCGTCTACTGGTTACTCGAACTCCAGCAACTGGCTGACCTTGAACGGCACTCCGTACCCGTCGCACTCCGCCGGTCCGGTCTGGGTGGCTTCGGACAACTTGACCCACATCTACAAGAACCACACCTTCAAAATGGGTTACTACTATGAAAAATCGGGTGAGAACGATGACGACCAGATCGTAATCGGCAGCACTCCGGGCGGCACCAGCAATCAGAACGGCCTGTTCACATTCAGCAATAACACCCCCGGCGGAACCGGACTCGACTTCGCCAATGAGGCCATCGGCAAGTTCTCCACTTACGCCGAGGTGGGGCAGCGCGACTTCACTCCCTACCGGACCTACTCCAACGAATTCTACGGTCAGGATTCCTGGAAGGTAACCTCCAAGCTGCATCTGGATATCGGCGTACGCTGGAACATCGTGTCGCCCTATTACAGCCTGTGGGGCAACATCGCATACTTTAACCCCGCGGCTTACAACCCGGCCAATGCGGTGCAGGTCAGCCCGGTGACGGGTGACCTGGTTGGGACCCCCACTATCGCGCAGCAGTATAACGGCATGATCATTCCCGGAACCGGATGGCCCTCGGCGGCGGCGGGGCGCGTTGGGGCCGAGAACGCCGGCTTATACAACTCTCTCTTCAACGGAGGGAGCAACAAGTACACCCAATGGCACTACAAAGACATCGCCCCGCGCTTTGGTTTGGCTTATGCCTTCAACCCGAAGACGGTCTTCCGGGGCGGGTTCGGCCGCTTCTACGACCATATCGGCGTCAGCGATGGCAACTTCCCCGGCGGAACGGCTCCCTTGCAGATTCAGGAGTCGGTATCTAACGGAAACGTGGATAATCCCGGCGGCTCGACGCTCACGGAGTTCCCGGCTTACGCTTTCACCGCCGACCAGAAAAACCCCACTCCATACTCTTTGCAGTGGAACGCGACCGTACAGCGCGACATCGGTTTCAACACGCTGCTTTCGGTCGCATACGTAGGAAAGCGCGGCGTACATCTCACCGAAGAGAGGAACCTCAACCAGCTTAACGTGGGCACATGCCCGCTAGCAGTGTGCCCCACGCTGAACGGCGTCGCGGAGAACGAAAACTACCTGGTGCCTTACAAGGGGTATAGCCAAATTATCGAGAATGTCAACCTGGCGGAATCGCTGTACAACAGTATGCAGATCCAGGTTGCGCACCGGTTCAGCAACGGACTGAACTTCAACTTCTCGTACACTTACAGCAAATCCGACGACAACGCCATCAACTACGAAGGCGTGCTGCCGAACGCGTGGGATAACTCCTACATGTGGGGTCCCTCGAGCTTCGACCACCGCAACTTGTTTGTGGGGACGGCGGTATATGCGTTGCCGATCTTCAAGACCGGCAACGGTCTGGATCACAAACTCCTCGGCGGCTGGTCGATCGACGGAGTCTATACCTATACGAGCGGATCGGATTTCTCCATCTCGACCGGCACGGATTATGCCGGCGTCGGCGTAGGCGGCGGCGCTCAGTATTGGGTGCAGAACGGGCCTATCCAATACACCGATCAATACTCGCAGGGCGGCACGGCGGCCGATCCCAACTTCTTCTTCAAACCCACGAACGCTTCCGGGACGGCGGAGTTCACTCCTCCACCCGCCGGGACTATCAACTCCCAGCGCGTCCGCGACGCCTTCGTCGGGCCTGCCTACTGGGATCTCAACTCGGCGCTTTTCAAGGATTTCCGGGTGAACGAGAGGATGAAGTTCACGCTCCGCTGGGAGCAATACAACACCCTGAACCATCCCAACTGGAGCGGACCGAACACCACGCCGACCTCGGCGGCTTTCGGTAAGATCACCGCCAAGTCGGGCAATCGCGACCAGCAAATAGCGCTCAAGTTTGTGTTCTAAGAGCCGCAAAGGGCAGGGGCGGACATCACGTCCGCCCCTTTTCCCTTTTCATGGAGATCTCGCGACGAGCGCTGATGGCTGCGGTTTCGACAGCCGCGGCCGCACCAGCGCAACCCAGGACCTTTCCCCAACTAGAAGCCGCTACAGGGGTGCTCGGGCAGTTCTCGTACGCGGATTAGTGAAGGCCGAGGGCTTCACGAGGGAACTGGGCCTCGATCCGCGACGGCTGGATGACGCCGCGATCGAATCGATCCGGCAGAGGGTCCGGAACGCGGGAATTTTTGTTTCGTCGCTCGACCTGGGCGGAAATCATATCGACCCCGACCCGGCCAAGCGCGAAACGCAGAATCAGTACGCTATGAAGATGACCGAGCTTGCGGGCAAGCTCGGGGTTGCCTATACGGGGGGGCTTCCGGGAACCATCAAAGGCGCGCCGCTTGCGCAACAAGCGGGTGAGATCGTCCGCGGGTATGCCGGGAAGTACTTCCGGTAGTGGGTCAATTTGGCCGAGGGCGGGCGCCTCGGCAGGTCGGGGACGAGCCGCAGCCTGGATGCCGTGAGCGGCGTTTCACAGGAGTGATCGAGTCTTCGTCTTGGCCGCGAAATCCTAGGACACAAGCCGACTTTTGGTTACCTATCGGATCTCGGTGAGTGCCTTGGCGATCATGCACTCACCGAGATCCGCCGATTCAGATTGCCGAGAAGCCGCCGTCGACAGCCAAATCCACGCCATTCACGTAGCTCGATTCGTCTGAAGCAAGAAACAGCGCGACCGCCGCAATTTCCTCAGGACGACCCATCTTGCCGCGCGGGATCAGGGACTCAAACATCTCCCTCGTCTCCTTGTCGAGTCGCTGGGAATCCGGTGTGTCGACCTGCCCCGGGCTCAGCACGTTCACCCGGATATTCCTGCCCTTCAGTTCGTTGAGCCACGTGCGTGCGAATGAGCGCAATGCGGCCTTGCTCGCTGCATACACGCCGAAACCAGGAAAACCTTTCACCGAAGCAACTGACCCGGTCATGATGATCGATCCGCCATCGTTGAGCAGCGGCAACGCCTTCTGAACCGTAAACAGCGTTCCGCGCACAATCAGGTCGAAGCCCGCATCGAAGTGCTGCTCGGTAATCTCGCCCAGTTTGGCGGCTTCGCCCTTGCCTGCGCTTGCAAACAGGACGTCGATCTTGCCCTTTTCCCGCTTGACTGTGTCGAACAGACGGTCGAGGTCGTCGAGATTGGACGCGTCGCCGCGCACGCCGGTCACGTTCCGGCCAATCAGCTTGACGGCCTCATCGAGCGCCTCCTGCCTCCGGCCCGTGATGAAAACGTAGGCGCCTTCTTCAACGAACCGCTTGGCGCTCTCCAGCGCCA
>PLDF01000176.1 GCA_003135055.1 Bryobacterales bacterium | reverse complement strand
GGCTGGTTCGTCGACCCATCGGGATAGACGATCAGGTGAATCACCGGATGATCGCCCTCGAGATAACTCAGGCCGATCTTCCGCCGGAAGAACGAGAGGATCTGCAGCCGAACGAAGAGCCGGTCGACATGCGCGTAGGGAACCTCTCCCGTCGCCTCGAGGCCGTGGATCGTCAGATCGTCAGCCTCAAATTCAAGATGCGTCGGACGCCAGCTGAACTTCTTCAGCTCCACGCGGCCGCCGGTCGACTTCGCCAGTTCGGCAATCACCACGCGGCGCATCTGGTTCTCGAACCACGGTGTATTCACATACCATGCGGCAACGCCAACCAGAACAAGAACCACTACAAAAGTCCACAACGTGGTGAAGAGCGCCAGATTCCGCAACCGATGGCTGCGCCGTGACGGGCCTTCGCGAAGGGGTCCTTCTTCGGGCGTCGACTGTGGCATCGCGTTCATTGCTTTGCTACCGCTGGTTTGGGCTCAAGATCGGCGCTGTAGGCCGGGTCGACGATCTGCACGTTTCCCTGGTCGCGCAGGCGCGACACCCAGTCCTGAAACAATCCGCTCACCTGCTGCTGTAGCAGGATTTCCTGGATCCGCGCCGACACCTCCGCCAGCGGCGGCGTTTTTTGATTGTCTTTGGCAAGAGCCGGTTGCAGGGTCTTCTGATAATACGTCGCGATCTGCTCTTGGGTGATGCGAATCCCGCTCCGGAACCGCAGATCGATGAAGCTCAGCATGGCCATGCGCTGGCTCCAGCGNNGAGACTTCTCGGCCTCTGCCCCCGGTGTCGTCGTCGGTTGCTGCTGCTGTTCCATCTGCTGCAGGATGAGCGTGCGATCGATCAGGCGAAGCAGCGCCGAATCCGGCGTGTTCTGGCCCGGCAGGATCAGCAGCGGCTCCAGCGCGGAGAGATGCATCTCCTGTTCGACATCGCTCTGCAGAATGACGTTTGATCCAATCATGGTGACGACGTGATCCAGCTCAACCGGCTCGTTAGCTGACGCGGACGTAGGCGCGGGCGCCTGAGGAGACCCGCTTTGCGCGCGCGCCGGACATGCGGCAACCGCAAGGGCGGCGAGCAGAGTCGTGATGCGCGCGCTCGTCTTCATCAGAATGCCTGCCCAATACTGAAGAAAAAGTTAAAGTGCGCCGCCTGCCCGTAGCACTGGGTTGCGCTCGGGTTGGGGTAACAGGTCAGGTTGTTCGAGTTGGTGGCGTTGCTGTTGCCGTACGTCACCAGAACCGGAAAAACCGGGGGATTCAGGTCATACCCGATATCGAACCGGATCGGTCCGATGGGCGTGTGATACCGCAATCCAATGCCGACCGTGTGCGAGAAATCGTTGAAGTCGCACTGACCCGTCGGATTGTTGCTGGATGATCGAGTCACCTGCTCCTGCTGCGCCACCGTGAGGTAGGCCTGTGCCGTGCACGTGTAGCTGTGGGGCTGCTTGATCCGAAGGGCGCTCGGCCAAATGTCAGAAGAGTTGTTGAAGACGTTCCCCATGTCGTGAAAGAGCACGAATCCCAGCGAGTTGCCGAAATAGGGCAGCTGCGGATTGGGCAGGCGAAGTTCCGTCTGGTTCACGAACACTCCCGCGCCGCCGATGGGGAAGCCGGTCAGCGAATCGCGCGGTCCCGACGAATTGATGGGGAATCCCCGAAGCGACTCCGGCCCGCCGCCGTACAGACGCTCGGGCAGCGGGATCGCCTCAAACTTCGCTTCTCCAAGGACGCGCTCCATGCCGAAACGGGTGTTGCGGGCCAGAATGTATTTCTTCTCTTTGCCGAGACCGTAGTAGGTGGAGTTGGACCAGTCGAAATGCGCGTAATTCGCCTCCGACGTCAGAAAGACGTTGTCGGTGGCGAAGACCTGGATGCTGTTGTACATGCCCGTCTGCGCATCCAGAGGCTCCGGCCTGCGCGTATCGCGAATCCAGGTCAGTTCCGGGCCGCCCACGCGTACCGGCTCGGAAAGCAGCGGGATCAGGTTGGGCGCGACCTGAATCGTGTTGGGGTCGACTTTCACGCGGCGATAGGAAATCTGATAAATCAGTGTATCGATCAGGTTCGGGTGCTGCGTCATGCGCAAATCGCCTTCCGCCGTCGACGATGCGAACGTGATTACGTTCTGCGCGTTGATGTAGCCGCCGCCAAAAGAGAAATCGAATGTCTTGTGATTCAGGAATCGCGGCCAGTTGTAGTTGGCCGTGAACTGCTGCTCCAGCGACCCGTATTCAGAGCGGAAAGTGATGGACTGGTTTCTCCCCCACAGATTGATCCGCGAAACGTCGAGTTCCACCAGCGCGCTCACTCCGAATTTGCCGTTCGGGCTGCAGGAATATGTCGACGGATTGATGCCCAGCTGGATCAGGCTCAGAGGATTAGGGCAGTTCGTGCTCGGCGTGCCCGTCTGCGCCTGAAATCCGGCGCCGTACGTCACATCCCAGCGCCGCGCTTCGTCGAACTGCACCAGCACATTCTTGCTCGGCTCGTCGCCTCCCGGATTCTCGACCGCGGTCGTCACCTGGTTGAACAGCGTCAGGTTGTAAAGCTCACGCTGCGTCTGAAGAAGCTTCGCCTGGTCGAGAGGCTCGCCGTCCTTCACCAGGATCTGGTGCTTCACCGTGCCCGGATGGGTGTAGCGCAATCCGCTGATCAGCACCCTGCGAACGAAGATCTGATCCCCGGGAACGACATGGAGGTTCACGTCGATCATGGCGGGGTCCTTCGCCGAAGGATTCTGTTGCAGGTTCACCAGCGCATGGTCGTACTCGTGATCCAGAAAATAACCGAGGATCGCGTCGCGATCGGCGGCAAGATTGTTCCCGGAGTACGGCTGGCCAGGTTGCAGGCTCAGCCTCGGCTGGATCTCCGCCAGCTGCGCCGGGCTCACTCCGTCGATTTGGTAGATCCCTACTTTCTGCTGCGCGCCTTCGACAATGTCGTAGGTGACCCTCAGACTGTGCTCGCCCTTTTTCGACGTCGTGGACGACTCGCGAACTTCCGGTGTGACCTTCACGTTCGTGAAGCCGTTGCTCTGGTAGAGCGCCGTGACAGCGTTTACGTCGGCCTGTTGAAGCGCCTGGCTGTAAATGCCGTGGGGCACGAATGTCGACGCAGCCTGCACGCTCAGGCGCTGTTTCAGCAGCCATGCTCCAAAATAGCCGTTCCCGTGGATGCCGACCCACTCGATTCGCTGTCGTGGCCCGAGGTTCACGTCGTACGTGATGTGCGTAACGCCGTCCTTCGCGTCCGAAGTGTGCGTCACCTTTGCGTTGAAGTAGCCCTGGCGCTGGTAATAATCCCGGATGCGCTTGCTGCCCTCGTTGAGCAGATCTTCGTCCAGCGTGCCTTCCGAATAGACCGGAACCAGGCTGCGCACCTTGCCTTTGCTGAGCTTCGCGCCCTCCACAATGATCCTGACCATAGGCCCGCGATCCGCATTGAAACTGTAGTTCAGGTGGTTGGTCGGCCGCTGATATTCACTCGACGCCAGGCTCACGCTCGCTTCCAGACGCTGCTGTTTCTGGTACTGCTTGCGCAGATTGGTCAGCGCACGGCTCACCGTTTCTGAACTGACTTTCGACCCCGCCTTCAGCTTCGCCTTCTTGCGGAACGCCGGCACCGTCAGCCCGCTGTCGCCCTCGACGGCAACATCGCCCACTCGCGCCGGCTTCCCCGTCTTCACGTCGAACTGAACGTTGATTTCGGCGTTCGCCTTGTCGATGGCCGTGTGCCGCGCAATCGACCCGTTATAGTACCCGTTCTCCCTGAGCGTCTGTTGCAGCAAATCGCCGGCATGGCTCAGCTTCTCATCGCTATATGGAGTGCCCGGATTCAGCCGCGTCGAGTAGTTGAGCTGGTTG
>PLDF01000105.1 GCA_003135055.1 Bryobacterales bacterium | reverse complement strand
CTTGATGGCTTCCTGCGAGGCGATGGGACCTTGCGGAATGGTCTGAGCGGCGCCTTCCACGGTCGCCGCTTTCGTATACGGCGAAAAGTTTTGGATGACTCCTTGCGAGCATAGGAGGAGCGCCCCCGCCATTGAAAGCGGCAGCAGCACATAGACCGTGGCGCGCGTGAAATCCACCCAGAAGTTGCCCAGCGTTTTCGCCGAGTGCCGCGATAATCCACGCACGAAGGCGATGGCCACGGCGATCCCGGTGGCAGCCGAAAAGAAGTTATGCGTCGCGAGGCCGATCATCTCCGTGAGATAGCTCATGGTAGTTTCGGGCGTGTACGCCTGCCAGTTGGTGTTGGTGGTAAAGCTTACCGCCGTGTTGAACGCCAGGCCCGATGCCACATTGCCGAGCCCTTGCGGATTCAGCGGAAACCACTGTTGCAGCCGCATGATCAGATAAGTGAGCAGCAGGCTGACAATGCTGAATGCCAGCACGCCGCCGGCATAACATGTCCAATGCTGTTCCGCGCTCTCATCGATGCCGCAAAGCTTGTAGATGGCCGCTTCCAAGGGCCGGAGAAGCCGGTGCGTCCACGTGCGCTCGCCAGTGAATACCTTGGCCATGTAAGCGCCAAGGGGCGCCGTGAGAGCCGCGATAACCGCAATAAACACCAGAATCAGAAGGATGCCGCTAACGCTCATCTAAAACCTCTCCGGCCGCAGGAGCGCGTAGAACAAGTACACGCCCAGACCCACTGCTACTATCAGCGCAATGATGTAATCCATAGCTCCTCTAAAGGCGGTCGCAGCCCTTCACGAACGCCCAGGCGGCCGCAAAAAACAGAATCGGGATGAGAATGAAGATCAGATCGAGCATCCGTATTTACTCCACATGCACCAGCGCTACATGATGCCCATCGCGGGCCAGCGCGAGGGCGAGCCGCTCCTCCGACGTCTTCCAGAAGCGCCTCCGCGTTCCGAGCAGAACAGTCGATTGCGGCTTCAGCGCGTGCCGGAAGCCCTCTTCGCAACTGCGCGCCAACACCACTTGCGGATTAACCGGCAGGGGACACCGGCTCGCCAGATCGATGAGTTGGTCCACCAGGTGCGCATGTACCAGCGCCGGGCATCCGAACGACATCGGATAGGGCACGGTATGTACCGCAACCAGCATCAGGCTCGCGTTGAGCTTCGCGGTAAATGCCGCCGCCCGCTTCATGACGGCTTCAGTCACGGCCCACTCCGCAAACGGGACCACAATCTCGATTGCGCCCCGCTGTCCGCCGGCCTCAATCGCTGGTGGATCGATTTCTAACGCGCCGTGCGTATGCATTCTTAATTCAGAGTACGCATTGCCACATAAAGAAGTCATAAAGAAAGCATCAGGAATGGATTAAGGATCACGACCACGGCTGGTCTGTTGCCTGGATGGTTGGTAAATGACGGAAACGATTGCGGGGTGGAGTGTGCCGGCGCACATTCCCTGTGTGACTCGTTCCTTCACTACTTAATGCCGGTTTTCGCCAGGCGCACCAGGATGGCATCCTCTGCAATTCAGAAATCCTGGAACTGTGTCGGTAGCATTCGGCAAGGGTCAGCTCGCATATTTTGTTATTATCGGCGGCTATTTTCGGCTACCGGGAAACAAGCGGCAAAATTGCGCCGCCTGGTCGATCAAGGTCGCGGCGATCGAGCTACGCGGGCGTGCGCTCGACACTCGATGGCCGGGGCAGCGCGTCGAGCGCGGTGCGGCGCCCGTCGTGGATGGTGCGCAGTCATCACCCTGAATCATAACGCTCCCGATTGTTTGTGAAGCTCCTTCCATTTGGCAAGGCTTCCGACGCAAACTCGCCAAGAGCACACCTTCCACGTTGGTCCGACCTGTGCGCTACACTCTGATCAGCCGTTAGTGGATGAACTATCGGAGCAGGGAAACCGAATGGCGATGGGTTCGTTGTCCAAACGGTGATTTCCGCTTGCCATATGAGAGGACTGGCATTGATCCCTTTCACCTTCGTTCGCTCGCGACCCGTTGCGATAGCTGCCTTAATGGTTTGGATCGCTATGCGCTCTCCTGGACAGGTGAACGGACGGGTGCATGGCCTGATTCAGGACGCTGCGGGATCGCCGGTTGCCGGTGCTCAAGTCGTCGCACGAAACTCCCGGGAAAACAGCCATCCAGCAGTCGTGAGCGCCGCGGATGGATCTTTCACAATGGATGGTCTCAAGCCAGGTCATTACCAGTTCCAGGCGGCGAAGCGAGGGTTCGCCGATTCACCAGTGGCGGAAGAGGACCTGACCGTCAGCCAGGATCTGACCCTCAATCTTACGCTAGGCGCAGACCCGGGGTTTCTGAAAAGACTTGCTCATGCCTATGCCAAAGATTGGCAAGGCGCCGTGGAGAGCGGCCCCGCACCGCCCAGCCGCACCTTGCCCTCGCCCTTGCCCTCGCCGCCTTTTCCGAACTCCGACTGGTCCTATGGCGGATCGCCGGAAATTGGCGCGCCCGATACCAATGTGCCCCCGCTCATGGCGGCTCTCTATGCCGGTCCGAATGGCGATGCGTGGGAGCAAAGCAGAATCAAGGTCTACGGCTGGCTTGAAGGCAGCTTCAACCTCAGCAC
>PLDF01000436.1 GCA_003135055.1 Bryobacterales bacterium | reverse complement strand
GACCATGGTGACCGAAGAAATTATGACCGGGAGAGATAAACAGGTGACGGATAATCATGGCTTTAGGTATCCCGAGACTGCGTTGGCTGTTTACGCGCCAAAGAAATAGCCACAATGTTTCTCAACAGCCTTCTTTCTTTTTTCTGGGCGGCGCTGTTGAAGTGCTGGCCGGAGGCGCCGTTGGAAGTGGAGCGGGCGCCACCCTGGGAGGTGCAGGCGTCGCGACGGACGAAGCTTCGGTATTGGAGGCCTGCGGTGAACCGCCGAAAAACTTCGCGACCTGCGCCTGACGCTCAAAGGCTGCATCGGTGGCTCCCTGCGGCCTAACGGGAAAGAGCACGAAATCCTTCCAACCCTGCATGCCACCGCTCAGGACATAGACCGATTTGAATCCCTGTGCCTCCAGCAGAAACCATGCTTTCGCCGCTTCCAGGCTGTCATCCGAGCAGAGGATGATCTTTTCGTTGTGTGCTGCGAAATCCGGTGTGAGAGAAGCCAGCGGGAAATTCTCTGCCCTGGGAATGTGCCAGGCGATGTAGTCCTTCTGCGGGCGCAGGTCGACGAGGCGAAAATCATTTCGGTCCTGGATGATCCAGTCTGCGAGCTGTGCCGGCTCGATCAGATCTGCGCCCTGACCGACGCGCATTTCCAGATCCCTGGTAGCGATGGTTGTGTGATGGCCGCGGTAGGGGTCGCCTGCGAATGCGGCGCAAAGTCCGATCACAGCCAGGCTCAGCGCGAGCGCGCGAACGGGTGTGAGTCGACGGGATCCGCCGATGATCGATCCTTCGGGATCGGGCTGCTTGCCCCCAAACCTTTTCTCCGCCCATTCACTGGCCGCAAATGCTCCCAGGGCCATCAGTACGGCTGCAAAGACCAGGAGCCCATACGGGAGGTCAAAGAGCTGAGGGAGAGTGATCTGACCCATCGACGTGGAATGTGCGAAGTTGACGATCCGGGGGTAGACTTCTCCAAAACCGAGGAGTCCCGCAACCATCCCCAAAATGTAGACCATGCCATCGATGCGGCCCGTGGCAGCGGAGACGCAGGAAGTCCCGGGGCAGTAGCCGCCGATGACAAAGCCGACGCCGAGCAGAAGTCCTCCGACGATCTGAGGCACCAGAAAGGTCGGGACTAAGTAGACAAGGGACAAATCGAGCATTCCAAGACGCGAGAACACGTAGAGTCCGGTCATGGCGGTGATGATCGCGGTGAACATCACCTTCAGAACGCTCAGATCGCGGAGATAGAACTGCGCTGCGAGCTTGCGCGCGCTGCCGAAGCCGGCACGTTCGAGGAAGAACCCAAAGCCGATGCCGATGAGGAAGGCGATGATGAAGCTGGCCTCGTCGCCGAAGAGCCCGAATTTGTAGAAGGGAGCGTTCATATCAGATCCACTGCTTTCTGAAGAAGTAAGCCACCGCGTAGGCGCCGCCAAAGACGCACCACATGAAGGCCCAGCTGCCGACGTTGAGCAAGGCGCCGCCGGTGAGGGCCTGACCGCTGGTGCAGCCAAGCGCGATCTTTGCACCAATGCCCATCAGCCCTCCGCCCACAAAGGCAAAAGCCAGTCGACGGGGCGTCGTGCTGCGAGGCCCCTGTTCCACCGTGAACTTCAATCGATGGGCAAGTACGCCCGAAAGGAATCCGCCGACAAAGACTCCAAGAACCTCGAATACCAGCCAGTCCTTGAGTGGACTGTGCGTGCCGTCGCCGAGATACTCGGAGTAGAAGGGGCTGTTTTCTGCATGCGCCGGGGCAACCTGGTGAACCACGGTAGCGACGGCGGTCGTGAACGCCCCTGACGCTCCCAATCCGCGTCCCATGATGACGAAGGACGCCAGCAGCACCAGGCCTAGTCCAAATCCGGCCCAGTAAGAATTCCAGTAAGGTCGGGGAGTGTGTTGTTCCAGGTTCATAGATTCTTCCTCTGTCAATTCAGTGCGTGGAACCAATGGCTTTGCTGGCCGGCATAAACAAGGATGAAGCGCAGAGCGATCCCGCCGAAGATCACGAGAAGAGCCGGCGCCAGCGTGTGGCGAATGGAATTCTGCAGCTCGAGCGTTTGCAGGATGAGGGGCAGAACAATGCCGAGGGAGATGACGAAGATCCAGAAGACGGCTGCGTAGGGGCCGCTGAGAAGAAGCGTGGCGGCTTGCTGATGGACGGCGGTCGATGTGAGGTGGCCGATCAGGAACAGGCTGAGTAAGCCAAGCTCGATGGTCAGGAAGCTGTTGTCAGCGCCCGCCAGGACGGGGGCGACCTTTTGATCGAGAGGACGCGCCTGAGCCAGCCGCGTCAGGGAGGAGAGCAGGAAGTCGGCGAACGCTGGCAGTTCCTCGCCGGACGAGGTAAGAACGAGAATTCCATGCAGCAGCGCGGCCGCCGTAGAGAGGCCGGAGAACAGAAAGAGCGGACCAAGCAAGGCGCTGTTCCAGAGAGGGCGCGCGCCGAGAGTACCGAGGAGGATCCCGGTGTAGATACCGAGCCCGATGCCAACCAGGACGTTGGCGATGCCAATGGCCACAACCAGGCGCGTGCGTGACAGGATGAAGTCGCTCCAGGCAATCAAGACAGGAAAGCGCTTCGCCAGGGCTGGAATAGCCTCAGGCAGATGGGCCAGTGCGTTCGCAGCCAGGGCCGGATAGACCAGGAGCAGAATCCACGAGCCCCACGACATGGGCGAGGTGATCTGAAATGTCGTATAGAGCCGCCAGACATACAGCTTGTGGGAGAGGTCGAGAAACAGCACGAACATACCGAGACTGAGGAAGACCAGACCCGCGAGGGGTCCGATCGTACAGCAGACAAGGGCCTCGCGCTGCGTGGGACGGATCGCAATGAGCCGCACGCCGGCAATGATCATGAGCCCGGCAACGAGTCCGCCGAGAAAGAGGTAGATCGGGATCTGCCATTGCCAGACATGAAGAGTCGGATCAACCAGCGGATTGTGTCGAGAGAGGGTTAGTTCAGTGAGTGGGTTCATGTTCGTCTAAGTCAGATAGAAAATGCATGGTTTGGTTCCCGCTTCCGGCAGCAGAGCATGATGCGGGCGCGAGTTCAGCAACTGGCTCACCTCGGACTGCGGATCGTCCAGATCTCCGAAGTGCATGCAGTGCGTGGGGCAGACGGAAACGCAGGCCGGATCGAGGCCGCGCTCGACGCGGTGGATGCAGAAGGTACATTTGTCGGCATAGCCGTCCGGATGGATGAAGCGTGCGTTATATGGGCACGCCGCCAGACAGGCTTTACAGCCGATACATTTATCGTGGGTCACCAGCACCACGCCGCCAGGCTCATGCACGTGGCTGGCGCCGGTCGGGCAGCAGGAGACGCAGGGAGGATTGTCACAGTGATTGCATCGCTCCGAACGGATCTCCATCTGCAGCGTGGGAAACGCGCCGTGGACCTCTTCCGTGATCCAGTCACGGCTATAGCCCTCGGGAACGCCATTTTCGGTTTTGCAGGCCACCACGCAGTCGTAACAACCCACACATCTCCGCGTATCGATAACCATGGCGAAACGGGACATCGTCAGACCTCCGTCTCGAGAGTGACAAAATTCACATTCATACCTGTGCCGCCCATTAATGGGTCGGTCTTGTAGCGCGTAATCAGTTGAGAATCGCTCGCGCCCCGGC
>PLDF01000159.1 GCA_003135055.1 Bryobacterales bacterium | reverse complement strand
CTTTCATGTCGCACACCCGAACCACCGGGAACCCCCGGAAAAGACCGGTTCGGATACACTTCAGTATGATGCGAAGCGTCCTTATCAACCTGTTTTTCATGGCGGCAGCCACCACCGCATTGGCCCAAACCGGGGGTGAAATCGGCATGCCGCTCCCTCCGTGGACTCCCGGAACGTTGGATATTCACCAGATTTCGACGGGACGCGGAAACGCCGCGTTCTTCATCCTTCCGGATGGGACTACACTGCTGGTGGACGCTGGTGCGGCCGGTGACGGTATTCCCGAAACCGACCCGCATCCCGACGGCTCTCGCTCGCCAGGCGCGTGGATCGTCCGCTATATTCAACGTCGCCTGCCGCAGGGAGTTACCGATCTCGACTACGCGCTCATTACGCATTTTCACGCGGATCACATGGGACAACTCGTCGCCGCGTCGCCTCTCGACCATACCGGCGCGTATCGTCTCACCGGAATCACCGAAGTGGCCGACGCGCTGCCGGTCCATGTACTCCTCGATCGAGGCTGGCCCGACTATTCATATCCAACTCCGTTCAGGGATGAAACCATGGCGAACTATCGTCGCTTCCTCGAAGCGCGCCAACGCAGCGGCATGACCGTCGAGCGATTCAAGCCCGGTTCATCGGCGCAAATACGTCTACAGCGCGCGGCGTCGAAATATCCCACGTTCGCGATCCGCAATATAATCGCTAACGGCGCCGTGTGGACCGGTTCCGGGGATGCGACGCGCCAACTGTTTCCGCCACTCGATTCCTCCCCTCCCGCCGATATGCCCAATGAAAACATGTGCAGCGCGGGATTCCGCCTCGCATATGGACGCTTCACCTACTTCACTGGCGGCGATCTGCCGGGTACGCCTGATCCCGGTTTCCCGGCGTGGCACGGAATGGAAGCCGCCATCGCTCCCGTAATTGGCCGTGTCGATGTGCATGTCGTCAATCAGCATGGCTCGATGGGAGAAGAGAGCGAGGCGTTTCTTCAATCGCTGCGGTCCACGGTGCTCATCGTTCCAAGTTGGGCGCCCAGCCATCCCGCGCCGGACGTCCTGAAACGGATCATGAACAGCCGCCTGCCGCCGTCTCCTCGTTTTGTTTTCGCAACGGATCTGCGGCCAGCCGCCAGTATCGTCATCGGGCAGCGCGCCACCCAACTGGCGGGACCGCCCGGACACGTTGTAGTGCGCGTCGCGTCTGGCGGCAACCGCTACTTCGTCTTCGTTTTGGACAATCGCAACGAGCGCGATTTGGTCGTTGCGATCAAGGGCCCTTTCACGTCCGGCTGAGTTCGTCGATTCGGGAAACGCCGGTCAAAATCCGTATCTATTTGCAGACACGCTCAGCCGAGACAGAGCCGCGACCGTGAGGCAGCGGGATTTCGCGGCCGAGCGAGGAAATCCCGAAAACGTTTAGGCGCCCTTTCCGAGGCCGCCGTAAACTGCATGCGGCAGGATGTGGGCCAAGTCTCCTTCCAGTGGAAAGACTACCGCGACGCCAACCGCTCGAAGGTGATGACGGTTTCCGCCGATGAGTTCATCCGCCGCTTCCTGCAGCATGCGCTGCCACCCGGCTTCCAGCGCATTCGCTACCACGGCTTCCTGGCCAACTGCCACCGCGCCGCCAAACTGGATCTCTGCCGCCAGTTGCTGGCAACGGTCTGCTCCGTGCTGCTTCCTCAGCCTGCCGATTGCCGCGATTTTCTGGCGGCGCTCACCGCCGGCAACCTTCGGCTGTGCCCCCAATGCGGGATCGGCGCGCTGATGCAGATGAAAATAATCCCGCTGTATTTCCGGCTCCGTTCCGCTCCGCGTGGACAGCTCATGACGCCCTCTGGCTGGAATCCGCAATCACGCCAGCGCTGCCTTCCCGGCAGGGTACGCTCCACGTGTGTCCCGCACCGGCCACATAGCCCTGGGACGCCCTTCCAACGCCCAGTTCTTTCTCTTCATCGCTGTCTCTGCCCGCTCCAAGCCCTCACTGTCTCGCAAAACATCTCCTGGCGCCTACTCCGGAAGCGCCTCACATCTTTCCCGCCGCCAAAACTCCAAGCCTTGCAGCAGAACAAAACCCATTAAAGACCCAGCCTCACGCCAACGTTTAGTCACCGCACGGTTTCATCGCTTTCGCGGCCTCCAGCCTCTCACCCGCGCTCCGGCACTTTCAGGCCGCGAAACTGATGAAACCTTTATCAGCCTCAATACACCTGAAAGCAGAACATCTGCTTCCACCCCTCCGCGGTCAGCGCATACTCCCCCGCATCGAGGCCATTATAAACGTCCAGCTTATATATATTATCCGCGCCGAGCCGCGTCACCTGCACGTGAATGGGCTCGGCATTCCTCTTCGCCGACGCCGTCAGTTCCCGATGGCCATCCTTCGATTCCAACCGGTACATCTGCAAACTCGCCGGATTCAGCTTGTCGGCCTTGATGAAGAAGATGGGCAAGGCCAGCGGCGTCTTGGACGTTGAATTCTCGCCGTCAATGGTATACAGCGTGTCGTCCTTGCTCTTTTGCTCTTTGGCTGCCACCGCCTCGGTTGCGATCAGGTTGGTGGCGTGCTGAATGTACGGCAGATCCGGCGTCGGAGGCGCCGGGCCGGTGTATTTCTGGGCATTCGCCGTGGCCAGGGTAGCGGCCAGGGCAGCGATCGCAATGCAGAGCAGAGGCAGAATTTGGCGCATGGAAGGCTACTCCTCCAGGTAAAAACTTAGCGCGTTGTCCCCCTGCTTTACAAGCCGCGAGCGGCGCAATTTCCCGTACGCATCGCTGAGCGCCAAACGCACCGGGTGCTGTACGACGATGATCCGCGGCGGGGCTTGCTGATCGGCCAACAAATCGAGCGCCGCCGGATATTCGCGCTCCAATTCGTAGGGCGGATCGAGGAAGACGATGCCGGCCGGATGCCGCGGCAGCGTCAGCAGCGCCATCCCCGGGACCACGGTCGCGCGCGCTTCCGCTTTGAGCGACGCCAGATTCTCGCGAATCGTCTCCAGCGCCGGGCGGCTCCGCTCCAGGAAAAACGCATGCCTCGCTCCGCGGCTCAGCGCTTCGATTCCTACCGCGCCCGTGCCCGCGTAAGCGTCCAGGAACGCCGCGCCCTCAATGCGCAGCGCCAGGATATTGAACAATGTCTCGCGCAGGCGATCCGGAGTTGGACGCGTCTCCATGCCTGGGATGCTCTTCAGCCGCCGCGACCGGAACTCGCCCGCAATTATCCGCATCGAATTACCCGTGTACGACAGACCTCCTGGTCTGTCGCCGGCGACAATCCAGCAAGTCTGCCGTACATGATCAACCCACCGTCACCAAGCCGTAGCGCCGCTGCCAATGGTCGCGAATGTAGGCCACCACGCGGCGCAGGTCCTCCGCCTCGGGCGGGTGCGCAATGAAATCCACCGCTTCACGCCGCGCCACTTCCAGAATCTCGCTATCGCGCAGAATGTTGGCCACGCGCAGAGAGGGCAGCCCCGATTGCTTAGTGCCGAAGAATTCCCCGGGGCCGCGCAGCTTCAGATCCATCTCGGAAATGTGGAATCCGTCGGTGGATTCCACCAGCGTGCGGATGCGCTCGCGCGCGGCGTCGTTCATCTTTTCCGTCGCCAGGATGCAGTAGCTCTGCGCGGCGCCGCGCCCCACGCGTCCGCGAAGCTGATGGAGTTGCGCCAGGCCGAAGCGCTCGGCCTGCTCCACCACCATGACGCTGGCGTTGGGCACATCCACGCCGACTTCGATCACGGTGGTGGAAACCAGAATCCTGGTGTGCCCTTCCTTGAAGCGCTGCATGGCGGCTTCTTTCTCGTCGCCGCCCAGACGCCCGTGCATCAGCCCGACGGCGATATCCGGGAAAACCTCCCGCGAAAGGTGCTCGTAGCTTTGCTGCGCCGCCTTCATGGCCTGCGTTTCCGATTCTTCAATCACCGGGTAGACCACGTACGCCTGGCGGCCCTCGTCGATCTGGCGCTTCACGAAGCTATACACCTGTTCGATGGCGTCGGCCGCGGCGTGCTTGGTGACGATGGGCTTGCGGCCCGGCGGCATCTGGTCGATCACGGAGACGTCCAGATCGCCGTAAAGCGTCATGGCTAAGGTGCGCGGAATGGGCGTCGCCGTCATCACCAGCACGTCGGGATGAACTCCTTTTTGTACCAGGCCGAGGCGCTGCATGACGCCGAAACGGTGCTGCTCATCGACGATGGCGAGGCCCAGCTTCTTGAATTCGACGTCCTTTTCGAGCAGCGCATGGGTGCCTACCACCACATGCGCCAGGCCCTCGGCCACCAGGCGCTTGAGTTGAATCTTTTCCCGGTTGCTGAAACTCCCCGTGAGCAACGCCGTCACGTATCCCAGCTTCGAAAGAATTTGCCGGAAGTAGCTGCCGTGTTGCGCGGCCAGAATCTCGGTGGGCGCAAGCACGGCCACCTGATATCCGTTTTCGATCGCGATCACCGCGGCTTCGGCGGCCACGATAGTCTTGCCGCAGCCGACGTCGCCTTGCAGCAGGCGGTTCATCGGGCGCGGCTCTTTCATATCGTTGACGATTTCCTGAATCACGCGTTTCTGCGCGTCCGTGGGCTTGAACGGCAGCATCGCTTTGATGCGCTCGCGGACGCGGTCGTTGATTTGGAACGCGATTCCGGGCAGAAGCCGCGCCTTGCTGCGTTTCAGAGCCACGCCGCATTCCAGCCAGAAGAACTCCTCGAAGATCAAGCGGAACTGCGCGGGCGAGCGGAAGGCGTTCAGCAGGCGCAGATCGGAATCGGGCGGCGGAAAGTGCGTGTCGCGGAGCGCCGTCCAGCGGTCGGGCATTTTCAGGCGGTGGCGCAGGAATTGCGGAAGCTGATCTTCTTCCGGCGGCAACTCGGCGAAAATTCGGTGCGTGAGAGTGCGCAATACGCGCGTAGTCAGCTTGGCCACGGCTTCGTAGATTGGCACAACGCGGCCCACGTGCAGCGCCGCTTCGCCGTCTTCGTCGTCGGCGGAGAGAATCTCGAACTCCGGGTGCAGCATCTGCACTTCGCCCGAGTAGCCGTCGAATTCCACCTTGCCGAAGAGCGCGACCTTCATCCCTTCCACCAGCACGTTGGCCAGATAGCCGCCGTGAAACCACTTGCCCACCAGAACGGCCCGCGAGGCGTCGCTGAAGCGCGCTTCGAACATCCCCAGGTTGCGCCGTTTGAAACCGGAAAGCTTGGCGGAGCGCACTTCCGCGATCACCGTGGCCATTTCGCCCGGCGCAAGCTGCGCGACGGTCTTCATATTGCTGCGGTCCTCGTACCGGAAGGGCACGTAGGCGAGCATGTCCTCCACCGTCGCCAGGCCCTTGGCTTCGAGCATGGCCGCGCGGGCGGGGCCGATTCCTTTCACGTATGTCAGAGGAGTGTTGAGATCCATGTGGATTGGGCCCGGCCGCGGAGAAAGTCGCGGAAACATCGCGGAAATGCCAATGGTACCCCCACAGTGTACAATGCGTTCGTGAAGCTTTTGCCGCTGGCGCTTTTCGCCGCCATATGCGCTCGTTCGGCCGACTTGCGCGTCGGCATCATTGGCACGGATACGTCGCACGTGCCGGCGTTCACTCAGATGCTGAATAGCGCGGATGGCGCGAAGGATCATGTGCCGGGCGCGCGCGTGGTGGCCGCGTATAAAGGAGGCAGCAAAGATATCGAAAGCAGCATTTCGCGCGTCGATCAGTATGCCGAAGACGTCCGCACGAAATGGGGCGTGGAGATTGTGCCGGATATCGCGACGCTGCTGGGGAAAGTGGATGCCGTGCTGCTCACCAGCGTGGATGGGCGCGTTCACCTGGAACAGGCGCGGGCGGCGATCGCGGCGCACAAGCCTTTGTTCATCGATAAGCCGCTGGCAGCGACCCTCGAAGACGCGCGCGAGATTGCGCGTCTGGCGAAACAGGCGGGCGTGCCCTGGTTCAGCTCGTCGAGCCTGCGGTATGGAGAAATCGGCGCCACCATGAAGTTCGCCGACGCCACCGGCGCAGCCACCTGGGGGCCTGGGCCTTTCGAGCCGCATCACTATCTGGATCTTTCGTGGTATGCCATCCATCCGGTGGAGCTTCTGTATGCGCTGCTAGGTCCGGGCTGCGAGAGCGTAACGCGGATTTCCGCGGAGAACTCCGACGTGATGGTGGGCCGATGGAAGGATGGCCGGCTGGGTACGGTGCGCGCCATCCGGCCGTACAGCGAATACGGAGCGGTGGTATACCGGCCGCGGGAGATTGTGGAAGCTAAGCCGCAGGCGGCGGGCAGCTACCGCCCGTTGGTGCTGGAGATTGTGAAGTTCTTCGAGACCGGCAAGCCGCCCGTACCCAACGAAGAGACGCTGGAAATCTTCGCCTTCATGGACGCGGCCCAGCGCAGCAAAGAGCAGGGCGGCAGGCCGGTGGCGTTGCGATAGCCAAATGGGGCATTCCTTAGCTTGCCAAGGTTTTTCGGGAGATAGATCCCCGGCGCTACCATGTAAGCCAGGAGCGATCGCATGACCAGGACTATTCACCTCGCTTTCGCCGTGTGGCTCGGCAGTGCGGCGCTCGTGGCGCAGACCACGACGGCATCGGTACAAGCCACCGGATCGGCAACCATCTACGTCCAGCCCGACCAGGCGCAGCTTACCGTGAGCGTGACCACGCAGGGGACCACGGCGCAGGACGCCGGCCAACAAAACGCCAATCTGACCGCCATCGTGACCCAGGCGATTACCAGCGTCCTGGGCGCGAGCGGCTCCATCCAGACCGTCTCATACTCGGTTAATCCGCGGTACAGCAACGGCACTGCGACCCAGCCTTCCATCATCGTCGGATACTCGGCGACCAATAGCTTCCAGGTGACCATGACCGACTTAACCCTGATCGGCCGCGCCATCGATACCGTAAACCAGGCGGGCGCGACCAGCGTCGGCAGTCTGACTCTTGGCTTGCAGAACCCGGCGCCCTCTTTGCAACAGGCGCTGGCGGCGGCTTCCAAGCAGGCTCTGGCCAACGCCGGCGCGATCGCTTCGGGACTGGGCGGGAAGACCGGAGCGGTAATTTCCGCGCAACAATCTTCGGCGTATACGCCCGTGGTGGCTCTGGTTGGCACTGCGGCGCCGACAACGCAGCTTCAGACGGGGCCGGTATCGGTATCGGCGACGGTCACGGTTACGGTGCAACTTCAGTAGGGGAACTTTGCAGCCCGCGGACTTCGATCGCCGTCGCGCTCGGAGAGCTAGCTGGGACTAGTGTGCGGGCCGTATTGCGCCAAGCCGCTGAATCGAATCCGGCGGAACTACGGATCACGAGCACCTTGGTCGACAGACGTGACTGCCATGTCGATGCCGATGCGCTTGGCAGCGCATTCGCCTACCACCCCGGCCGTTACTGCTTCGCCGGATCGCCGGTGATGTATACCTTCTCGCCGGGCTTAACCAGCTTGAGTCGCTCGCGGATTTCCAGCTCCTGCTGCGCCGGATTATTCGTCAGGCGCTTAATGTGGTCGCGCATACGCTCGATTTCCTTGTCGAGCTCCGCATTGCGCTGCTGCATGTCCCGAATCTGGCGCTGTCTTTCCAGCAGGCCGGGAATGCCGTGCGGGCCGCGCAACGTGAAAAATGCATAGCTCAGCACCGCTAGAAACGCTCCAAGATATGCAATTCGTGCGAACGGCGCTTTCATCTCACCCAAGCCCTGGAACATAATGGTAACATCGCTGGCGGCGTTTGCTCGCCATTCTTTACAGATGACGGACAAGATCGTAATTCTAAGCACGTGCGCATCGGAAGAGGAAGGCGAGAAGCTCGCGCGGCTGTTGGTTGAGCAGCGCCTCGCTGCGTGCGTCAGCCTGGTTCCGCGGATGCGCAGCGTCTATCGCTGGAATGGCGCCATCGAAACGGCCGAAGAGTGCCTGCTGATCGTCAAGACTTCGCGCGAGTTGTTCGAGCCGCTGCGGCGGGTCCTCGAAGAAGCGCACTCCTACGAGTTGCCTGAGGCTCTGGCGCTGCCGGTGCTGGCCGGCTCGCCCTCATACCTGAACTGGTTGGAAGGGAGCCTGCGGACCGAATAGTGTCTTTGTCCAGGAAGCGCGCATTTCTCTTCGATATGGATGGAGTCATTGCCGACTCCAATCCGTACCACCGGCTGGCATGGGAAGCGTTCAACCGGCGCTATGGCCTGGAAACCACCGAGGCCATGCATCAGCGGATGTACGGCAGGCGCAACGATCAGATTGTGCGGGATTTTTTCGGCGCCGGGCTTACGGCCGAAGAGGTGACCGCCCGCGGCGCCGCCAAAGAGACTCTCTATCGGGAAATGATCGCGGACCGGGTGGAATCCATGCTGGTTCCGGGTCTCCGCGAGTTTCTGGAGCGGTATCGCGATACGCCGAAGGCGGTGGCCACCAACGCGGAACCCCCGAACGTGGATTTTCTTCTGCAGCAAGCGGGTCTTCGCCCATACTTCCAGGTAGTATTGAACGGCCACCAGGTGACCCATCCCAAACCGCACCCGGAAATCTACTTGCTGGCCGCCGAGCTGCTTCAAACCGAGCCTGCGGCCTGCATCGTATTCGAGGATTCCCATTCTGGAGTCGAGGCGGGCCGGGCAGCGGGAACGAGGGTTATTGGCGTTAGTACTACCTATGGCAACTTGTCTGGTACAGTACTAACCATAGATAATTTCAATAGCACGGATTTACAGGAATGGTTGGCAGCGGAAAACCGGGAAGAACGGTAGCACATCTCCGTTGGGCGCTATTGCTCAGCGCGCTACTGCCCATTTGTCTTTCCGCCCAGGCCAAACTCACCCTCGAGCAATTGAATTCACGCACGGCCCCCAATTATTCAGCGGTTTACGCCGGACAGAAGGTAGTGGTCCAGGGCGTGGTTTCCGCGCCGGCAATCCACTTTCCGGACTATAGCTACCTGGCGATTGACGATGGTACCGGCGGCGCGATAATCTACCTGCCGGCGCCCCAAACACAACTGGACGATCGCCGGCCCGGCGACGAGATTCGGGTCCAGGGTACGGTTAACCTGCATTTCGGCACGGTAACCGTGCTTCCGGAGCGCATCGAGCTGCTGGGCCAAAAGCCGGTTCCACCTCCGATCGCCGCATCCCTCCAGGATCTCCAAAGCTTCCGCTACTCGGGCCGGCTGGTGCATACCGAAGGGCGGGTTGTGGGGATGAACGATACTGTGTCGGGGCCATCCCTCACACTGGCTGCCGCGGACGTGTTTTGGGTGTTCCTGCCGAGCGCCCAGGGCAGCAAGGGAACCGAATTCAGCTTCCTCCAAAAAGGCGATGCGGTGGAGGCGACGGGGATTGTCGCTCAATACAGCCCGCGCCCTCCCTACAATCGCGGATTTGAAATCCTGGTGAATAGTCCCACCAACGTCCGGAGGAAGGAACGGAGCTTGGAACGGAGCTTGTACCTGCCGCCGTTGGCGATAGGGACCGGCCTGAGCGTGGTCCTGCTCATCGCCTACATCGTTTGGAGCCGCGAGCGGCGTCTGCGAGGCCAGCGCGAGCGGTTGCGCCAGACCTACCAGCTTGGCGAGGAGATTCTGGGCGCTTCGTCGGCCGAGGCCGTTCTCAAGCGCATCGCCGAGGCTCTGCCATCCATTCTGGGCGTCACGCGCGTCCACCTCTACGTGCACAACCGCGCCGCAAAGACGCTCGATGGCGTCATCGAACAGACCGGCGAAGCGGTCTCGATTTCGCTTTCCGCTCCGCCCGCGGGCACGCAATCCGGAGCGACCGCCTGCTTCCATTACCGGACGCTGCTGGTGATTCCCGACATCGGCCGCAGCCCGTTCCCGATCGCGACGCCGGACGAAAAGACGCCCAAATCGCTGTTATTCGTGCCCATGATGGCGCAAGGCGAAGTGATCGGCGTAATGGAGCTCGACCAGGACGACCGCGTACGCGATTTCTCCGCCGACGAGCAGGCGCTGGCGCAGCATCTGGGCAACCAGATTGGCGCCGCGCTGCGGCTGCTGGGCCAGCGCACCGTGCAGGAGCAACTGTTCCGGACCGAAAAGCTGGCAGCCGTGGGGCGGCTGATTTCCGGCGTGGTCAGCGAGCTGCAAACGCCGCTCAATTCCATCAACGAGCTGGCCAACCGGGCGCTCGAGCGGGAGAAGCTGGGCAGCGCGGAACGCGATGTGGCCGCGATTGCGGTGGAGGCGCAGAAGGCCGCCGCGATGGTGGCGCGGCTGGTCTCGTTCGCCGCCGCCGAACAGCCGGTGGCGCGGCCGGTATCGGTCAGTGCGCTGCTCCGCAACCTCATCGAATTCCGCGAGGGCGATTGGAAAGCCAGTGGCATCCGGCTCCACGAAATGATCAGCCGCGAGCCGCTGCACGTGCTGGGTTCGCAGGGCCAACTGGAGCAGGTGTTCCTGAATCTGCTGGTGCACGTGGAGCAATCGCTGGCCGAGTCGCCGAAGAAAATCATTACCATCCGCACCAGCCTGATGGGTAAGCGTCTGCTGATCGAGATTTCGTTTTCCGCGCCGCCGGAACCGAGCCAACCGGAAGGGACTGCGGCCATTCTGGGCGTGACGCGCAGCGTGATCGCCGGCCATGGCGGCGAAATCCGGCTCATCGAGAAGCCCAATGCCGACCCGCGCTTCGAAGTGGAACTGCCGGTGGCGGCCAAGGACCGGCTGGGCGGCGCTTCCATGGCATCCGCGCCGGAGGATACCGGCCGCCGCAGGACCGCGCTGGTGATCGACCCGGATGACGCAATCCAGCGGCAACTGCTGGCGCTGCTTTCGACTCGCGGCTATCGCGTGGTGCCGGTAGCCAACGCCGATGCCGGCCTGGACCTGGCGCACCGCATGCGCTTCGACGCAGCGTTCTGCTCGGATCACGCCCCTGGCTTGAATTGGGTGGAGCTTTCGGAACGGATGCATTCCCGCGTCGGCGGCTTCATCCTGCTCTCCGAAAGTTACGATGCGGAGCTTTCCGCCGATTTCGAGGGCGAAGGACGTTACGTGCTTCCCAAGCCGGTGCAGGATAGCGAGCTCGACCGCGTGCTGCGCGGCGTCGAGACCACCTCGGCGAACAAAGTGGTCAGTATCCGCAATAGCGTTGCGTAGGCGTCGCCACCGGCGTCACTCCAAGGTGAGTTTAACCGGATCCCCGGTCTTACAGCCCATCAGCTTCGCTGCCGATCCCTGGTTCACGGAAACTTCAAGATACCCTGAGCTGCCCACAATCAAGAACAGCGCGCCGGGCCTCGATTCGGCGTAATTCCGCGCCAGGGTCGCGATCTTTCGCCGCCCAGCGGTCACCGCCACCGCAAGGGAGCCGCGACCGTAAGGGAGCGGACGCTGCCCGCTGGCGAAGCTGTCGTCCGCTTGCTCACGCGCCATCGCAACGGAGCCGAGACCGTGAGGGAGCGGCCGCTGCCCGCTGGCGAAGCTGTCGTCCGCTTGCTCACGCGCGCGGCTCTGTGTGTGCGGCGCCCGGCCGTGGGGTTCCAGCACGCGGCTCGCTAAATCCAGCGCACGGTCCGCCGGTTCCAGCGCGTGGCCCGCCGGGTACAGATCGGGAAAGTCGCGGACATGAAAGTTCGTCACCACGTTTCCGAAGCGGTCGATCTTCAGGATGCTGCCGCTCCACGTGCGCTCCCCGCTGCGCTGGGGCTTCGCGAATTCCGGCCACAGATAGTCTTCAATCGGCTTGCCCACGCGCGAGGGCGGAACGCCCGCGGCCACATGCGCCGCCACCGGCGCGAAGATGTCGCGGCCGTGAAACGTGGCGCTGACCGGCTGCCGGAAATACCGGTCGTTCGCGATCAGCCGCACCTTGTGCTTCCCGCGCGAATACGCCATGGAGAGCACGCCGTTGTCCGGGCCGACGAAGTATTGCCCCGCGGCCTCCACCAGGATGGGCCTTCGCGCCGTGCCCACGCCCGGGTCCACCACCACCACATGCACCGTCTTCTTCGGGAAGCAGTCATACGCCTGGGCAATTACGTACGCGCCCTCGGCAATTTGAAATGGCGTCACATCGTGGCAGATATCCACGATCCGCGCCTGCGGGCAGATGCCCAGAATCACGCCCTTCATCGCGCCAACGTAGTGGTCGGAGGCGCCGAAATCCGTGGTGAGGGTAAGAATCGGTGGTCGCATTGCCGTCGTCGCACTGTTGTGGTCGCACTACTGTCGTCGCATTGCTAAAATGAATGTAAGTGCGGCATATCTACTTCGACCACAACGCCACCACGCCAGTCGCTCCCGAGGTTTTGGAAGCGGTGTCGCTGTGTCTCGGTCAAGTGTATGGTAACGCTTCCAGCATCCACTACTTCGGCCAGCTCGCCAAGCAGCGCCTGGAAGCCGCGCGGCGGCAAGTGGCCGCGCTGATTGGCTGTGCGCCCACGGAGTTGGTATTCACTTCGGGCGGGACCGAGGCGAACAACATCGCCGTGCTGGGGGTGGCGCGCGCCGCGATCGTCAGCCATGGCGGCCCGAAGCACGCGATCGTCAGCGCCATCGAACATCCCGCCGTGCTGGGCCCGTGCGCGCAACTGGAGCGCGAAGGCGTCCAGGTGACGCGCGTCCGCGTGGGGCCGAGCGGCATCGTGGACCCCGCCGACATCCGCGATGCGCTTCGCCCGGAGACGGCTCTGATTTCGATCATGCACGCGAACAACGAATTGGGAACCATTCAGCCCATCGGCGAAATCGCGCGCATCGCGCACCAGGCCGGCGTGCCTCTGCACGTGGATGGCGTACAGGCGCTCGGCAAGATACCCGTGGATGTTCGCAAGCTTGGCGCCGATCTATACAGCATGAGCGCCCACAAGCTGTACGCCCCCAAGGGCTGCGGCGCGCTCTATATCCGCAAGGGGCTTAAGCTGGCCGGCATCGCCTTCGGCGGCCATCACGAGCGCGACCGGCGGCCGGGCACGGAAAACATTCCGGGAATCGTAGGCTTCGGCGCGGCGGCGGAACTGGCACTGAACCGGTTCATGGATGGAGCGTTGCGCGACCGGCTCGAAGACGCGGTGCTCCGCCGCATCCCCGGCACAGCCGTCAACGGATACCGGCACAGCCGTACGCCCAACACCACGAATATCCAATTCGACGCGATCGACGGTGAGGCGATGGTGATCGCGCTCGATCTGCGCGGCTTCGCCGTATCCACCGGGTCGGCCTGTTCGAGCGGCGCGATTACGCCGTCCCACGTGCTCACCGCCATCGGACTTTCCGCGGATCGCGCCCGATCGAGCATCCGTTTTTCGCTGGGCCATTCGAATACCGCGGAGCAAGTGGACCAGTTAGTGGAGGCGCTCGAAGCGTCGGTGGCGCATCTGCGCCGGATATCGGTGCATGCCTGAGCCTTGTGGGGCGGACGCCCTGGTCCGCAGCCGGCCCCCTGGCCGGCTTGCTCGCCGGCAACCTGGTGAAGTTGATGTCGTTAGCGAAGAACGGGTCGACCCGTGCGGACCAGGGGGTCCGCCCCACATGCCTAACCCACCCATTGCGGTTGCCATGAGCGGCGGCGTGGATAGCTCCACCGTCGCGGCGCTGCTGGTGCGCCAGGGCCACAACGTGGTCGGCATGACGATGCAGCTCTGGAACCAGCGCCGTTTGCCTGAGCTTTCGAGCGAAGGGGGCGGATCTTCCGGGTCGGGCAGGTGCTGCTCGCTCGACGACGTGTACGATGCCCGGCGCGTCGCCGAGCAACTCGGCGTGCCGTATTACGTGGTGAATTTCGAGCGGCAGTTCGAAGATCAGGTGGTGAAGCCGTTCGTGGCCGAGTACCTCGCCGGCCGCACGCCGGTGCCATGCACGCTGTGCAACAACTACATCAAGTTCGATCGCTTCCTGGAATTGGCCGACGCCGCCGGCGCGCGGCAGATCGCCACCGGACACTACGCGCGCATCCGGTTCAACCAAGCCTCGGGCCGCTATGAGCTGTTGCGCGGCGTGGACCACGCCAAGGATCAGACCTACTTTCTTTTCGGCCTTACGCAGCCGCAGCTTGCCCGCACGCTTTTTCCGTTGGGCCATCTCACCAAGCCGGAGGTGCGCGAGCTGGCGGGCTCTATGGATCTCGCCGTGGCGATTAAGGCCGATAGCCAGGAGATCTGCTTCGTGCCGAACGGCGACTATGCCGCGTTCATGAGCGCGTATCTGAAGGAAAGCGGCGTCGAGCCGGAGCGCACGGAGGGTGAGATAGTCACCACCACAGGCCGCACCGTGGGGCGCCACGGCGGGGTGCATCGTTTCACCGTGGGACAACGCCGCGGCCTGGGCGTTGCCGCCGCGGAGCCGCTTTACGTGATTGCGACCGACGCGCAAACTCGGCGCGTGACGGTTGGCTCGAACGACGAGCTGCTGCGAGAGCGCTTCTTCGCCCGCGACGTGAATTGGATTTCCATCGCGGGAGTAGAGAGAGCGGCGCACGCGCAGGTAAAGATCCGCAACAAGCACACGCCCGCGGCGGCAACCTTGCACGCGACTTCCGAGCCGGCTCGCGTGGAGGTGGTTTTCGATAATGCGCAACGCGCCGTCACGCCAGGGCAGGGCGCGGTGTTTTACGAAGGCGACGTAGTGTTAGGCGGCGGCTGGATCGAGTAGGGCGGTTGTGGCGCGCGCGCTGCTGCAAGCCGGGTCCGCAATCGTTCGCTACGAAGCGTGTTAGCACTTCGGCTTAGCTGTGACCGCGTGATCTTGCGCCGTTGCTGGAAACACTCCCTCACGGTCGTGGCTCCGATCGGCGCACCGCGCGTTAGCAAGCGGCTTTCGCATTCAGGGAACTAGTTAGTTAGAAAAGTTAGAGCACACCGTAGTGGATCATACCAGGCTAAGTGGAACCTTCACCTTCAAGCTGAAGCGGGCGCCCGACGATAAGCAGGGAGCGGATACGCTGGGGCCATCGCTCTTCACAGCCTTGCAAGAGCAACTGGGTCTGAAACTGGAGGCGGGCAAGGCGCCGATGGAAATCCTCGTCATCGACCATGCTGAGAAACCATCCGAGAACTGACGAAAGGCGAGATCGCTCTCCCGGCGGGGTAGCTCTGCTGCTGCTATCGCCTGGCGTAACAAAGGGCAGCGCAGCTTCAAGCTTGCCGGACACGCATTAAAGGGTCGCTCCGATCGGAGCCACGACCGTCAGGGAGTGGTTTCCCAGCACAAGGACAACATCGCACGATTGGAAACCGGACACCTACCCGGCGCGTTTCTCAGAAAGCTTAGGCCGTGAGCGAAATCCCATCCAGCCTCAATCGGGGCCTCGGTCACAGCGCTCCCGCATCCGTGATCGTCCGGGCTTCAAGTGCAGGCCCGCGGGAAGCTGCACGTGCCGATTGGCAAACCGGGGCCAGCTCCCAGCCGCAGGCAACGATCCGCGAGATTGCCGTAAATCGCGCGCCCGCTTTCGGCGGCCAGATTCACTTATAGATCAGCCGCGATCCCGGTCAGTTACCCTCATCCTTGATCGTACATATTCGATCCATTTGCGGCAGGATGCCGTAAACGGTCCAGGGACTCTTCACCGTCTGACGCACGTAACCCAGCCATTCGCTGGCGGGAAAGCGCATATGATATACCGGAGCCACCGGAATGTCCGTGAAGAAACCTGGGAAGTAACGATGGCGAAATCCGCCGCGCGCGATGCCCACAACCAAACCGGCCGGTTCCGCGATTAGAAGATAGTCGAACCCGCGGTTTGCCGAAGTATCCCATGCCCAGCCTTCGACGCGCCACGGCCCGCCGGCGGCGGAATCCTTGAGCGTGAGCGTTCTCTCGATGCCGCCGATACACCGGTCCGGGCCGGCAGCCGGGAACAGCTCTGAGACGCGTCTGCCTTGCCATGCCGCACGAGGCTCCGCAAAAAATGCCAGACGCTCCTGGCGCAGGAACGCAACGACATCATCGCGCTGAGGCTTAAGCGGCCAAAGGACTGAGAGCAGTTCTTCATGCGGCGCATCGACAATCAACGCCGCGCCCACGGCGTCTGTCCCCGAATGAAGCCCGACCAGTCTTCAGCGGCGCTTTTTTGCATGCGTGGGTGGAGAAACATCACGCATAGGTACAGCGCGCCGTAGAATCCGGCTAACAGCAGGGAACGAGGCTTATGGCTGAATATATACAGGATAAGGACCGCGAGGGCCGCCCAAAAGGCATCAATCAAGGTGTAATAACGGCTTGGCACGGCGGTGTTACCGGCTAGCCATTGCGGAGTCAGCCTTCCGGCGACGATGCTGGCCGCGCTGAGCGGAAGAAAGACGAGAATCGCCGCCAGCGCTGAGAGCCAAGATTGTTGAGCGGGCCGATCTCTAAGCGCCTTCGCACCCAGATAGACGGCGCCTAAGAGGGCCAGTATGGTCATCGCAATTCCAAGGCGCGATGAGACGGAATTCAGCACGGCTCCCAGCAGAAGTCCAATGAGAATTGTCGCGTCAGCCGGGTGCCGTAACATACCGAATGCGCCGAGGCCGAGCGGGGGAGTCTGGTAGTGCCAGCAGTACGAAGCGAATATGACGGCGCCGAGGAGCGCGATCGCGATCGTAAGATGCCGTTTCAGCTTCAAATAGATCGCTTGCGCCACCAGCACGGGCCAAACCAAGAGTCCGTTCGGCATCGTATAAGACGCGACCGCGGCCGCGATAACACACAAGAGCAGGAAAGCGTAGCGGCCGTTGTCGCGGTTAAGCGCCAGACAAACGAAGGCGGCGCTGGATGCGGCGTAGACCAGCGGGAACATAAACTGCATGTTCCAGACAAAGTTCTCCATCTGAAGCGGTTTCAGTCATATTGATTCTGAATCTGATGTTCTCTCCCCTCGATGCCCATTGTAGATTCGCAAAGAAAATCAAGCGTGGAACGACAAGGCGGTGTCCCCAATAAGACGACCAAAGAATCGGGAAAAGAGGGCTGCCACGCTTATAGAGAACGAACTCCTGTATCATCGCCCACTCATCCAGCCAAGGGACGCGGGTGCGTGCGCGCAGGATTTGGGTGACAGTGAAATAGTTGAATCCGACGGTTGCGAACGATGCCGCAACCAGAAGCGCAAGGCCCATGATACGAGCGATGATACGAGCTTCGATACGAGCGAACGTACGCTTACTCAACCTGCCTCCCGCGTGTTCCAAAGCGCTGCCCAACGCGTGCTCCAAAGCGCCGCCGATCGCACATGAGCTTCTATTGTGCCAAAACAACGAGTTGCTCGGGTGCTTACGCATTTTCGGGAAGGGCCGTAGCCGGCACAGGCTTTGCCGGCAGACTGTCAATCCGCGTAGCTTGTGATTCGGCCCAGGGCTTTGACAAGCTAAGCTAAATGCCGGTAAGTCGCAAACGTGAGACTCCGAGTTATTAACAATCCGCAGCCGTTTAGCAACCTGCCCACGAACGGGTTCACGCTTGAGCGGCGCTCACTATGGCTCCATTTACGTCACAGCGATGCCGCGCGCAATCAATTCCCGCTCGATTTGCTCCCGCGATTCGAACTGCACCGCATCGATTCCCATCCGGCGGGCGCCTTCCACGTATTCCGGAATGTCGTCGGTGAAGAAGCACTCCTCGGGGCGGCATTCGGCCGCATTGATGGCGGCGCGATAGATCTCCGGCTGCGGCTTCATTGCCTTGACTTCATGGGAAAGCACCAGGCGATGGAAATGCCGCAAGTGCGGATACGCGGCGCGGATGGTTTCGAAGTGGATCGGATTGGTATTCGAGAGCAGCACCAGCCGGTAGCGCGCGGCGAGCGATTCGAGCAGCGATTCGGGCAAGAGCGCTTCGGTGAATATACAGGTCCAGATTTCGCAGAAACGGGAATAATCGATACTGAGACCCAGCAGTTCGGAGAACTGCGCGTAGAAATCGCGCGGCCCGATCAGACCGGTCTCGAAGCGCCTCACCAGGCCGCTGGACCGGATGCGCACCGGGATCTCGGCGGCCGAATATGGACATAAACCTTCCAGCGCGCGATATCCGCGCTGAAAATCGAAATTGACCAGCACGCGGCCCAGATCGAAGATGACAGCCTTATAGGAGACCATGCCCTTATACATGATGGAAAATTAATCTAACGGCGACAGACCGGAGCCCGCTATTTCACGCGGTACTTGCGAGGCCCGCGGCTCGATTGCGGGCGCAATTGAAACCACGCGCCGGCCACGGCTACCCAAGCGGCGGCTGTAAGATACACAGCACGGCCCGACTCCCCCACGCCGAAGCGGTAGCCGCTGAAAATGTAGCCCTTCGTCAGAAGCACGGCAACCGCCAGACTCCACAGCAGAAACAGGAACCGCAGCCGTCCCATGACCGCAAGTGCAATGGAAAGAAGGCCGAACAAGGAGCCAGCCAACAGAACATAGTCCAGCGTTTGCCCGCTCCAGGGAAGCATTCCCAGACGCAGATTCTGCGGTCCGAACGCCAGCGCAAGGCCCGCAACGCCCAGCAACAGCAGGGCCAACAGGAAGTGGAAAAGATAGCTGAGCCAGCTTATGACTGCCTTCAGAACCGCCAACCGGGAGCCTCCTAAAGGGATCGGAATCCGCTATTCTATCAGTTCCGGCTATAGGACTATATTAACTTCTAGCCATTGACCCTTTGCTTTCAGACTATTAGAATGGAAATAGGGGAGTTGTAACCGGAACGCGATGAGAACCGACCGACCGCTCAAGTCGAGATATCGCGAAATACTGATCGCAGTGGTACGCGCATACATCGAAACCGGCGAGCCTGTAGGTTCGCGTACAATTTCGAAATTGCGCGAAGACGCACTCAGCCCCGCATCGGTTCGCAACGTCATGGCGGACTTGGCCGACGAAGGGTATCTTTCGCAGCCGCACACTTCCGCCGGCCGCGTTCCCACGGAGAAAGCCTTCCAGCTTTACGTAGCTTCGCTGCAAGGCGAGCGAATGCTTTCGAGCGAGTCGGACCGGCTGCGCCACGAGTTCAGCGGCCTCGATACCATCGGCGCGCGCGTGGAACGTTCGAGCTATCTGCTGATGGAGCTCACCCGCAACGTCGGCATCGCGGCGGCCATCCCGGCGCTGTCTCAGGAATTGGATCAGATTGAGCTGGTGCCGCTCTCGGACAACCGCGTACTCATGATTCTGGCGACGCGCGACCACATGGTGCGGAACCGGGTGGTGACTCTCGAAGAGCCTGCCTCGCCGGACGAGCTGGCTTCCATCCGCAATTACGTGAACCGTAACTTCGCGGGCTGGCAGTTGGGCGCGGCGCGGCGCGAGTTGCTGCGACGCCTGCTGGAAGAGCGCGAGATGTACGATGCGGCGCTGCGCAAGCTGCAGACGCTGTACCGCAAGGGGTTGCTCGAAGGGGCTTCGTCGCCCGAAGTCTACATGGAAGGCGCGTCCAACCTGCTTGGGCTCGATCTGCACCTCACGCGCGAAACGCTTCGGGATCTCTTAGGCGCGCTGGAACAGAAGCGCCGTCTGATGGAGCTGCTCGACCGTTTTCTGGAGCAGCCGCCGGGCAAACTGGCGGTGCGCGTGGGTCTCGAAGAGGCGCACCCCGCCATGAAGCACCTGGTTTTGATTGGCATGACCATCCAACTGGCCAGCGGCCTGCCCGCCAAAGTTGCGGTTCTCGGGCCTATGAGAATGAATTATGAGCGTGTCATGTCGGCGGTTTTCGAGACCAGCCGGGCGCTTGAGAACGCTCAATTCTAGCCCCCTGGGTTGGGCCTATTGCCTGGGCCCATGGCATGCCCGCTCCCGAGCCGCTCCGAGCGCTCGGGGTTTCGGGCTGCAATCGGTGAGCGTGGCTTGTTAGCTTCACCGGCGTGGCCGAGGGCGCTGATCAATTGCGTGTGGCCGGCCGCCAAGGGCCGTTCGTTCTTCTGAAGTTGTGGCGTGGGGATTATGCTTCAGCCAGGTTGCCGAAACACGGCAGTGAATCAATCCGGGCCTAGCGCTCTGATAAGCTAAGAATAGTGGATATCCAGAACACCAATCCGAACGTTTCCGAGGTGTCTCCCGGCGAAGGCGCAGCGCCTGACACGCTGGAAAACCCGCACGCGGCCGTGACAGCCGAGCGCGACAAGCTGGCGGCGGAAGCGGCCGATCTGCAGAACCGCCTGCGATACGCGCGGGCGGAGTTCGACAACGCCCGGCGGCGCGCCGAACGCGAACGCTCCGAATACCTGCAATTCGCCGCGGTGGATCTGGTGAAAGATATTCTCCCCATCCTCGACGATTTCGAGCGGGCGGTGCAGGTGGAAACAACCGACCGGAACTATGCCAAAGGCGTCGAGCTGATCTATCAGCGCATGTCCGAGACGCTAAAGAAACTGGGCCTCGAGCCGATTGAGACTACGGACCAGAAGTTCGATCCGAACCTGCATCAGGCGGTGGAGCGGGTCGAAACCGAAGAGGCCGAGGATCAGTCGATTCTGGCCGAATTTCAGCGAGGCTATAATTTCAAGGGAAAACTGCTCCGTCCCGCGATGGTCAAGGTGGCGGTAAAACCGTAAACAATGGATACCGTGGCGAAAAAAGATTATTACGAAATCCTCGGCGTCGGCCGGGAAGCGGGAGATCCCGAGATCAAGCAAGCTTACCGCAAGCTGGCGCTCAGGTTTCATCCGGATCGGAACCCCGACGACCCTGCCGCGGAGGAAAACTTCAAGGAAGCCTCCGAAGCTTATAGCGTGCTCAGCGACGGGCAGAAGCGCGCCACCTACGACCGTTTCGGCCACTTGGGATTGCAGGGAGCGGCGGCCCAGAACGGATTCAACCCCGAAGCTTTTACCGATTTCAGCGACATTCTGGGAGACTTCTTCGGCATCAAGGATATGTTCGGCGCCGGCGGCCAGCGGCGCAGCCGCGCGCAACGCGGCGAGGACCTGCGCTTCGACCTGGAGATCGCTTTCGAAGAAGCCGTCGCGGGCGTCACGGCCGATATTCAAGCGCCGCGCATGGAGGCATGCAGCCGCTGCTCCGCTTCGGGAGCGGAGCCGGGAACCACGCCGAGCGCGTGCCCCACCTGCCACGGACGCGGCGAAATCCTCTATCAGCAGAGCTTCCTTTCCATCCGGCGCGCATGCAGCACATGCAATGGCGGAGGCAAGATTATCCGCAATCCGTGCACCGCTTGCCGCGGCCAGGGCTACCGGCAGGCGCAGCGGAAGCTCAAGATCACCATTCCGGCGGGCGTGGATACGGGGACGCGGATCCGCCTGTCGGGTGAAGGCCAGCCCGGCTTTCATGGCGGACCCGCGGGCGATCTTTACGTGTTCCTGAAAGTGAAGGAACACGCGTTCTTCGAGCGGCAGGAAAACGACCTGCATTGCACCATTCCCATCAACGTCTCGCAAGCGGCGCTGGGTTGCGAAGTCGAAGTACCCACGCTGGGCGAGCCGAGCAGGCTCAAAATTCCCGAGGGCACGCAAAGCGGTTCGCAGTTCCGCTTCCGCAATAAGGGCGTCCCGGTGGTAAACGGCAGCGGCCGCGGCGACCTGCTGGTTCGCGTGGAGGTCAAGGTTCCCACCAGGCTTTCGCGCGAGCAGCGGAAGTTGCTGGAACAACTGCGCGACACGCTGCCGGTGGATAACGCGCCTTCGGAAAAAGGCCTGTTCGAGAAGGTCAAAGACTACTTCATGTAGCGGCGAGCCCGCTAACTTTGCTTCGCACTGGGGCTTTGGCGCCAAGGCGCGGTGGCAGAGCTCGGCCTTGGCCGGTCGATTCTAATTCAGCACGAACGCAAATAACTGATCGCCGCCGGTCGCCAGAATGTACTGGTGTCCGTCGAGCATGTAAGTTTCCGGAGCGTTGCCCGCGGAGCCGATATGCGCATGCCAAAGCGGCTTGCCGGTCGCGGGGTCCCAGGCGACCAGATTCTCGCCGTCGCCGCCGAAGAGCAGCTTGCCCGCAGTGGTCAGAAAGCCGCCCGTGCCGCCGATTTCGTGACGCCACGCCACCTTGCCGGTCTGATAGTCGATCGCATCCAGAAACGAGCCGTAATTCAAGCCTCCGCCGCTCATCGTTCCACCGAGTCCCATCGAGCCGCGCGGATCGGGATCGATCAGATAGCTGATGCGCAGCGAATTGTTCTCGTGAACGTAAAACAGACCCGTATCGGGAGAAAACGCCGCCGGCGGATAGTTAGTCACATCGCCGTTCACCAGAGACCCCGCCAGGGTCGCATCTTTTTCCGGATTACGCTTCGGCCGTCCCTGCGCGTCGAGACCGAGCGCCCAATTGTTCACCAGACCCATCTTGCCGGTGACAAGATGCTCGCCGGTCACCCGGTCGAGAGTGAAGAAGTAGCCGTTACGCTGTCCGGTCAGCGCCATCTTCCGCATCTGGCCATTGAAGGGCGCGTCGATCAAAATCGGGGTCTCGGTGGCATCCCAGTCGTGCGTGTCGTGCGGCGAGGTCTGATAGTACCAGGCAATCTTCCCGGTATCCACATTTACCGCGACAATCGAGCAGGTGTAGAGATTGTCGCCTTCGCCGCGGCCCGTCGTATAAGCCGGCGTCGGATTGCCGGTACCGAAGATGTAGAGATGCGTTTCGGGATCGTACGGGCCCGGAATCCATGCCTGCCCGCCGCCATGGCGAGCGGCGTCGAGGCTGGCCCACGTATCGAGTCCCTTATCGCCGGCGTTCATCGGCACCATGTAAGCGATCCACTGGCGCTCGCCGGTCTCGGGATCGAACGATTGCAGGAAACCGGGCGCATCCATATCGTTGCCCGTGCCCGCGAGAATGTGATTCCCGATCGCGATCGGCGCAACCGAGGAAAAATACTGCTGGTCGAAGCTCGAAATCTCCTTCTTCCATTTCTCGCGGCCGGTCTTTGCGTCGAGGCAGATCAGGTAATCGTCGTGGACCTCGAGATAGAGGTTGTTGTGCCACATGCCCATGCCTCGATTGCCGGTATGCGTGCCGCCGCGCGTCTTCCAGTAGTAATGCCATAGGACGGTTCCGTCGCGGGCATCCACCGCCCAGGCGTTATCGGGCGCGGACATGTAGAGCACGCCGTCGACCATAAGAATTCCACCGCCCATTCGAGGCGCGCCGCCGGCGTTCAGATCGCCCTTGCCGAAGCCGCCCACAATGATCGGAGCGGCAGCGCCGCCGCCCCCACGGCCGCCGCCCCCACCGCCGCCTTGGGCAGTTCCGTTCGGTCCGGAACCCGCGGTGAAACGCGTCACCCACGCGAGACTCAGGTTCTTGACGTTCGATTGATCGATGAGCTTGAGCGAACTGTAGCGCTTGGCCGAATAATCGCCCGCGAAGACAGGCCACTGATCTCCCAGCGGCTTCAGAATATCGACCGGATCGAGGCCGCCCTGCGCCATGAGGGGCGCCGGCGCAATGAGGAAAGACGCGATGAGGGAATACGCAATGAGTAAAGCCGGGATGTGTAAGAGCCGCTTCATGAAAATCGCCTCGGATGATTATTTGACGGTTGCCAGATAGGCCGTCACGTCGTGCATGTCCTTGTTGTCGAGCTTGAGCGCGAGCTTCTTGTGCGCCTCATTGGGGTCGTGCGCCACTACATCCGCAACGTTGCCATTCCGCGTGAACGAGTGGCGCGCGCCGTCGGCGGAAATGAGCGTCACAATGAAATCGTCCAGGTGGACCAGCGTGCCCTCGATCTTCTGCCCGTTGGCGAGTGTGACCACGACGGTCTGCGGCTTGCCGCCCTCGCCGCCCCGTCCGCGGCCGCCACCCCCGCCGCCGGAAACCCACGTGTTCTGGAGATCTCTTGGATCTTCGAACCTCGCCGCGATGCCTCGCAGATCGCCGTCAACCGAATGGCAGGCTGCGCAATTTTCTTTGAAATAAGCGGCGCCCGAGGACGCGCTGCCCACCAGCACATTGATGGTCGAGGGGTCGGGAGTTCCCGGCGGGCGCGCCTGGCGGCCCACCTGGGCGAGGACGCTGTGGATGTACTCGGCGACCGCGACGGAATCGGCATCGTTCAGGTTAAAGGCGGGCATGCCCTTGTCCTGCCTCGAGCCGTGAATGATGGGCGATACCAGTTCCCCGTGCTGATCGCTCAGAGCCACCAGCGAGCGCAGGAGGCTTGGGCCGCCCTGATCGCCGCCGCGCAGATCCGCGCCATGGCATGCCGTGCAGTTGACGCCGTAAACCGCTTTGCCGCGCGCAATCACGTCGGGGGGCGCAAGCGGGCGAGTCTGCTGCGGGAAACCAGGGCCTCCGCCGCCGCGTCCGCCGCGCCCTCCGCGTCCGCCTTGTTGGGCGGGAGGGTCCTGGGCATCTTGTCCTGGCAGCATCGGGGCCAGAAGACATGCGGCGAGAGCCGCGATCAAGAAAGATCGTTCAGTCATCTTGTCTCCGGATCATAGGGAACGCTTGCCGCCGCCGGCATGGCAACAGTGGCGCCAAAAAGCCGGGCTACATGCGAAGAGCATCATGGCCAATGCCCAATAATCTACGCCAATGCTTCGGCCGGAGCAAGTCCAGGGCAGTCGGGGCATAGCCTGTTCGATCCCCGATTTGACCGCGGGTAGCAGTCCCCGACAGTCAGGGACAGGATCGCGCGCTGGTGTGACACCCTTGGGAAAACCCTTGTAACCCGTGAGTCCCTTGTGTCGCCCCTGATTTTCCACCCCGCAGATTCGAACGAGCAAACTCGATAGATTGGATAACTCATACCTGTGCCTGGTTCTCCGGCCGCGAGATTCGCTGCTACCCAAAAACCGCTTGCTGACGCTCGCGGCTCTGATCAGAGCCGCGAGCGTAATGTAAGGGAGTGGTTGTTTGGCAAAAGCACAAAACCACGCGGTCACAGTACTAGCCGAGGCCTACGGATGCCGCTTATGCCAGTCCGTCCCCGCCTGGAACGCTTTTCCCACCGCCAGCAACACATTCTCTGAGAACGGCGGACCCACCACTTGCAGCGCCACGGGCAGCTTGTCCACGAAGCCGCAGGGGAACGCCAACGCGGGCAATCCCGCCAGGTTTCCCGCCTGGATGATGCCGTTGAATCCGCCGGGCGCGGCTTGCACGGCGTCGAGCGGCTGGTTGACCGGCGTCGCGGGGCCGTTGCGGCCGGTGGTCACTAGCGCGTCCACTTCCGCGAATAGCTTGGCGTAAGCTTCCTGAATCAGGCGGCGGATGCGCATGGCTTTCAGGTAATCCTTCGCGGCGACGTCCAGGCTCGCCTTCAGACCCGCAATCTGCGCGGGGTCGGCCAATTCTTCCACCTTGCCGCTGGCGATCAGCGGCTCGAAAATGGAGCCCTGTTCCGCGTTGAGAATGGTCGAGAGAATCGGCCCGTACGGGAACTGCGGCAGCTTGGTTTCAATCAGCTGCACGCCGGTCTCTTTCAGCGCGGCCAGCGCGGCGGCGAACGCCGGGCGCGCGCCGGCGTCGGCGCGATCCGTGAAGTCGATGGGCGCGTAGCCCACCTTGAGGTCCTTCATCGGTCGCGCGTACTGCGGCGTGTAATAGAAGCTCTTGCCGGCGCTGCCGTGGTCCTTCGAGTCGCTGCCGGCGATCGCTTGCAAAACGATGCCGCAATCCTCCGCGGTGCGGGCGAAAGGTCCGATCTTGTCGAGCGTCCAGGAAAGCGCCATGGCGCCGTGGCGGCTCACCAGTCCATAAGTCGGGCGCAGGCCGGTGACGCCGCAGTACGAAGCGGGCGTCAGGATGGAGCCGGATGTCTCCGAGCCGAGAGCGAATGGCGCGAGCCCCGCCGCCACGGCGGTCGCGGAGCCGCTTGACGATCCGCCCGACCAGCGCGTGCGGTCCCACGGGTTGAGGCCCGCGCCGAAGAGCGACGCGGATGGCAGACGGTACCCGCCGCCGCCCGCCAGCTCCACCATGGAGAGCTTGCCGGTGAGCACGGCGCCGGCAGAAGCGAGTTTGTCGATCACGGTGGCGTTGTAATCGAAGATCTGCGCGGCGTAAGGTTTCGCGCCCCACGTGGTGATCTGGCCGGCGAAGCTGAGCAGATCCTTAACGCCGTAGGGGATGCCTTGCAGCGGACCGCGCAGGCGTCCGCGTTTGATCTCCTTATCGACTTCTTTGGCTGCGCGGATGGCCTGCTCGGGCAGCGGCAGCGCCAGGGCGTTGTAGCGCGGGCCAAGCTGTTCGAGGCGGTTGGCGAAGGCGCGCACCAGCTCTTCGGCGGAGACTTCCCTGGCGGCGATTTTGGCGCCCAGCTCGACCACCGTGGCGAAAAAGATTTCCGGTCCGAGCTCGGCCATGGGTGGTTCAACCATGTCTCACGCTTTGAACTGAAACGATGGCTCGGTAGCCATGGGGACCTGCTCTTTGGCGAGCGCGTCGCCGGCGGTCTTGATGCGATCTTTCGCCGCCTGCAGCGGATCGGCCGGCGCCTGGGTTTGCACCTGGGTTTGCGCGAACGCTTTCGACGAAAGCGCTCCGGACCATACCGCGCTAATGGAAATCAGCGCGGAGCCGAGTTTGCGGCGCGTGATTTTGGTAGTGATCCCGGTAGTGATCCCACTAGCCTTCTTCATGCCTTGATCTCCAGTGCCTCCGCGGCCGCCTTCTGCATGGCGGGGCGCGGCGCGGTTTCGCCGGTCCAGATCTCGAACTGGCGCACGGCCTGTTCGACGAACATCTCGATGCCCGGAATCACCGTGCGGCCCTGTTCGCGCGCGTGGCGGATCAGCACGGTTTCGAGCGGGTTATACACCATGTCGAAGACCACTTCGCCCGGAATGTGGCCGTTAAAATAGCAATCGTTGACGTTGGGATACATGCCGAGCGGCGTGGCGTGTACCACGGCGTCGAAGTGCCGCCCCGAGAGCTGTTCGCGGCCGAGCGGCTCGGCGCCGCAAAGCTTTGAGAGCGCGCGCACGCGGTCGGCATTGCGGCCCACCAGCGCGATCTTGGCCCCGGCATCGGCCAGCGCGACCGCGGCTCCGCGCGCCGCCCCGCCGTTGCCCACAATCAGCACGCTCGATTTTGGCAGGCGCAAGTGCTTTGAGAGCGGGCCGGTAACGCCCGCGGCATCGGTATTGGCGCCGCGCCACTTGCCGGCTTTGCGCCACACGGTGTTGACGGCGCCGATCCGCTTGGCCAGCGGATCCACCACGTCCAGATAGCGGATGATCTTCTGCTTGTGCGGAATGGTGACGCTGAACCCGGCCAGCGGCAGCTTTTCCGCCAGCGAAAAGAAATCGCGCAGATGCGCGGGCGACACCAGGAACGGCAGATAGACGGCGTCGATGCGCCGCGATTGAAAGGCGCGATTGTGTACGGCGGGCGAAATGGAGTGGCGTACCGGGTCGGCGATGACGCCGTAGATCTTGGCCGTCTTAGCCAGCTTCTCGACGCGATAGACGTGGCGCAGCGAGCGGGCGCTCACCTGCCCGGAGGCGGTACCCGGCGTCTGCATGGGGGCCGCGTAAGTGTAGACGCCCCCGAAAATGGGTGAGAGCACGCGCGTGGGAAAACCGAGCTCGCCCATGGCCAGCACCATCAGGCGGTGCCGGGGCGCGGTCTTCACGGCGGCCAGCACGCGCGCGTTATCGGAAGGCTTGCGCGCCGTGGTGACCACTTTGTATGCGTCGGCGGGAACGCGCGTCACGCGATTCACCACCGCTTCGAGGGGCGGCGTGGCCTCGAAGTTGTGATACGACACAATCACGTGGGCGCGGCCGCGGAATTGCTGCAAACGCTCCGCGGCAGCTTCGGCGGTTTCGATTTCCACGTCGATGGCTTGCGCGCCGTTCTCGATGGCCAGATCGAGCAACGCAAGCTGCTCTTCGATGCTGCCGTTGAAGCGCCCATGGTTCTGGTGGCGGCGGCACGTGGCTAGGACGATGCACTCGGGAAAGCGCTCCAGGAAACCGCGGATGGCAGCGGCGCCGCGCGCCGGTTGATCGAGAAAATCCAGGCGGAATTCAAGGAAGGCCTCACCGGATTCGGCCTCGCGCTGCGCGTGTTCCAGCAAAGCGGGAACATCGGGCAATCCTAGAGCGATACAGATGCGCGGGAGCGGCCTCTTCTGCGCCATGATGCAGAGGGTTCCAGAATACCACAGGGATGTTACCGGACCGGCTCCCCTGGCCGGTCACCGGAGTTTCTACATTCTGGACGTGGGGCAGACGATCGTTTTTTGTCGTCTGTCAGGCGGCCGTACTCAGCGAAACATAACAGACCACACAAGGCGATGGTCTGTCCTGCCAAGCGACCGGCCAGGAGGCCCGCGCGGAGAGCGTCTCCGGCGATCGGCAACTTGTGCGATCGGCCTCCTGCCCGGTCGGCCCGTGCGGAGTGCGCCTCCGGCGCGTTTGACCAGGAGGCCGGTCCCGCTCGGGCGGTTGTTATGATGAACGCATGGATTCGCGCCGCATGTGTCCGCAATGCCGGGCCTTCATCACTTCCAAGGACAAGATCTGCCCGTATTGCAACGAACCCGTGGGAGCGCGCGCCATCGACCGGCGCAATCCATCGCCTATTCTGGGCGGGTTGATTCCGCATGCGCGGTTTTTGACGGTGATGATCTCTACCATCAACGCCGGCATGTTCCTGATCACCGTGCTCTACAGCATGCGTGCGGGGAACGGCAGCGCTTTGATGGATCTCGATGGCCGCACCCTGGTGATGTTCGGCGCCAAGTTCGGGCCGGCCATTCAACTCGGCCAATGGTGGCGGCTGGTGACGGCCGGATATCTGCACGGCGGCCTCTTCCACATCTTCATGAACTCGTGGGTCCTGCTGGATGTCGGCGCGCAGGTGGAAGAGATTTATGGCGCCGGCCGCATGTTCGTGTTTTATACCGCCGCCACCATTTGCGGATTCTATCTGAGCTATTTGTGGATGCCTATGACGCCTTCCATGGGGGCCTCGGCCGGCATCATGGGCTTGATCGGCGTCATGATCGCGTGGGGAACCACCCATCGCAGCGCCGTCGGCGACGCCGTCCGCGGACAATATATACGGTGGGTGATCTACATGCTGATAATCGGCCTGCTGCCGGGGTTCAACGTGGATAACGCAGCTCACGTGGGCGGATTGGCTTCCGGTTTCGGCATCGCCTATCTGGCCGGCACGCAAAGATACGAGGGTTCGCCGGTGGAGAAGCTATGGAAGGTGGCCGCCGGGGCCTGTATTTTGTTAACTGCGGCATGTTTCCTTGAGATGTACTTGTCGTTTTCGCAATTTGCGCAATAATAGAGGAATCATGAAGATCCGCAATCTGGCTCTAGCCCTCGCGCTCGGCTTCGCCCTCACGGCGGTCGCCGAAGCGAAGAAGAAGCCGGTTTATAGCGCCAAGGCGCAGAAGGCAAGAAAGGCGTCCAAGTCAAGGGCGACCAAGTACAAGCCCGCCAAGTACAATCCGGCCAAGCGCAAGGTAGGCAAATACAAGGTCAAGGCCGTTAAGCGCAAGGCATAGGCCGGCGAATGCGCGGTTACGCACGCCGTTATACGATCGCTGCCTGGACAGCCTGCGCGCTATGGGCGCAGACCGCCGCGGCTCCGAATCGCGCTCCCGTTCTAGTGGAGCTTTTCACCTCCGAAGGCTGCTCGGACTGCCCGCCCGCCGACCACATGCTCGAGCAACTTGACCCGCGCGTTGTGGTGCTCGGCGAACACGTGGATTACTGGGATCGTCAGGGCTGGAAAGATCCGTATTCCTCTCACGAAAACACTCTGCGGCAGGAAGCGTATGCGCAACGCTTCCGGACCGACGGGCCCTACACGCCGCAGATGGTAGTGGACGGCGTGGCGCAGTTCGTGGGCAGCGACGCCAAACGCGCGGTAGCGGAAATTACCAAAGCGACTGAGCGCCCCAAGGCCCTGGTGCGCGTTGAGCGGAGTTCTGCCGGGATTCAGGTGGATGTGGACGGCTCACCCGATACCGCGGGCGTTTTTCTGGTGTTGGCGCAGGATAGCGGCACATCGCAGGTTAATGCCGGCGAGAACAAGGGCCGCCAACTGCATCACGTCGCCATGGTGCGCAGCTTGCGGAAAATCGGATCGGTCAAGCGCGGCGCATCCTTCAGCCAGGCGGTTCCACTGCCGGCTTCCGCGGCGGAGCAGCGGGTAATCGTCTTCGTGCAGGAAGGCGATGCCGGCCCGGTGCTGGGCGCCGCGGAAATCGACCCGCAAGCAAAGTAGGACAGACCATCGCCTTTAGTGGTCTGTCGTTGCCTCTGTCGTTGCCTGGCCAATCGCGGCGCTTGACAGACGACCCAAACCGATCGTCTGTCCCACCCCCGATTCTGCGAACTTATGCCGCCTGCCGGACGTAATCTTTAGACAAGGAGCGTCCATGGGCCTCGCAAGCAACATTCGTTACACTTTCCGGTCTCTCGGAAAATCTCCCGGCTTTGCGGCCACGGCTATCGTCACCCTCGCGTTGGGAATCGGCGCAACAGCCGCCATCTTCAGCGTGTGCGATGCCATGCTGTGGAAGCCCATTCCGCTGCCGCACATGGAATCGCTGGTGACAATTCTTCAGCGCGACACTGACGATCCTAACAATTGGAACACCACCACTCCGGCCGATGTCGACGATATTCGCGCGCAGAGCGTTTCGTACGAAGGCTTGGCCAGCTATCAACAGGGGCTCGCTAATATCGCGGGTCCGGGCGGCGAGCCGGAGCGGGTCAATCAGGGGCTGGTGAATATCAATTTCTTCGACGTGCTCGGCGTGCAGCCGGCGCTCGGCCGCGCGTTTCGTCCCGGTGAAGACCAGCCCGGCAGCGAGCATGAAGTAATCTTTAGCCATCGCTTCTGGCAGCGGCGATTCGGCGGCGACCGCAACATCATCGGCGCCACCATCCGGCTGGACGACACCGATCACGTAGTGGTCGGCGTTATGCCGCCGCAATTCGATTTTCCGCTGGCGGCGGAAGTCTGGACCCCGCTCGCGTTCAAGCCGGCCGCTCGCCATTCGCGGACTTCGCAAACTCTCGAAAGCGTGGCCCGGTTGAAGGCCGGCCACACCGTGGAACAGGCTTCCGTAGAAGCCGACGGCATCGCGCACCGGCTGGCGGCGCTCTATCCGGATACCAACAAAAAACGTCTTTTCCTGGTAACTTCCACGCAGGCGTTCCTGATTGGCCGCGAAAGCCGCCAGTATACGCTGACGCTGTTCTGGAGCGTCGTCTTTGTTTTGTTGATCGCTTGCTCCAACGTCGCCAACCTGCAGTATGCGCGCGCCACCGGCAAGGCGCGCGAAGTGGCATTGCGCACGGCGCTGGGCGCGGCCCGGTGGCGTCTGGTTTCGCAAGTGGTGTTCGAGTGCGTTGTGCTGTCGCTGGCCGGCGCGCTGTTAGGCGTTGCGGTGGCTTGGTGGGGCGTGGATATGATCCGCGCCGGCATGCCCCCGCGCATTGGCAGATACATTGTGGGCTGGCAGGAGATAGGCATCGACTACCGGACGTTGGGCTTCATGCTGGCCGCGGCCCTGGCCAGCGGCATTCTGTCCGGCGTCGCGCCTGCATGGCAGTGCTCGCGGCCGAACCTTACGCAGAGTTTGCGCGATGGCGGCCGTGGTTCCTCCACGGGCCGCTCGCGGCGGCGGCTGCGCGGCGTTCTGGTGGGTTTTGAGATCGCGCTGGCGGTGGTGCTGCTGGTGGGCGCCAGCTTGATGGTGCGCGGTTTCCAATCGATGGTTACCACTGCCGCCAACCTCCATCCGGCCACTCTGCTCAGCCTGCGGCTCACTCTCACGGAGACGAAATACCATGAGGACCACCAGATCGCGGCGTTCTACGCCGACGCGTTGCGGCGGTTGAATGCGCTGCCGGGCGTGAAGTCGGCGGTGGCGGTGACCGCGCTTCCGTATAGCGGCCACTCCTCCGGCGCCAATTTCACCATCGAGGGCCGTACCTTTGAACGGGGCGACCAGCCTTCGTGCCAGCTTCAATCCGTATCCGATCGCTTTTTCCGGACGCTCGGCGTTCCGCTGCGCCGTGGACGTTTGCTTGACGATACCGATGGCGCCGAAACGCCGCGGGCCGGGGTGATCGGCGAGCGCATGGCGCAGAAGTGGTGGCCGCACGAATCGCCCGTCGGCAAGCGCATCAAGCTGGGCGGGATGGATTCGAAGGGGCCGTGGATCACCATCGTGGGCGTGGCGGGCGATGTGACGCACGACGCCTTCGACCGGCTTCCGCGCCCGGTGCTCTACGTTCCTTTGACGCAAACGCCCAAGCTGTGGATGGATATCGGCGTGCGCACCGTTGGCGATCCGCTGCGTCTGGCGCCGGCAGTGACGGCGGCTATCCGCGCGGTTGATCCCGAGATGCCCATCACGGGCATGGCCACGCTGGAGACGTGGATGCACGAACAATCCGTGGGGCTGAATTACATGGCCGTGCTGATGGGAGTTTTCGGCGTGCTGGCGTTGGTGCTGTCGTCGGTGGGCGTGTATGGCGTGATGGCCTATGTGGTCTCTGAGCAGACGCAGGAAATCGGCATCCGCCTGGCGCTTGGGGCGGCGCGCAGCAGCGTGCTCGGTCTGGTCTTCCGCCGCGGCATGGCGACCACGCTGGCGGGCCTTGCGGTGGGAATCGCGGCGGCTTATGCTTTGGCGCCGATGATCGCTTCGCTGGTTTACGGGGTGAGCCCGAAGGACCCGGCCACGTTTATCGGCATCCCGCTGGCGCTGGCCGCCGCGGCGGCGCTGGCGATTTACATTCCGGCGCGGCGGGCGATGAAGATCGACCCGATTGTGGCGCTGCGGTACGAGTAAGTGGGGCGGCCCCATGGGTTGCCCAGTCATGGCGAGGGTTTCCACTGTTCGCAAACACTGTTCGCAAACACTGGTCGCAAACACTGGTCGCAAACACTGGTCGCGAACACTGGTCGCGAACGCTCCCTCACGGTCGTGGCTCCGATCGGAGCCGGTAGAGTCATCTCGGTCGCGCTGGGCGATACGATCTTCCAGTATCGGCGGCAAAGTGCTCGATCAGGGAGAGTACTTCGGCAATTGGACAAGAGAACTCCGCTGCCGTCTACCGCCGCGAGGCCACCGGCGCGCGATCCGTGACATCCGTTCGATCAGCGCAGGATTTCCACCAGCAGGACCCACGCGCTGGCGACTCCGGCGAAGAGAGAAAAAATGCAGCCCGGCGCCAGCCAGTACATTCCTGCGGGAGAGCCGCGCAGCAGCAGGATTCCTGAGATACAGAACGGGACGTTGGCCAATTGGGTCCGGACTATTCTGGTGATGCCCCAACGTCGCGGGTGACCCGTCTTGCGTGTCAGGTAGCGAAGCTGAAGCACGGTCTGGACGAGCCAGAGAAGCGACCCAAGAATAAGGATCTCCGTCCCGAGGGCAGCCTGCGGCTGTCGCGGAATGAGCGCAGTGGTTGAAATAATCACAACGCCGAACAATTGCATCATCGATTCCGCCGCCCGCCCGGTCAGTCCGGGTGTCGCCAGGACGCGGGAAAGGTTGATGGACACCGCCACGAAAACGAGTCCGGTAAGGGTTGCCGCCGCCTCGGCCTGTACCGACAGGTAGTTGCTCCAGGCGGCGATTGATAGGGCATCCGAGAATTAAAGCGTAGCGCAGCCTGAGCGGACCCCGAGGAGAGAACGTCGGCTTATCTGGATTCCAAATCGCGGCGGCCCGCCTGCCAGGCCGGCTTCGCATCCCGCTTGGACAAGCTGGAACAGACGGTTGCCAAGCTCCTCGAACCACAGCGGCAGTATTTCAGTTCCCTGTGGGAACTTTTTCGGCGCTGTCTACTACGATGTGCTCGATCGGGGCATTCCGCGATTCCAGTTTCAGTCCGAGTTCCTGCATGGCGGCGAAGACCGACGACGCGGCATTGTTTTCGGGAACGGTATCCGCGGAAGCGCTATTCTGCGGGAGGCTCATTCCGGCAAGATCTCCCCTGGTGACGTTCAGGGTGATGTCGAAATGTCCTTGAATTTCCGTCATGTCCACGACGGGGCGAGCCAAAAGAACCGACATGGCGCTTGAGAAGCTCGCGAGCGTAGCCGAGGTGAATTCCATGTGGCCGTCGGCATGCAGCTCCACGCCCTGCGGCCCATCGCTCTGGCCTTTCGATTCCTTGAGGCGCGGCCCGTTCCTGGCGACAACCAGCGCGTACACGCGGTCCCGCTTCATCTCCTTATGTACCGTCATGCGGAATCGTTCGGCCAGCAGAGCCTGCAACATCGCGGGGATCTGCTCTTTGGAAGCGCCATCCGGCAGCTTGGCGGCGACGTCATAACATTGGCCGTCGAACCACTCGGGCGCATTGATCTGATACAGCTCCACCTTATACGCATCCCGGACGAGGCCCTTGAGGGAAAAATTGGCGTATCTGACTTGCTGAGAGTCGACGGACCTTCTGCCGCGACAGCTCGTGCCGGCTGGTTTCACGGAGGCGACCTCGAACGCAAGCGGCGCCGCAGCTTGCGGCTGGGCTCGAATCTCCGGCGTGCTCATGGGGCTGAATAGAATCGCTGCGATCACGGCAGCCCGCGGTAACGTTCTGTCTAATTCCCGGATGTTCGTGGCGTTATTCATAACCAGCCTCGCGATTCCTTTCTTCAGATCGCCGTTTCCCAAGAGTGTGCCGGCCCTCATTCGGCCTCCTATTCCAATCCCCCATGTACCGATCGTGTGTGCGGCAAGTCTTGGCCGCATCCATTTCGTCCACCCTGGCGCCGAACGACATCTACGAAGAGCATACTACGAACCTGCTCGTATAATCAAACGAGACGATTGGACGATGCCAATACACAGGCTGACCCGCGCTGCGCAGGGCGCGGCTGACAGCATCTAGCGACGACATGGGGTTCGCAGCGTCACGAAACGCTTCGGCCGACCCTCTTGGTTTTCTTGATGACCTGTAGGAATCTCAGGAGGGCCCATGTGAGGGGATGACTCCGGGAAGCTCCTGCCCTGGAGAGGGATCCACTCCTCTGGGGCACGGCAGACCTCTCGCTCATTGCAAAATCAATAATCTGCCTCAAAGGCTTGTGATCGATAAGATTGTCCCCCACCCCAGTACACAGTGTCGCCGGAGGGCGAGAGCGCTCCGGCGGTATGGGCAGGTCTTCTAATGCCTTCCTAACGCTGGATCGGTTTGTTTGCGGTCCCTGGAGCATGCCTTCAGTTCCCAAACGCCATTCAAATTTCGAAGACCATAGAAGACAGTTCGCTTGCGCTTAGCATCCAAAGTCCTGGGCGGCCAGAGAGTGTGCACCGCCGCTTGGCGGTGCCGGGTCGTCCGGGAAGGAACAGTGACACGGACCGAGATGGAGCGTTTTGTCGGCACTAATCTCCGGAATGACCCAGCCTATTGGAGTAGGATTGAACTGTAGTCTGACGCTCCAATCAAAAAGTGGAAGACCGGTTCTGCTGAAGGCCGTGCCGCCATATCCTGCCGGCCATGCAAAACCACCGGCCGCAGTCCACCGGGTCTGATGAGGACGCAGCCAATGAGAACACACCCCTACTTCAGCGTATAGCTGCGAACCGTGGGTAACGGCTTCGAGTACGGATGAGTCCTCGGCTAGAATCTTCAGCACTTGTTCCCAGAGCGCCGGGTCGTCGTCCGCAGACAGCCGCTCCCTGAGGGCAATAGGCAAGGCCACGTAAGTCTGGAGTCGATCGGTCATTCCAAATCCATCGTACGTCAACGACGCCCGGCCTTTTGCGCTCGGACCACGCGGCGCACGTTATCCAGCTTGCCTCGATTCCTCCCCATCGAATCATCCGCATCTCGATGCGGGGGCGCTGTCAACGTGTCAACGAGCGGATTTAGAATGCCGTCGGCCGGGCATGGATCGCCTACTCTTCGTGCCACCGCGAGACCGCTGGGTCGATTTTGGAAAGCGGGGGTGGTCACTTTCCGCCCGCCGAAGGCGCGTTGATCCGGCCCTGAATCGGGAATGCCCTTCGTGCGCACGGATAGCAAGCAGAATCGGCGGGCAAGGCGGGCAAGCGAGTAATCGAAACGTTTCTATTTGCGCACGGATGGCCTATAATCAAGGTGCCTCGCGAAGTGAAGACTTAATCGACAGGTGAGGTTTTACGCAATGACGACGATAGACGAACGCTTCGACCGCATCGACGTATCGATAGAGCGTCTGGCCGGATACATCCTCGATCTCAGGGAGGAAACCAGAACGGGCATGCATGCTCTCAATAGCCGCCTGGACGTTCATTCCGCGGTGCTGACTGGCATTGACTCCAGGCTCCCGGCCCTCACTAAATCGGTGATCGAAACCGGGGCCTTCTCCTCTCAACTCCTGCTGGAGCAATCGAGGCAGAAGGCCGACTTCGCATCCCGCTTGGAAAAGCTGGAACAGACGGTTGCCAAGCTCCTGAAACCTGCGGCCTGACCGCCGCCAATTGGGCTTGGCCCATCCCCTGCCAAGCTCGCAACCCCAACAATCCACACCTAGTTGCGCGAATTTGGTATCGTTCCGCCAAAACCCGAGAATCCCCGATCCTGCCCGCCCAGGCCGCCGCTTGCCGCTCAGGGAAGCCTCAGCAAACGCCCTCGCAGCGCCGGGGCACGCACGCCCATGCGCTCGAATCGCCGCCAAACCACCCGCCCCTTGCACCCAGGTGCTACACTGTAATTTAAGGTCGGATCAACCGAGTGGGCGAAAGCCCACTTTTTTGTTGGTTCGGGCACATTAAGCAACGATGCAGTCGCCGGTAACATCGAAAATCGAAGAGATCGCGCGCAGAGTGGCGGAGTCCGAGGGTATGGAAATCGTCGAGGTGGAAGTCAAGGGTGGCGGCAACAATCGCCTCGTCCGCATCTCCATCGATAAGCCCGATGGCGTCACCCACGGCGATTGCGAGCTGGTTTCTCACCAGGTTGGAACTATTCTGGATGTCGAAGACGTCATCCCCGGCGGCAGTTACACGCTCGAAGTCAGTTCTCCCGGCGTTGAGCGCAAGCTCGTCAAGCCGCAGGATTACACAAGGTTCGCAGGCAAGAAGGCCAAGATTACGCTCAGGGAACCCATCGATCAAAGACTCAGCTTCGAGGGCAAGCTCGCCGGCTTCGAGGATGGCGCCATCGCGCTCGAAACCGCGCCCGGCCAGACGCTACGGGTGCCGTTCGACAACGTTCAGAAGGCCAATTTGAAGTTCGAGTGGTAGTTCTTGCGACGAGACGGTACCCGCCGGGACATAATTCAAGGAAAAGACATAAAAGAGGGCGCTTTGGAAACCATCGTTCAATCCATCGAGATACTCAGCAAAGAGAAGGGCATCGACCCGCAAATCGTCTTCGACGCCGTCAAAGACGCCATGCTGATCGCCGCCCGCAAGCACTACCGCAACACCGAAGATTATCTTGCCGAGATGGACGCCAAGACCGGCGCCATCAAGCTCTACGCGCTGAAAAAAGCCGTCGAATCCGTTGAAGATCCCGCGCATGAAATGACGCTCGCCGATGCGCGCCGCATCGATCCCGCGGCGGAGCCCGGCACGGAAATTCGCATCCCCAAGAACACCGACGCCCTGGGCCGCATCTCCGCGCAGACCGCCAAGCAGGTCATTTTTCAGAAGGTCCGCGAAGCCGAGCGCGAAACCGTTTACAACGAATACTCCGGCCGCGCCGGCGAGCTGGTCAATTGCACCATCAAGCGCGTCGAGGGCCCCGATTATGTGCTCGACCTCGGCAAGACCGAAGCCCGCCTTCCTAAAAAGGAGCAGTCGCGCCTCGAAAGCTACAGCGCGGGCGACCGCATCCGCTGCGTTATCAAGCTGGTCGATAAGGCCAGCAAAGGCCCCGGCGTCCTGGTCTCGCGCGCGGCGCCCGAGTTGGTGATGCGCCTGTTTGAGCAGGAAGTGCCGGAAATCTACGATGGCACCGTGCAGATCCGCGGCTGCGCCCGCGAGGCCGGCGAGCGTACCAAGATCGCCGTGCAGAGCCGCGACCGCGATGTGGATAGCGTCGGCGCCTGCGTCGGCATGAAGGGCATGCGCGTGCAATCCATCATTCGCGAGCTGCGCGGCGAAAAGATCGATATTATCGAGTTCTCCGAAGATCCGGTGGTTTTCGCCACCCACGCGCTCAGCCCCGCTAAGGTCAGCCGCATCAGCATCGTCGAAGCGGCGGAGCGCCACATGGAAGTCATTGTCGACGATTCGCAATTGTCGCTGGCTATCGGCAAGAAGGGCCAGAACGTGCGCCTCGCCGCCAAACTGCTCGGCTGGAAGATCGATATCAAGAGCGAAGAGGAAAAGCGCCAGGAAGTGGAATCGCAGATGGCCGCGCTGGTTTCGCCCGGCGCGCCTGTTTCCGTGCTCATCGATTACGGCCTGCCCGAGAACATCGTCGAGACGCTGGTGGCGGCGGGCGTGGGTACCATCGATCAGCTCGGCAGCATGACGCCTGAGCAGATTGAAGAGATCCCAGGCTTTGGGCCCGACATGGTGGAGAGCATTCAGCAGTACGTGAACGCCTACTACGGCCAGTTCGAAGACGAAGTTGTAGGACAGGCCTCCCGGCCTGTCTCCGAAGAGGCGCCGGCTGAGACCGAAGGCGCCATAGCCGATGCCGAAGAAGAAGGAATGCCGCCCGGTAACGCCGGCGGTCTTGCCGCCGGTGATTCGGCAGGCAGCGCCGCGCTCGCCGCCGGTCACCCGACCGCCCCCGAATCCGAAGCTGGTAACGCCGGCGGTCTTGCCGCCGGTGAGTCGGCCGCGCTCGCCGCCGGTCACCCGACCGCCCCCGAATCCGAAGCGGTTCAAACGGAAGAGTCTGGTACGATAGAAAACGCTGGTTTCCCCGGTCACAATCAGTCTGAAACCGACGCTACGGAAAAACCTACCGGCGAATAAGATCGGTTTCGCAAGCAGAAGAAGATAGCTTTATCTATGGGAAAGATCCGAATTAACGAGCTGGCGCGGGAGTTGGAAGTTAAGGCTCACGAAATACTGGAGAAGCTCCCCGAACTGGGCGTCGCGGATAAAAAGACGCACTCCAGCTCGCTGGACGACGACGTAGTGCTTAAGCTGCGCCGCTACTACGGGCACGAGGATACGGAATCTGCATCCGGCGGCGAGTTCGAAGCCGCCACCGAGGACCGGTCTCCCGTTCACGCCGAACCGGCGCCCGTCTCGAACGGACAGCCCAAGTCTCAGCCCGTTGCGGATGCCGAAGCTGCCCCGGCTGCCCATGCCGCGCCTGCCGTCAAGCGCCAGGAAACGCCCCGCGAAGAACCGCCGGCGGCAGAGCCGGAAAGGCCGGCCGCTCCCGCGATGCCCATTCGGCCGCCCATCTCCACGGGCCGGCCCATTCATCCGCCCATCGGATCTCATTCGGGAGCCCCACGCTCGCCGATACCCCCACCGATGCCGGTTCAGGCCAGAACTTCAGCCCCTTCGCACCCTGCCAGCGCGCCATCTCCAAGCACCCCGCCCGCGGCGGTGATTGCGCCCGGACGCCCAACCGCGCCGGCGCCCCGGCCCATTCCATCGGCTCCCAGCCCAACTGCGCCGCGTCCCGGGCAGGTTCTGTCGGGGCCGCGGGCTCCGCTGCCACCGTCGGAAACCGCACGCTCCGGCGCGCCGGCAATGCCGCGCCCACCCGCGCCGCGTCCGCCAATCGGGTCTCTGCCATCGAGCGCCCCGCGCCCCTTGGCTGGCCAACCCATCGCGCGGCCGGTGGTGCCGCCACGTCCCGATCTCGCCGCCAAACTCGGCGCGCCTCGTCCCTCAATGCCTTTGGCGCCTCCCTCGCCGCACCCCGGAGCTCCCCGAGCCGCCAGTGCTCCGGTTCCGGGTCAGCCGATTTATCGCGGCCCGATCCGCCCCGGGCAGCCGTTGGTCACGCGCCAAGGCCCTGGCGGTCCCGCCGGACCTGGTCCGGCTCGTCCCGGCGTCCGGCCCGGCAGCGGTCCGCGTCCGCAGCATCCCACTTCCCGTGGACGCATGGAACCCGGACTCGCGCCGCCGCCCGTCGAACCGGCGCGTGGCCGCCCAGGCGATAAGCGCCCGGTTCGCCAGCAGCGCGAGCGCGTGGAAGAAGAGAGAACCCTCCGGCCGCAGCGGCGGCACGTGGAAGCCGGCCCTCCGCCCATCAATCGGGAGATTACGATTTCCGAAGGCATCACCGTTAAGGAGCTGTCCGAAAAGCTCGATGTCAAGGCCGCGCTGATCATGAAAAAGTTGATGGACCGCGGCATCTTCGTGGCCATCAACCAGACTCTCGATTCCAAGCTCGCTACTGAAATCTCGCGCGATTTCGGCGCTTCCACCGCCACCGTCAGCTACGAAATAGAAGCCATGGCGGGCGTGGAAGAAGCCCAGGAGGCGAAAGATGTAGTGAGGCGCGCGCCCGTGGTCACCATCATGGGCCATGTCGATCATGGCAAGACTTCGCTGCTCGACGCCATCCGCGTGGCCAACGTCGCCGGGCGCGAAGCCGGCGGCATCACGCAGCACATCGGCGCCTATCAAGTGGAGATGAGCGGCAAAAAGATCGTTTTCATCGATACTCCCGGCCATGAAGCCTTCACCCGTATGCGCGCCCGCGGCGCCAAAGTAACCGACATCGTGGTTCTGGTGGTAGCGGCCGACGATGGCGTTATGCCGCAAACCCTCGAAGCCATCGATCACGCCAAGGCGGCCAAAGTTCCCATCATCGTCGCCATCAATAAGATCGATAAGCCGGATTCCCAACCCGATCGGGTCAAGCAGCAGCTTTCCGACCGCGGCTTGTTGGCGGAAGACTGGGGCGGCGATACCGTCATGGTGCCGGTTTCCGCCAGGACCCAGGTTGGCCTCCCGCTTCTGCTCGAAATGATCCTGCTGGTCGCCGAGCTGCAAGACCTCAAGTGCAACCCGGCGCGCCCCGCCATGGGCACCGTGCTCGAAGCCCAGCTCGACCGCGGACGCGGCCCCGTAGCCACCGTACTGGTGCGCAACGGCACGCTCAGCGTGGGCGATTTCTTCATCTGCGGATCGGTCTTCGGCAAGGTGCGCGCGATGATCAGCGATCGCGGCACGCAGATCCGCAAAGCCGAGCCCTCCACGCCCGTCGAGGTCCTTGGCCTCGAATCGCTTCCCGAAGCCGGCGACGATTTCCAGGTGGTCACCGATACCGCCAAAGCCAAGCAGATCGTGAATTTCCGCGATCTCAAGGCCCGCGAGGTCGCTCTCGCCAAGAACAGCCGTCTCACGCTGGAACAGCTTCACAAGCAGTTGCAGGCCGGCGAAGTCAAAGAGCTTCCCATCATTCTAAAAGCGGACGTGGGCGGCTCGGCCGAAGTCATCGGCGAAGCCCTGCAGAAGCTCTCGAACGACAAGGTCAAAGTGCGCGTCCTCCACTCGGGAGTGGGCGCCATCAACGAATCGGATGTGCTGCTGGCGTCGGCGTCGAACGCCATCGTGGTTGGCTTCAACGTGCGGCCCGAACGCAACGCCGCCGCCGTGGCCGAGCAGGAGAAGGTGGATATTCGCCTTCACACCATCATTTACAACCTCACCGACGAGATCAAGCGCGCCATGACCGGCCTGCTCTCGCCCGTCTTCCGCGAAGTCTACAAGGGCAAGGCGGAAGTCCGCGAGACCTTCCGCATTACGAAGGTGGGCGCGGTGGCCGGCTGCATCGTGATCGATGGGACCATCCCCAGCAAGTGCGAAATCCGGCTGCTCCGCGACAACGTGGTGGTTCATACCGGCAAAATCTCGTCGCTGCGCCGGTTTAAGGACGACGTGTCCGAGGTCAAGAGCGGTCAGGAATGCGGCATCACGCTCGAAAACTACGGCGATGTGAAACAGAACGACATCATCGAGGGCTTCGTCACCGAGAGGGTGCCCACCGAGGGATTCTTGTAAAATGCCATGGCCTCCGTCGGCGTACTTACGCTCGAGCTCAGGCTTGAGAATTCGCACTCTCTGAAGGAGAAGCGCCACGTAGTCCAGAGCCTGAAAGACCGCCTGCGCCACAAATTCAACGTAGCCGTGGCCGAAATCGATTATCAGGATTTATGGCAGCGCGCCGCCATCGCGGCCGTGACCGTATCGTCCGACCACGGCCACGCCGAAAAAGTTTTGCAAGCGGTAGAAGAGGAAGCCGCGGCGCTTCTAGGATCGGAACTGGCGGAGGCGACCGTCGAATGGCTAGCCTGATTTCCTTAAAACGAGGCTGGCCCTTCAACGCGGAGCAACGGAGAGGCGGAGTCGGGCGCGGAGTTGACTCTTTCCCATCGGGCTCTGCATCCTCCAGCGTTGTCGAACGAAAGGAGGCGCCGACAAGCGAACGAAGATCTCAGAACCTCAATAACTCCGCGCCGTCTCCGCCTCTCCGTTGCTCCGCGTTGAAGACCATGGCGCCGGGAAAAGGTAGCGTAGATGGATGAACGGCGCAGCCTGCGCGTCTCCGAGGCCATCCGCGAGGAGCTCGCCGAGATTATCGGGTTTGAGACCGACGACCCGCGGCTCCTCGCCGTCGACGTGCAGGCGGTGCACGTCAGCGTGGATGGCCGCCATGCCACCATTCGCGTCGGGCTGCGGGGCAGCGAGCGCGAGCAGCGGGAGTCCCTCGCCGCCCTCGAACATGCCCGTGGTTATTTGCGTCATGAACTGGCTCTTCGGCTCAGCCTCCGGCATGTTCCCGAGCTGCACTTTGGGCACGACCGCAACCAGGACGTGGAAACGCGCATCGATTTCCTATTGAGACGGGCGAAAAAATCTCGTGGACGCACTGAAAAATAGCCCTAAAGTCAAACAAATTGTGATAGTTTTGTTTCTGTCGGGGGCTGTGGCGCGGCCAGCCGCGGCGGCGGACGGGCCGGAATTATTGCGGCTCGTAAAGACCGCCGACGCCATGGGTTCGACGTATTCGGTGGAGTTGTATGGCTATGACCAGGCTCGGTTGACGGAGGCCGCGGACGCCGCCTTGGAAGAGGCCCGGCGGCTGGACGGCCTGCTTTCGAACTACAAGCCGGAAAGCGAGTGGAGCCGGATCAACCAGCATGCCGCCGAGGGGCCGATGCGGATTTCGCCCGAGATGTTCCGCCTGCTTTCGGCGTGCGTGGAATATAGCCGCGAGGGCGAAGGCGCGTTCGACATTACCGTCGGGCCGCTGATGACAGTTTGGGGATTTTACAAGGGGACGGGCCATTTGCCGCACCGTGCCGAAGTGGCGGCGGCCCTGACCATGGTGGGTTACCGGCATATCCGCCTCGACGCCGCGGCGCAGACCGTATGGTTCGACCGCCAGGGAGTGGAGATGGACCCGGGCGGCATCGGCAAAGGTTATGCCGTAGACCGTATGGTGGATGTTTTGAGACAGATGGGCGTCAAGATCGCTTTGGTGGCGGGTTCCGGCAGCAGTATCTACGGAATGGGGGCGCCGCCCAGCGAGGCTAAAGGCTGGCCCGTGGATATCCGCGACCCATGGAACCAGCGGAAGACGGCGGCGGTGGTTTTCCTGAAAGATATGTCGATGTCCACGTCCGGCAGCTACGAGAAATTTTTCAGGGCAGAGGGCAGGATCTATGCCCATATTATGGACCCGCGGACGGGCTATCCGGCGCAGGGCAGCGTATCGGTTTCGGTAATCGCTCCACGCACCATCGATAGCGAGGCGTGGGCCAAACCGTATTTCGTGAATGGCCGCCAATGGGCGGCGCGGCGCAAGCCAAAGGAATTTCGCGTGTACTTCTGCGAAGACAGGACGGATCGACCATGCGCGTGGCTCCAATGACCAGCCGATTCTTAGACGCTTGCCGCCGGCGTCCCACCGACGTGCGGCCCGTGTGGTTCATGCGGCAGGCGGGCCGCTACATGAAGGAATACCGCCAGATCCGCGATCGCCACGGCATCCTCGAAATCTGCAAGCGCCCCGACCTGGCCTCTACCGTCACGCTGCAGCCGGTGGAAATGCTCGACGTGGACGCCGCCATCATCTTCGCCGATTTGCTGTTGCCCGTGGAACCCATGGGCCTGAAGCTGCGCTATGAGAAGGGTGAAGGCCCGAAGATCGCCAACCCTGTCCGCACCACCGACGACGTGGATTCGCTCTCCACCGGCGACACCGACGATCTGGGTTACGTGGGCGAGGCCATTCAGCAGGTGGTCCGCGCGCTCGGCGGCAAAGTGCCCGTCATCGGTTTCGTGGGCGCGCCGTTCACCATGGCGAGCTACATGATCGAGGGCGGCGCCTCGCGCACCTTCATCCGCACCAAGAAGCTCATGTACAGCGACGAGACCCTGTGGCGCCGCTTGATGGGCAAGATTGTGGATGTGCTCGCGCCGTTCGCGCACATGCAGGTCAGCTCCGGCGCCCGCGCGATTCAGGTCTTCGACAGTTGGGTAGGCGCGCTGGGCTCGGACGACTACGTCCGTTATGCGGCGCCCTATTCGCGGGCGCTGATCGAGCGCATCCGCTCCACGGGGGTTCCCGTGATCCACTTCGGCACCGGCGCTTCCGGCTTTTTCCGCGAGCTGCACGCGGCCGGCGGCGACGTGATGGGCGTCGATTGGCGCATCAACATCGACCAGGCGTGGATGGATATCAGCTACCGCTCCGCCATTCAAGGCAACCTGGACCCCGTCGCGCTGTTCGCCCCGCTGCCGGAGCTGCGCGCCAAGGTTCACGAGCTGCTTAAGCGCACCGGCACGCGTCCCGGCCATATTTTCAATCTGGGCCACGGCATTCTGCCGGAAACTCCGGTGGACAACGTGAAGGCCGTAGTCGAAATGGTGCGGGAATTCCGTCCGTGAAGCAGGCGGTATTCCTGCTCGCCCACGGTGCGCCTGAGCGCGTCGAAGATGTGCCGGAGTACCTCAAGTTCGTGCGTAGCGGCCGTCCGGTTTCCGCTCAGCTCATCGAAGAGATAAGCCACCGCTACGCCGCGATCGGCGGCGTTTCGCCGCTACGCCAGTGGACCCAGGTGCAAGCCGAAGCGCTCGAAAAGCGGCTCGGAATTCCGGTGTTTTACGGTATGCGCAACTGGCATCCGTTCATTCGCGAGACCATGGACCGCATCCGCGATTCCGGCGCGGAACGCCTCGCCGCCATTTGCCTGGCGCCGCAGTATTCCAAGATGTCGGTAGGCTTCTACTTCCGCCGCACGCAGGAAGCCAAGGTGGATGCCGGCGCGAGCGCCGAGATCGTTTGGGCCAAGAGCTATCACGATTCGCCGCTGCTCATTGAGGCCTTCGCGGAAAGGGTAGCCTTCGCCGAAAAGGTAGCGTTCGCCGAAAAGCTGCGCCCTTTGGCCACTGGCCGCAAAGTACTTTTCACCGCGCACAGCCTGCCTGAAAAGGCGCTGGCCGAAGGCGACCCTTACGAGCGCGAATGCCGCGCCACCGCCGCGTTAGTAGGCGCCGCCGCGGGAGTCGCCGATTGGGACTTCGCCTTCCAAAGCCAGGGCATGACCGAGGACCGCTGGCTGGGCCCGACCGTGGAATCGACGCTCGACCGCTATGCCGCGGAAGGCATTCGCGAAGTGGTGCTGCACCCCATCGGCTTCGTCTGCGACCACGTCGAAGTGCTCTTCGATGTGGACATGCTGTTCAAGCGTTACGCCGCGGAGCGCGGCATCGCGCTGCTGCGGCCGGAGTCGTTGAACGGCTCGGCAAAGTATACGGAAGCATTGGCCGAGGTGGCTCAGCGAGCGCTCAGAACATCGTCCGAAACCGCGTAGCGGCCTGCCATCTCGACCGCGTATGGCATCGCCTGCAATGGGGCGGCCTTGAATCTGGTCGCTCCGGCGTATCGGCCGCAGGCCCGTTCGGCGAAGAGATCGAGAAGACCTCCATCCATCTGGTCCGCGGCTCGGCATTCGCCGGGGTGCATCCGCGCAAGCAGTATCTGCTAATCACGGTCAAAGCCGGGAAGCCGATTCGCAGCGCCAGGATCTCCAAAGCGGAACGGGTGTCTACGAATCGCTGGGCTGGTTACGCCAGGCTTATGACCTTTGCATGTGACGCGTAGCCGCCATCCTCACCGCCATCCGCATCGCCTGCTTCATGCTGCGCGCGTCACCTTGATTCTTCCCCGCAATGTCGAATGCCGTTCCATGGTCCACCGAAGTCCGTATGATCGGGATGCCCAGCGAGACGTTCACCGTGCCCTCGAAATCGATCAGCTTCATGGGAATGTGGCCTTGATCGTGGTACATCGCCACCACCAGATCGTAAGCGCCGCGCGACGCCTGCAGGAAGATGGTGTCTCCCGCGTGCGGCCCGCTGCACGCGATACCTTTGGCCCGCGCGGCCTCCACCGCCGGCGCGATGATCGATTCGTCTTCCGGGCCGAACATGCCGTGCTCGCCGGCGTGCGGATTGAGTCCGCAAACGGCGATGCGCGGCTTCTCGAATCCCAACAGCCGCATCGCATCGTAGCCCAGCTCGATGGTGCGTACGATACGCCCAGTGTTGAGATCGCAGGCCGTGCGCAGCGACACATGGGTGCTCACGTGGACCGTGCACAGTCGCTCGCTGGCCAGCAGCATGCGCGATTCGGTTGCGCCGCACAGGGCCGCGATGTATTCCGTGTGGCCGGAGAACGGCTGTCCCGACATGGTCACGGCTTCCTTATTAAGCGGCGCGGTGACCATGGCGTCCGTCTCGCCGCTGAGGCAGAATTCCGTGGCGACGCGGACGTATTCCACCGCCGCAGCGCCGCAGCGCGCGTCCATTCGGCCGAAGGCAAAGCCGCTGAGATCGCCCAGCGTGCCGGTGTTGCGCAATCCGGATAGCCGCTTCAAGCCCGTGAATTGCTCCGCCATCTCCAGCACGCGCCGGTCGCCCACCACGATCCAGCACGCCAGCGGCGCTACCGCGGGGTCGGCGAGAGCCTTCAATACGATCTCAGGCCCGATGCCGGCCGGGTCGCCCATGGTGAGTGCAATCCTAGGCAGGTGGCTTAAGGTTTCGGGCATGTGAAGAAGTCCGTTATGGCAATCAGAGCGCCGGAATCGCCGAAGGCCCCGGATTTGGTGGCAACCGCAGCGCCGTCAAACACACCACCGCGGAGAGTCCCCCTGGGAGTTCCAGCCTCTACTTCATCATGAAGCTCGATGGCCTGCGCACGCAAGGCGCGGCAAACGTGCGAGGCCGTATCGCCGCCCGAAAGCGCCAGCGCGCCAACCACTTCGCCCGCCCCTCGCAGCAGCTCGGCGATGCGCTGCTCCGGAATGCGCCCGCGCGGTATTTCGAGCATCACGCTACGGCCGTCGCGTAAAGCATCCGCGATTTCGGCGGGCGCAGCCGCTTCCGCGGAGAGCGCGCATACAGGCCGCTCGGCCAACAGGCGGCGTTGCTGCGCGAGCGTCGCTGGATGGGTCGATCCAATGCAAAACAGCACCGGCCCGACGCGGTTCGCCGGGCGCGCGACTTTTTCACGGCCGGCGGAAATGCTCCTCGCCAGCGCCGCCGCCAGGCCGGCCGATCCGGCCCACAAAATTCGAATCTTTAATTCCATCATGGTTTCCACTACCGCATCGAGATCCGCGTCGCAGACCGCATCCACCGAGACGGAGCGGATGCCGCCGCCGATCGCTATTGCGACCCCGCCGGCGCGGACATGCCGATGCGAGGCGAGACCTTGCGCCTGAAAGTAAGCGCCGATCTCGACCGGCTCAAACTCCGCGGGAGCATCCACGCGATCAGCCACGCGATCAGCCACGCGGAGCCAGCCGTCCGCCACAATCCGCTTCATCGCCGGAAACGCCGGCGTAATCACCGCCGCGTCGCAGCCGAACGCCGATACCGTCGCGGCGATTTCCGCGCCCGCGTTGCCCCGCAAGGTCGAATCAATCTTCTTGAACAGGATGCGCGCCTTGGTGTCCGCGAGCCGAAGCGCCATGTCCATGATCGCCCGCCGCGAGTCTTCCACGCTCAAGCCGCGGCTTTCCGTGCTGACGGCCAGGACTTCGGGATACACTTCCAGATACACACCGGGATACACACCGGGATTCGGAGCCCCGGCTCCCCATTCCAGCGCTACCGCGACACTGCGCCCTCTTGCGGTGAACTGGACCGCGGCATCGCAGGCTCCGGTCAGGTCATCGGCGATCAGCAGGCATTCCACAAGCCCTTGATTAGCCATCTCGCGCGGGAACTGAAGCGCGTTCACACGAGCGACAGACGATCCCTGGCGGGAACGTCTCTTGCGGCAGAAACCTCGCTTTTTTGCCACGGCGCGGAAGTGTATTTGCTTGCAAGGCAAAGATTCCGCGTGGTTTCGGTATACACTTGGCTGTCCGCGAGGTTTCTGGGAAGTGTGAACGCTGCACGCATGTGCCCAGAGGGCGCCCAGTGCGCCACGATCTTAGCGCTAATTCCCGCCGCCTCGTCCGCCTCTGCCGCCGCGGCCGCCTTGCACCGTCGTCGTCGTAGTCGTCGTGGTCTGGCCTCCACGGCCGGCGGGCGCCTTCCCGTCATTCTGCTTTTCGCGGTTCAGCTCCCACATATCCACCGACTGGTCGTAGTCCGCCAAAAGATGCTGGCAGAAATAGTCGGCGCGGCGCCAGCTCACGTAGTCGGCGTCGGGGCCGTAAGCGTGGCGCTGGCCGGGCAGCACCATGAAGTCGAACCGCTTGTTCGCCTTGATTAAAGCGTCGGCCAGGCGGTAGGTGTTGCTGGGGTGAACGTTGTTATCGATATCGCCGGTTACCAGCATCAGGTGGCCCTTCAGGTTCTTGGCGATCTCCGAATTCTTGTCGATGGAGTATTCGAAGTGGACCGCGCCGTCCTTGTCTTCCACTTCCTTCAGGCCGTGATGCTTCTCGCTCCAGGTGTTGTTGTAGATATTGTTTTCGTGATTGCCGGATTCCGACCAGCCGACCTTGAAGAAGTCGGGATAAAGCAGCAGCGCCGCGGCCGTCATGAAGCCGCCGCCGGAGTGGCCCCACATGCCCACGCGGTCGAGATCGATGAACGGATAGCGCTCGGCGAGCTGCTCGGCGGCGGTTTTCTTATCCGCCAAACCGTAGTCGCGCAGGTTGTTGTATCCGAAAGTGTGATACCACTTGGAGCGATTCGGGTTGCCGCCGCGATTCCCGACGGTGATCACGATGAAGCCGAAGTTCGACAGGGTCACGTTGGCGCTGCGCGCATTAAACGTGCTATCCACGCTCTCGGTCTGCGGTCCGGGATACACGTATTCAATCAGCGGGTACTTCTTGTTGGGGTCGAAATCGAAGGGCTTGTACATCACGCCGTAGATATCGGTGATGCCGTCGTCTGCTTTCACTTTGAACGGCTCGGGGAACTTGAAGCCGGCTTCCAGGGCGCGGCTCATATCCACCTTTTCGAGCGGCATCACGGTGGCGCCCTGCGCATCGTCGAGCGTGGCTTCGGGCGCGGTGTTGACGCGCGAGCTGTTGTCCACGAAGAAGCGGCCGGAATCGGACATCTGCACGGCATGCGATGCGTCGCCCGGGTCGAGTATTTTCATGCCGCTGCCATCCAGATTGGCGCGGTAGAAGTGCATGTAGTAGGGGTTCTCGCCGTCTTCGCGGCCATCGGCGGTCAGGTAGGCCTGGCGCGTTTTCTCATCGACGTAGGTCAGCTCTTCGGCGACGAATTCACCCTTATCGATCTGGCCTTTCAACGTGCCATCGGCGCCGTAGAGATAGTAGTGTCCCCAGCCGTCGCGCTCAGACCACCAGATCATGGCGGCGCCGTTATCGATCAACTTCAGCGGCTTGGTTTCAATGTAGACGTTCATGCGCTCCTGAATTACGGGCTTCACGGTTCCTGCGGCCAGGTCGGCGATGCAGACGTCGACGCGATGCAGGTCGCGGCTGGTGCGCGTGAAATAGAGCTTGTCCGAACCGGGCGCGGCCCAAACGGTCTCGGTTCGTTCATGCTCGCGCTGGCGCGCGGTGGGGCGCTCCACTTCCACTTGAATGGATTGGTCCTTGAATCCATCGGCCTTCACGATGGTGCGGGCCTTGGTGGCGAGGTCGAAGACTTCGAGGCGCGAAATGGGAATGTTGACGTCGCCGGGCATGGCGTAGCGGTAGGTTTCGAGCGTGGGGCGCGGATTGGCGAGCGCGTTGATCACCCACAGCTTCTCCACTTTGAGCGAATCGCGGCGGACGGTGGAAAACTTCTTCGAATCGCGCGACCACGCGATGTTGCCGGCGCCGGTGCGGGCGCGCGTGTTTTCCTGATTCTCGCCCTGCTGGCCGGTCTCGGTCTGATCCTGCTGTTGCTGGTCGCCGCCCATGCCGCGGCCGCCGCCGTAGCCGTTATCCTCCACGCCATCGGTGGTGAGCTGCACTTCCACAATGGTAGGATCGTCGGCTTTCTTCAGCGCCTTGGCGTAGTTGGCGGCGTCCATCATATACAGGTTGTGGAGGCGCGAGAAGACGATGGTCTTTTCGTCGGGCGAGATAGAGGCCCATGCCGGCTTGCGCGGAGGACGCTCATCGAGCAGCGTGAGCTTACCGGCGGCAAGCTCGTACTCGAAGCTGAGGGTCTTCTCGTTGCGGTTGGCGACAGGTCCGCCACGGCCGCCGCGCCCGCCTTGCTGCTGTTGCGGGTCCTGATCCTGTCCATTGCCGTTGCCGGCTTCGGTCTGTGTCTGCGCGGCGGTGGTCTTCTTCTCGCCGGGAATCACGGCATCCTTGGGCACGATGAGCTCGAACTGGATGGTGGTGTCATTCTTGACGAAGCGGATTGTTGTTATGGGCAGATGCTGCGAGTCGTAGGGCATGCCCGTGGCGGCGGTGAGCTGCGCGGCCAATTTGACCGGGTCGAAGACGAAGGTACGGGTCTTCTTGACGGGGTCGATGATGTAGAACTTGCGGCCCTTGCTGTTTTCGAAGGTGTACCAAAAGCGGTCGCCCTGTTCGAGCCAGTGCGGCGTGACGCTGGACTCAAGCACCAGCTTGCCCATCTTGGCTGGCGTCCATTGGGCAGCCAGCTCGTAATTGGCCTTGGTCTGCTTGACAGGCGCCGGATTATCGGCGGCCAGGGCGGAAATGGAGGCGGCAATCAGCGACAGCAAGCCCCCGGAGACAGCGAGAAAACGCGTTCGGTTCACCATATGAAATTTGCTCCAGATTGGTTTACTATATCCCATCCGGCGGCGCTCACGAGCCTTGGCGTCTGAGTTTGCCGCTGCGGCAACGGGCGTGACGGGCCGGGAGTTCTCCGCATGCCCACCGGATGACGGAATTCGGGCGTAGGGAGCTGCGACGACGGGCCAGGACGACAGGCCAGGAGGCCATGCTAGGACGACAGGCCAGGAGGCCTGTCCCACCGGTTGTTTGGCGGGGGCGTGGCTGGCGGTTGGAGCGGCGGCGTCGGGAGCGCGAAAGCCGGCTGCGGCCAGGATTGGCTGCCCCACTAAGTGGTTCGGAATCAGCGGCTTGCTGGGGTGGCGGTGGTGGCTCCTCCACAGCGGGTGGCGAGTGTTCGAAAATGGGACTAGGGTCGTTTGGTATTTCGTCGTTTGGCGGGTCGTCGTTTGGTCGATCAATGGTGCGCAGCATGATGAGAGTGCGGAGGGCGCGCTGATACATGAGGTGAAGGCGGGTTTCGTAGCGGTGCAACAGGGACAAAGAGTGCGAGGCGGCAAGGGCGTCGAAGGCGACAACCATGCTGTCCATCATCCGGTCCGTCATCCCGGCGTCAGGCTGGAGGGCCATCTGCTTATTGAACATGCCGGTTTCGAGCGACCAGGCGCGGCGCTGGCGCCAATACGAGGCGCACATTTCCTCGATCATGCCGAACTCGACTTCGTCGGCGGGGCGGAAGCGGTCGACGTGCTGTTGCACGAGAATCAGGAAATTCTCGCGCGATTCGCCTTCCACAACGATACACTTGGCGCACAGGCCGTGACGGATGGCGTTTAGCGAGGAACGTTCTTTCCCGGCTGGGGTGGACGGCCCTTTAGAGAGGGCGCCGTTCGATTTCGACGATTGAATTCTTCTAAGTGAAGACATAATTGTTTTCTCATTACTAAGTTAGTACGGAGGAAAGGCGCAATCAGGGTAAGTTGAGAGTAAGTTGTTGTATCTATGGGCGGGAAAATTTTGTAATATCGCGTGACTGATAAAGGTTTCATCGGTTTCGCGGCCCCAAAAAGCCGGAGAACGGGGGAAAAGGCTGAAAGGCGCGAAAGCGATGCAACCGTTCACCGAGGTTCTTGTGGGGGGCAATCTATTGAGAGGCCGGGCTTCGAAGAACTTAAAGACTTTGGCCGCAGATAAACGCAGGGCAAGAAAGCCCAGTACCCGGCGTCTTTCTCGCCCGATGGTAAACGGCTGGCGTATACCGAACTCTGCGACGCGGCCGGCAACTGGCAGATCCGGACCGTGCCAGTCGAGGAGAGCGGAGACCAGCTGAGGGCTGGAGAGCCGGAGCAGTTTCTCAAGACTCAGTTCACCGACTTTGACCCGGTCTTCTCACCCGACGGGCAATGGCTGGCCTATCAATCGAACGAGTCTGGGAAGTACGAAGCATACGTGCGGGCTTCTCCGCTGCCGGCGTCCGGGCAAGGCGGCAAGTGGCAAATCTCGAATAGCGGCGGAGAAAGCCCGATGTGGCCGCGGAAGGACCGCGAGTTACTCTACCGGTCCGGCGACCGGATGATGGCCGTAAAGTACACGGTGAAGGGCGACTCATTCGTGGCGGAGAAGCCTCGGGTCTGGCTCTCGAAGCTTGGAGGCATGACGGATTTCGACCTGGTGCCGGATGGCAAGCGCCTGGTCATCGTACTGCCCGCGAATACGCAGGAAGCACCCAAGCCGGAGCATGAAGTGACCTTCCTGTTCAACTTCTTCGACTATCTGCGCCGGCGCGTGCCGGTGGGGAGATAGGTCGCCTATGATGGAACGCTTGAATCGGAACCGTGGCGCACGCACTTTTGCGTGCGGCGTGCACACTCATGGGGACGCGTCTCTTCCGGCGGACAAAACGTGTCCGCACGAGTGCAGACACGGCACGTTGAGAACGTGCGCCACGAGCCGGTAACCCGACCCATGGAACGCGCGCAATTTGTGAAGGTCTTTAAAGCGTGGCGCCTTGAACGGTCTTGGCGTCCAACTTTTCCTGGTCTTCCAGGCAATAGGGCGTCCAGGGAATCGCTTCCAGCCGCGCGGGCGCAATCTCGCGTCCGCACACAGTGCATTTGCCGTAGCTGCCGTCTTCCATGCGGCGTAGCGCGTCCTGCACTTCTTCCAGCGTCTGCGACACTATGGAGCCTTCCTCGAAAGCTTCCGCCGTGCCCTGCGAGGCGGTGGCGGCGTCCGTGGAATCTCTAACTTCGGCATCGCCCGAAGCCGACGCTTCCTCCTCCAAAGCGGCGAGACTGGCCCGGAGCTCGCGCCGTTTGGCGAGCAGCAGCTTCTTAAAGTGTTCGGTATTCATGCTTTGTAATTCCCTGCATCTATACTGCCACACGGGACTCGGCGTCGACGCAGGCTTTGCTGAAGGTGGGACATCGTTTTTTGCCGTCTGTCAGGCGGACGCACTTTGGCGAAAGATGACAGACCACGAAAGGCGATGGTCTGTCCTACCAAGCGACCGGCCGGGAGGCCGGTCCCACGGCTACCCCAAACACTCCGCGATTTCCTTCTCTTCAATCGCGCCGGCGCGGATCACCTTCCAAATCGGATCGGTAATATCCACCGTGGTGGCGCCCGGGCCCGCGCAGGCGCCGCCATCGAGCACCAGCTCGACGCGGCCGTCCATCATGCCAAACACCTCAATCCCGCTGCGGCACGTCGGGCTGCCGGAGATATTGGCGCTGGTGGAAATCAGCGGATGATTCAGCATCGCGATCAGTTGATTGGCCACTATCGAGCGCGATTGCCGCATCGCCAGCCGCCCGGTGTTGCCGGTGACTTTGAGCGGCAGCTTCGCCGACGCCGGAACGATGATGGTCAGCGGCCCCGGCCAGAAGCGCCGCGTGAGAATGGCAAAGCGGTTGTTCAGCTCGCCCGCGTATTCCTCCGCCATCAGCGCGTCGCGCACCAGCAGCGGCAGCGAGCGGTGCGGCTCGCGCCCTTTCGCTTTGAATACCTGGGAGACGGCGCGCAAGCTGAACGGGTCCGCCACCAGCGTATAGAGCGCATCGCTGGGAATCGCCACCACCCGCCCGCGGCGGATCAGGGCGGCGGCGCGCTCAAGCAGGTCCTGCTGCGGAGCCTCCGGATTGATCTCTACCAGGTCGGTGGCCATGGGATTCGATCTTACCGCGGTCCGATGGCTTCGGCTACATCGAGCGCCATCTGGTAGCGGCCGAAGGGCGCGCTCAACTGGACGCCCTGCACCATGTGGCGCACGCGCGCGGTCATCTCGCTGGCGATGGCGACGCCTTCTTCGCGCGCTTTTTCCGCGCTATCCACGCGCCGCATGCGTTCCATGTACTCGTCCGGAACCGGTACGCGCAGCTCATTCACCATGAACTCGGCGTTGCGGAAGCTGGTGAGCGGCCAGATGCCGCAAACCACCGGAACCTTCGCGTGCTCGATGCGCCGCATGAATTTCTCGAGCAGATCGAGATCGAACACCGGCTGCGTGACGATGTACTCAGCGCCCGCCTCCACCTTCCAATCGAAGCGCCGGATCTCTTCGTCCATATTCAGCGCGCCCGGATTTGCGCCCACGCCGATCAGCAGCGCCGTCTGCGAACCCATCGGGTTGCCGCCGATATCCAGGCCGTGATTCAGGTTGTTGACGATGTTTACCAAGCCGATGGCGTCCACGTCGAATACCGCGGTCGCGTCCGGATACGCCCCCATGCGCGGCGGATCGCCTGTGATGCAGATCAAGTTGCGGACGCCCGCCGTGTGCGCGCCCAGCAACTCCGATTGGATGCCCAAAATATTGCGGTCGCGGCAGCAGAAATGGTTGACCGCTTCAATTCCGGCATGCTGCTGGATAAGCTGGCACGTCACCTGCGCGCTCAGGCGGGCGCTGGCCCGTGGGCCGTCGGGCACGTTGATGCAATCGATGCCATGCTCGGCGCACAATTTCGCGCCTGCGATTTCGCGCGACGCGTCCACTCCGCGCGGCGGCAGAATCTCGACGAATGCCACGAACTTTCCCGCCGCCAGCTTCGCGCCCAGCTTCGACTTTTGCGCCACGGGCACGCCCGGCAGCGCATGCGCCTTCGATTGCGGCTCTTCCACCGTCACGCTGAGCTTCTTCTGTTTCGGCTGCAGCGACCGCGTTTCGGAGCGGATCAGCTTGATGTGCTCGGGCGTGGTGCCGCAGCACCCGCCGATGATCTTGACGCCCGCCCACAACATGCGCCGCGCGTACTGCGACATGTATTCCGGCGAGCACAGGTACATGTTGCGGCCTTCCACCCGCTGCGGCACGCCCGCATTGGGCATGGCGCTCATGGGCTTGGCGGAATACTGCATCATCACCTCGAGGGTTTCGAGCGTGGCCTTGGGGCCCACCGAGCAGTTCAGCCCGATGACGTCTACGGGCATCGCATCCATCTCGCGGGTGAAGGTTGCCGTGTCGGTTCCACCGGGCAGATGCCCGAAATCGTCGATGGTCACCTGCGCGACGATCACCATATCTTTACCCGCGGATTCGCGCGCGGCCGCGGCCGCTTCACGCAGCTCATCCAAATTGGCGAAGGTTTCGAGGATCAGCAGATCGACCCCGGCTTCCACCAGCGCGTCGGTCTGCTCGCGGAACGCGGCGCGCGCTTCGGCGAACGACGTAGGCCCCAGCGGCTCGATGCGAACGCCCAGCGGACCGACCGCCCCCGCCACCCAGGCCTGTTCCTTGGCGGCCTCTCGCGCGATGCGCACCCCCGCGCGGTTGATGTCCCTCACCTTCTCGCCGAGGCCGAACGCGCCAAGGCGCAAACGGCTGGCGCCGTAAGTATTGGTCTCAACGATCTCCGCGCCGGCCTTGACATACTCCTGATGAATCTGCCGCACCAGATCGGGCGACGACAGATTCAGCTCGTCGAAGCAGCGGTTGATGAACACGCCGCGCGAATAGAGCACGGTCCCCATGGCCCCATCGGCAACGACGACGCGCCGCGACAGTTGCTCGCGGAATTCCAGTGCACGGGTAGCAGTAGGCGTTTCCATGGGAATAAAAGGGATTAACTTCTAGTTTACCGCGCGCGGGGCGGGATGAAATCGGGCCAATCATGGGGCATCGCCGGCGAATCCATGTTGAAATCGCCATAGACCCAAACCCGCGCGTCATCATAATAGCTTGTTAGTGGCTGCTTAGCCCCGCCGCGATCGGCCCACGGCTGCAGATCGGCATCCATCTCGCAAAAGCACAGATCTGTCTCGCCGGCTGCGCGGAGTTCCTCGGCACGGACCAGAACCGCGGCCAGTATCGCCTGGTCAAACGGCTTTAACCACAGATCCGATCGCGCCAGATCTATCGCTCGCTCAAGCATACGTTCATTGAGAGGAAATTGTTCAAGACCTGGCATCGTGTGAAGGGACGACAGGACGTCGTCAAGCTGTCCGATCTCTGTTTGGACCTGCCGTTCGAAAAGGTACAGCACTTCTCGCGCTGCGCGTGCCTGATCCGCGGATACGGTTTGCTCCGACTTTGCTCTCGCGAGAAACTGCCGAATCGCATTCGCTTCGTACCGCGGCTGGCATTTGTTCAAGATGGCATGCCGCGCTTCGGTCAGGCATAACGCCGGAAGGTGGAGCTGCAAATCATTAGCTCGCGCGCGCTCGAGGAGTGCGACCGCGTCAAGGACTTTGTGGTGTCCCGGCGCTGCATAGGCAAAGACCCAGTTCGTTTCCACAAGGACATGGCGCATGCGCCCCTCAGCCGGCGCGGCGCCAGCGCGGACCGCCGGCACGCACGTGGCTACCGGTGACCATCGGCAGCACGCTGAATTCGATGGCTTCACGAACCGGGGACGGCCATGATCGGCGCGCGCCGCCTGACAGGCCTTCGAGCCACTCTTGCACGAACCATTCCAGATATGGCTCAACCACTTTTTCCGGCGCGCCCAGCAAATCGATGGTTGGACACTCACCAATCAGCTCGACAGTCTGCGGTGTGTAGTCCGTAAAGCGGTTGATGTAGAAGCGTGCTTGCTCAGGGGTGACCAGCATCCCGACAGGACAACTCATTCGGGCCATGTAAACCTTAAGATCCGTCTCCGCACCGGTCACGTCCGCGGCGCTACCCTGTACATTGACTACAAGCAGAACCTTGGGCGAGTCGGGGCTGGTCACCACAATACTCGGCTGGAGAGGCATGTGTTTAGGGTAGCACCGGCGTTGGACGGGGTTAAGGCCCATCATGTCAAGGGACCACCGAGCTATGAGCACATCGCCCAGGTTCCCGCCTATTCTGCTTGTCGCCGTCGCAATAGGCTGCCGAAGTTCAGCGGAGCGAGCGCGGATTGAGATGCAATCGGTCTATCGGAGCGCAAAAGCTGTTGACGGGCGGCTCAAGGCGGGAGCGGATCTGAACGAACTTCACAAACTGGAGGGCAATCTTGCGACTGAGCTTGCATTCGTCCATTACCGAATCAGGAGCGGCCCTTCCATGGACAAACTCTTGCGTCGAGACTACGCAGCCTATCAGTCCGTGCTTGAGTCGTATACGTTGGTCACGGACATCGTCGAATACCGCCACACCAGCGACCGGTGCGCTGGGCCAAGACACGAACCCACAGACGAGGCGCTTAAGCACCTCTGGCATGTGCCCGCCCCGCGACCCATCGATAAACGAGTGGCATTATAGCTGAAGCCTTGCGCTATCGCTCTGGCGCCGCGATTGCTATCCTTGACTCCGCAGGAGGTGTTTTAATGCAACGTTACGCAGTCTACTTTGGCGCTCTGACTCTCGCCACCGGCCTCGCCGCGGCTCAGAAAAACAGCGGATCCGGCGACCGGATGAACGCCCTACAGGCGAATAACGGGCAGGACCGAATCTCGCGCGAAGTCCGTCACGAGCTCGTCATGCTGCCGTACTACGGCGTGTTCGACAACCTCGCGTATAGCGTCAATGGCGCCGGGGTCACGCTCTACGGCCAGGTGACCAATCCCACACTGAAGACCGATGCGGGCAACGTGGTGAAAAAGATTGAAGGCGTTACCAAAGTCGACAACCGGATTGAAGTCTTGCCTCTCTCGCCGATGGACGACCAAGTCCGCCGCGCCGAATACCGCGCCATATATAGCGAGCCTGCGCTAAACCGGTACGCCATGCAGGCGGTGCCGCCCATCCACATCATTGTGGAGAACGGCAAGGTGACCCTGGTGGGCGTCGTCGACAACGCGGCCGATAAGAACCTCGCCGAAGTCCGCGCAAATACCGTCCCCGACGTATTTTCGGTGGCCAATAACCTTCAGGTCGTGGGCAAGTAATTCTTCTGATACCATTACGCTTTCCGAGGGGTAATGAAAATAACGTTTTGGGGCGCCGCCGGGACTGTCACCGGGTCCATGCACCTGATAGAGGCCGGCGGCAAGCGGATTCTGCTCGATTGCGGTCTCTATCAGGGCCGGCGCAAAGAGGCGGACCAGAAGAACCGCCATCTGCCCTTCGACGCTTCCACCATCGACGCCGTCGTCCTTTCGCACGCGCATATCGACCACAGCGGCAATCTGCCGACGGTGGTCAAGAACGGATTCTCCGGCCCGATCTACGCCACCCCGGCCACCATCGACCTTTGCAATTGGATGTTGCGCGATACGGCGCACATCCAGGAAAGCGATGCGGATTTCGTCAACCGCCGCTGCGATCGCCGGAAGTCTTTGGGCCTGGACTGCGCGCCAGTCGATCCGCTTTACACCATGCAGGACGCCGAGCGCACGCTGCCGCTTTTTCACCCCGTGCCATACCATCAGCCGGCCACGCTATTCCCCGGCTTGAGCTATGAGTGCGTGGATGCCGGCCATATTCTGGGCTCGTCGAGCATCGTACTCACCGATTCCACCGGCTCGAAGCCCGTCCGCCTGGGCTTTTCGGGCGACGTGGGCCGGCCCGGGCTGCCGATTGTTCGCGACCCCGAAACGCTGCCGCCAGCCGATTATCTGATTCTCGAGAGCACCTACGGCGGCAAGCTTCACAAGCAGATCGGCCATGCCGCCGATAAGCTGGCCGAGGTTGTGAACCGTACGGCGAAACGCGGCGGGCGCATCGTGGTTCCGGCGTTTGCCGTTGGCCGCACGCAGCAGCTGGTGCTGCTGCTGCATGAGCTGACGAACGCCAGGCGGATTGTCAACATTCCGATTTTTGTGGATAGCCCGCTCGCCATCAACGTGACGGCCGTGCATCGCGCCCACCCGGAGTGTTTCGACGCCGGGACGAAGGCGTACCTCGATCAAGGCGAGAATCCTTTCGGATTCCAGCGTCTGCAATATGTCCGCGACGCGGCCGAATCGAAGAAGCTGAACGATCTGCACGGCCCGTTCGTGGTGATCTCCGCCTCCGGCATGTGCGAGCAGGGCCGCATCCTGCACCACCTGCGCAACAGTATCGAAGATCCGCGCAATGCGGTGCTGATCACCGGCTTCCAGGCGGAAAACACGCTGGGCCGAAAGCTGGTGCGGAAGCAGCCGGAAGTGAAGATATTCGGTGAGCCGATGCGCGTGCGTGCGGAAATCCAAAGCCTGGATTCGCTCAGCGCCCACGCCGATCAAAAGGACCTGCTGGAGTGGATCAAGCCGCTCAAGCCGGCGCTGCGACAAGTCTTTCTGGTGCATGGCGAGCCGCAGCAATCGGCCGCTTTGGCCAACGCGTTGCACTCCGCCTACCAGTTGGATGCGCAGGCGCCCGCTCGGGGCCAGTCGTTCGATCTGATCGCCATGTAACCCAAATTGCCCTTAACGCCATCTATACTAGAAGATACGGAAAAGGAGCCTGTTAACAAGTGAGCCCCACCCCAACATATATCGACCCCCCCCGCCACTCCGGCCTGGTCACAGCGTTGATGGCCGGAGCGATCATCGCTCTGATCGGCGCCAACATTTACCTGTACTCGCAAATCGACCACATGCGCACGGACTTCGCGACCACGCATGAAAAGGTGATGACCGAGATCAGCAACCTGCGGGACGCATCGTCGGTGACCTCGGCGTCGCAGATGAGGCACATCGATACCATGAAGGAAGAGTTGGCCGCGGCCCGCGCGGCAGCGCAGAGGGAATCGAGCCAGGCCAAGGCGGAATCGCTCGCCCACGCCGATCAGATAGCGCGCCAGATCAAGGACGAAGAGGCCAAGCAGCAGCAGCAGGTCAACTCCGAAATCAGCGACGTGAAGCAGTCGGCCAGCCAGGCGAACGCGCAGGTGGCGGCGAAGGTGGCGGACGTGGCCACGGATGTGGGCTCGGTGAAGACCGAGGTGGCCCACACGCAGGCCGATTTGCAGAAGACCATCAACGATTTGAAATCGGCGCAAGGCGATTTGGGCGTACAGAGCGGCCTGATTGCCACCAACCACAACGAACTGGATGCGCTGAGAAAGCTCGGCGAGCGCAATTACGTCGATATCAAGCTGGGCAAAACCAAACAGCCCGTCCGGTTCGCCGATATCACGCTCAAGCTGGTCAGCGTTACCCCGAAGAAGAATAAGTATACCGTGAATGTGGTGGCCGACGACAAGCTCACCGAGAAGAAGGACAGGAATATCAACGAGCCGGTGCAGTTCTACACGTCCAAGGGCGGCCACACTCCCTACGAGCTGGTGATCAATCAGGTGGGCAAGGATCAGATTGTGGGATACCTTTCGACGCCGAAGGTAGAGGCAAGCCGGTAGGCCACGGCAGGCCGGCCACCAGGCCAATCCGCCCAAGCCATGCGATGAGCCGGCGACGGCACGGCGGCCATCCGCTGATGTAGCTTCGCCTTGCCGGAATTGCGCAAACGGCGCCGAGTACTCGCGGACCGGGATTGACTCGCGAGACTCGTCATGGCCGTCACCACGGTCGCTGTCACCGGATCTCCGGCCACGCCGGCATTCGAATCAATCGCGGCGTTCAGCCGCAACATAAACCGGATACCCGCAAGGCAGCGCGGTTCTGTCGCGGAAATCGCCCCTGAGGCTGTGAAATATGTCGCGTTCACACGAGTGTGAACGCTGCACGCAGGAGTGCGTGCGCCACGTTTACTCGGCTGGCTCGCGCGCGTAGATCATGTACGAGGCTGCCGGCGGAGCTTCGCCCTGATGGTAGCCGCGGACGCGGTCGCGGATGGCGCGGTCGGATGTGGTCATGCGCTCGCGCTCGCGCAGGAATTCGAGCCACGATTCCACGACGAAGGTTTCGATAATGCGCTCGGGCGCGGCGGTATCGCGGTAGACGCCCCAGCGGATGGCGCCGTCGCGCATGCGGATACTGCGGAGCTGGTGGATGGCGTGGGTAAAATCGCCGTAGTCTTCCAAAAGGACCCGGTATTCGATGGTGACCATCACGGGGCCGTCTTCATGGTCGGGCTCCATGACTACTTGTGGAGCGGGACGGTTGAGCTGGAACGGGCTGAGATCGGGTGGCGCGCCGCGCAGCAGGTGGAAGCGCATGGCGAAGGGCAGCGTGATCAGCATCCCGGCCGCCGCGGCGAGCAGCGATCGCGAGGTGGAGACGCGCTCGGCGATCAATCCCCAGAGCGCGCTGCCAAGAGCCATGCCGGCCCAGAAGACGGTCTGGTAAGCTCCGAGCGCGCGCGCCTGCACCCACGCGGGAACGGAGAGCTGCACGGCGACGTTGAAGGTGGATGTGGTGCTGGTCCAGGCGAATCCGGCGGCCAGCAGCCAGAAAACGATCAGCGCGGTGGTGCGCGACAGCGCCAGCACCGATAGCGAGCAGACAAATACCAGGGTCGCGCCGGCGGTGATGGCGTCGGCGGAGAATTTGCGGCGGAGCCTGGGCAAAGTGAAAGCGCCGAGCACGGCGCCGGCGCCCAGGCATCCGTTCAATACGCCGTAAGCCATGGCGCCCTTGTGAAGGTCCTGGTTGGCGACCACGGCGAGCAAGGCCCACACCGCGCTGGCGAACGTGGTGAACACGAACGCGCGCAGGAAAACCGCCAGCAGCGCGGGAGCATGGCGCAGATAGCGCGCGCCGGAGCGCAGGGAACCGAAGAGGCGCTCGGAGGGCAGCGCGCTCTTGTAAGGCGGAGTGCGCCGCCATACCGCGAGGACAAAAATGACGGCGACGAACGATACGGCGTTGAGCGAGAAGACCACACCGGCGCCGCGCGCGGCGGTGGCGAAGGCGGCGACGGTGAGGCCGCCCAACGCGGGCCCGACCGCGCGGGAAAGGTTGAAGCCGGCGCTATTGATGGCGATGGCATCGGGCAGCTCGGGGCGCGGAACCAGCTCGGGCACGATGGATTGCCAGGCGGGGTTATTGAGGGCCGAGCCGATGTTGAGCAGGAAGGTCAGCGCGAGCAGCGTGGCGGGAGAAACGATTCCGGCGAGCGTCAGGGCGGCGAGGATGGCGACGCTGGCCAGCATCCACGATTGCCAGAAGAGCAGCAGATGGCGGCGGTCGAAGATATCGGCGGCCCCGCCGGCCGGGAACGCGAGGAAAAGCGCGGGCAGGCTGGCGGCGGTCTGCATCAAGGCGATGAGCAGGGGGGAAGTGGTGAGCGCGGTCATCAGCCACGCGCCGGCGGTGTCCTGCATCCAGCCGCCCACGTTCGAGACGATGGCGGCCATCCACAGATTGCGGAAGGTCGGGCGGCGGAGCGCGGCCCAGCCGGAAACGGGGGTTGGGGTAGCGGCCGTCATGCAGGACAGGCATCCTCGCCTGTCTGGCCCGGCATTCGGCGGGAAGCGAGAGGTTGGGTAGCGGCAAGAGCGATAGGCCGGTAGGCCTGTCGTACATAAGCGAGCATCCGGCGGGAAGCGAGAGGTTGGGTTGCGGCCGTCACTGGGCAGCCGCCGGACTGGCGGCTGAAACAGTGGCGGGCCGGTGGCGGCGTTGGTACTCGTCGCGGGTGCAGAAGGCATCGCGGCCAAGCGCGCGGTCGACCGAGAGGATGCCATCGAGGTGGTCGATCTCGTGCTGCAGCAGCTCGGAAAACGCGCCGGTAGCGTCGAGAATTTGCGTCGCGCCCTGTTCGTCTTCATAGCGGACGCGCACGATTTGCGAGCGCTCGAGCCAGACGAGCAGATCGGGGAACGAGAAGCAATCGTCCCAGAGGCGGAACTTTTCCTCGCTTTGCAGATCGTATGCCGGATTGCGCAGGGAGTAGGAGCGGCCTTCGAATTCGATGTAGATCAGGCGCCTGGTCTCGCCGATTTGTACGGCGCTGATGCCGCGGCCGAAGCCGCGCGTCCGCTGGAACTCGTGGAGCGAATCGCGCAGATCCTCGAATATGCCGGCGGCTTCGGCCGGGGTTCCAACGGGTACCGAGACGGCGCGCAGCAGCGGGTCGCCAAGCTGAAGAATGCGTCGTGCGGGCATGCTAGACAAATGGTAAGTTAAGCCGATGCCTGCCCGCAAAGACCCGGTCCGCGTGGTGTCGCACGTTATGGCTTACGCGGCCTTCTACCTGGCGCCGCTGATCCTCGGGTTCGGGTTCCTGATGCAGTGGCTGGCGGGCGCTCTGGCGGGGATGACGCTGGCGAACCTGGCGGCGGCGCTCTTCGCCAACTGGATCGCGTTGAAGATTTTCGCGGATCTCCCGGTGACGGCGATCGGGTTGTGGGGTAACCGGGCGTCGGCGGACAATTTCGCGGTAGGGTTGCTGGGAGGCATTGGCGCGGCGTGCGTGGTGCTGAGCCTGCCGCTGGGAGCCGGCGTGGCGCATTTTGCGCGGATTGCCGGGGAGCAGCCGACCATCTGGGCGGGGGTGTTTCTGATGGTGTTCCTGCTGGTCGGTTCGGCGGCGGAGGAGATTCTCTTTCGCGGATTCGGCTTTCAGACGCTGCTGGCGAGCTTCGGGGCGTGGGCCAGCATTGTGCCTGGGGCGGTGCTGTTCGGACTGCTGCATCGGGGGAATCCGGGGGCGACGTGGTTGGGGATCGTCAATACCATGGGGTTCGGGGCGGTTTTCGGGTATGGCTGCGTGCGCAGCCGCGATTTATGGCTGCCGATCGGGCTGCATTTCGGGTGGAACTTTACATTGCCGCTGTTCGGCGTAAGGGTAAGTGGGCTTACAATGACTGTGACGGGTCATGAGATGTCGTGGACTGCCGGTACGCTATGGAGCGGCGGAGCCTACGGCCCGGAGGCCAGCGTGCTGACTTCCGCGGTGGTGGTTTTGCTGTTCCTTTATGTATGGAAGGCGCCAGTCCGGCGGCAAACCTCGCCACTGACGGACCCGCCAGCGGAGAGTGCCATATGCGATTCGTCGTCGCTGCCATTGCCATCCTGAGCGCGCTGCCGCCGTTGCTAGCCGCCGATAAGCTGACGTTTCAGGACCGGGTGGAGCTGATGCGCGGACTGATGGCGGAGTACGCCAAGGCCAGGGTGCTGGTGCCGCGGTCGAGAAAGAACCTCGAAGTCAACGCCGACGGTACGTACGACAAGCGGGAGTGGCAGACCATCGCCAAGGAAAGCGGACCGGCGGCGCGCGTGGGCGACATGATCCAGATCACGAAAGTGGACATCGAGAGCCAGAAGATCGTGTTGCAGCTGAACGGCGGGTTCAAGGGCGGGCGGCACTGGTACGACGGCGTGAACGTGGGGATGGGGCCTTCGACCAATCCGGCGCAGGTGCCGGTGGGGAACGGCGATGCGAATGCGCCCGGCGGGACGACGGTGGAGGTGGTGTTCCACAAGCCGATCGAGCCCATCAAGGCGTCCGAGGTGAAAAAGATGCTGGCGGCGGTGCTCGATTTCGATCAGCACAGCGCCACCGAGTTATTCTCCGAAACGCTGCCGCCGGAGACTAAGAAGGCGATTCAGGAAAAGCGCGCCACCGTGGGGATGTCGCGCGACCAGGTGCTGATGGCCCTGGGCCGGCCGAAGTACAAGCCGCGGGAGACCAAGGACGGATTGGAGATCGAGGATTGGGTGTATGGGACGGCTCCGGGCAGGATTACATTCGTGACGTTCAACGGCGATAAGGTGATCAAGGTGAAGGACGAGTACGCGGGGTTGGGGACGGACGTGGGGACGGAAGTTATCAAATAGCAGGCTGTGAGGCAGCCAATCCTGGCTTGTGCCAATCGTGGCATGCAGCTTTCAGGCGGCTTCTTCCCATGTTCAAAGGCCACAGCGAGTGTGGCTCGATTCCTCGGACAGGCTCAACGCCCTGATTTCCGTTGTCGACGATCTGGCCAGGCGCCGGCAGAACGGACCGGGCTTGAATCGGCTCAGCCCGGTTCCTGAATTTGCAATCCCCGGCCTAACCCAACGGGATTCCGCCCGTCTATTGGCAGTACGGAGCTTGCTGATGAAACACCATGCCGGTCTGACGTCCGCCGCCGCGCTGCTTGCCGCGGCTCTTTCGATGGCGCCTGCGCAGGCGCAATCCAAACACTATAATTTGAGCGTGAATTTCGGCGATAATGCCGATTCGTGCGCCGATTTGAAGGTGAAAACCAATGGCGCCGCGTCGCAGACGTCGGAGAAATTTACGCTGCAAGGCGTCGCGGTGCAGGTGGATGGCGGGTCGCGCGGCGCGATTCGCGTGCGCGGCGCGGACCGGGCGGATTACTCGGTGGAGGCTTGCAAAATTGCGGCGGCAGGCGACAGCGCGACGGCCGCGCAGATGGTAGCCGGCATCTCGGTGAACCGTAGCGCTTGGCGGGTGGAGACGCACGGGCCGGCGGTTTCGGCGGGCGATGGAGATTGGCAGGTCTACCTGATCGTCCATGCGCCGCGGAACGGCAGCGTGGATCTGACGACGGTGAACGGACCCATCGAGGTGCGCGACTTGAGCGGCACAGTGAAGGTGAAGGCGACGAACGGGCCGCTTTCAATTCAAGACTGCACCGGCACGGTGGATGCGCAGACCACCAATGGTCCGATTGCGTTTTCGGGCAGCGGCGGCGACGTGAAGCTGAGCGCGATCAACGGGCCGCTTGCGGTGAAGCTTTCGGGCGATGTCTGGAACGGGCCGCGCCTCGATGCCAGCACCATGAACGGCCCGGTGAGTCTGACGGCGCCGAGCACCTTCCGGTCGGGGCTGCGCGTGGAAGGCAATCAGGAAGCGCCCTTCAGCTGCCAGGCGGAGATGTGCCGCAACGCCGTGACCGACGCAACCAGCGAGCGGCGCACGATGCAGCTCAATGGCGGCACGGATACGGTGCGGGTTTCCACCGGGAACGGGCCGATTTCGGTGAAGAGCTCGAACGGCAAGGTGATTTAGCGGTCTCCGCTAAACGAACTGCGGCGCGCCTGCGTGGAGCAGCATTGCATGGCTGCTGGGGACGCTTTCTTTGCCGACGCGACCCATGCGTTCACCGACAGAAACCGACCTATCGCGAGGCGAAGAGAGCCGGCTGCAGCGTCTCGCGGAGGCCGGCCCAGAGGGCGCCCCCAATCGGCCGCAGGTTTGGACGACCTACCCCACAAAGCACGAGGGTTTCGGGAGAGTGTGAACGCGGCGCCCATGAGCGCGTGCGCCACGGGCTTCATCAAGCACCGGCAATATGGCTGCGGCGCGCAGCCGACTTGTTCCCCCGGTTTCCGCGCACGCCGCGCGGGCTCGCAATCCTGCTCTTCAGGCGTTCCTCCCGACGCCGCAGCTCGGGGCTGTCTTCGTACGTCAGCGCCGCGCGAGTCATCTCCAGGGCCATCGAGTAACTGCGCTCATTGTGCTCGTAATGTTTGGCCAGCTCGGCGAGCGCGCGCACGCGGTAGGGGTTGCGCGCGGCGGCGAGGTCCGTGAGCACGGCCAGCGAGGCCTCTGCGCGGCCGCTGCGGCGCTCGATCGCGGCGATATCCCATTGCGTGCGGAAGAGCAGATGGTCGGGCAGCCCCATGGCCAGGGCGCGGCGGAAGAGCGCGAGAGATTCCTCGTGACGGCCGGTTTCGAGAAGCCATCGGGCCAGGCCGATAAGGTCGGCGCCGTGGCGGACATGGACGCTATCGGGAGAGCGGAATGCGAATGGAACGATGGCCGTGAGGCACGCGAGCGAGAGAATGTCGAGCGCGTTGTGGTGAAAAATGGGGACCAGCTCGAAAGCCTGCCGGGTGCGGAGAAATTCCAGGTAGCAGTAGGGAATCATTTCGCCGGGCAGATCGCCCTCACGCTCCACTCCCAGAATCTGGTTTTCCAGATCGACCAGTCGGCACGATTCCAGGCGGAGCTTCCAGAGGCGGCGCGCGCCGAAGAGCAGATCGAGGTGCGGCAGGCGGCCGAAGGGGTGAGGAGCGCGCGCCATGCGGTAGCGGGTTTCGAGCAGCGGCTGGTCGAAGGCTTTGCCGTTGTAAGTGATGAGGACGTCGAACTGGGCGAGGTGCTCGGAGAGCCGCGCCAGCAGCGATGGCTCGTCCGCATAATCGCGCAGGAAGAACTGGCGGAGGCGGAAGCCTGTGGAATCGCCTGTGGTATCGATAGACCCGACGCCGATGAGGAATGCGCAGGCGCCGGCGCCGAGGCCGGTGGTTTCGGTGTCGAGGAAGGCCCACTTTGCTGGCGGCGAGTCGGGGATGACGCCGGCGGATAGAGGCTGGAGCAGATTGCCGGGAAGCCCGGCCAGATCGGAGATATCCACGCTGCCATGGCGGCGATGGCGCTCCCACACGCGTTCGGTTTCGAAGTGCGCGCCGTAGGCTGTGCGGACCACCTCGCCGGTGAGCAGATCCTCGATGGCGTGGCGCGCGGGGCGGCGAACGGGACGGCGCGCGGGGGCCGGACCGCCGCCATACTTGCGGTCGATTTGCGCGATGCGGCGGCGCAGGGCGGCAAGCTGTAGTTCGACGTCGTCCATTGTTCGCCTTTTCTTTGCCCATAATAGCCGATATCCTGGTGAGATCAAAACTACCGACATCAAAATCACCGGGATTAAAGCCAGGGCGCGAGTCCGGGTGTTTTTCGCGGCGCTGTTCGCGCTGCTCGCCGCGTCGCGCCTGTGCCACGTCCGAATCCTATGGGAGGGCGACGCGCTGCCGCTGGCCGCCGCAGAGCAGATGTTGCACGGAAAGACCATCTATCGCGACATCTGGTACGACAAGCCGCCGCTGGTGGCGGCGTTCCATTTGCTGCCGGCTGGTTTACTGCCGGCTGCCGGCGTTCCATTTACAGCCGGCTGGCCGCTGCGGATGGCGGATGCGCTGTATGCGTTGCTGGCGTGCTCGATTGCGTACGGGTTTGCGTGTGAGCTGTGGTCGGTGCGCGAGGGTGTTTGGGCGGCGGGACTGATGGGCTTTTTCCTGATCTTCGATTTTCCGGCGTCGGCGATTCCGGTGGGGTCGGACCTGCTGATGCTGGCGCCGCATCTGGCGGCGGTATGGCTGGCGTGGAAGCGGCGTCCGTTCTGGTGCGGGGCGATGGCGGGCGTGGCGTTTTGGGCAAGTCCGAAAGCGCTGCTGGTGCTGGCGGTTTGCGCGCTGTGGGATATCGGCGGCGTGCTTTCGATAGCGGCGGGATTCGCGGCGGTATGCGCGGCGGGCGTGGTTTGGCTGGCGGCAGCGGGTGCGCTGGGGCCATATTGGGACGAGGTGTGGCGTTGGGGAAGGCTCTACGCGGGCAGCCCGTTCGTGGCGGACCCGGTGCGGAACGGCATAGTGCGCACCGCGAGCTGGGCCGGGTTCCATGCGACCGTGGTGGCGGCGGCAGGCGTGTTCCTGTGGAAGTCCGCGGGTTCTCAATGGAATGCCCGATGGAAGTGGCTGGCCTGGCTGGCGATATCGCTGGCGGGTGTGGCCGCGGGGATGCGATTCTTTCCGCGCTACTACTTCGTGCTGCTGCCGGCGGTGGTGACGATGGCATCGCGCGGACTGGCGCTGATGGGCAAGCGGAGCGTTCTAGCGGCGCTGCTACTGCTGCTGATTCCACTGGCGCGGTTCGCTCCGGCGTATTGGACGGCGCTGACCGACCCGGCGTGGCGCGATACGGCGATGGATCGCGACAGCCGCGCGGCCGCGGCGCTGACGCTGCAACTGGCGAGACCGGGCGACACGCTGTTCGTCTGGGGATACCGGCCGGAGATTTTTGCGTATACGCAGATGCCGGCGGGCACGATGTACCTCGATTCGCAGGCGCTCACGGGCGTACCGGCGGACCGGCACCTGACGCAATCGGAGCCGGTGGAGCGCGTAGAGGCGGCGCGGCGCCGCGTGGCGCTGGCGGAAACGCGGCCGGCATTCGTGCTGGACGGGCTGGGCCTTTACAATCCCCGGCTGGCCATCGGGCAATTTGCGGACTTGCGCGATTGGTTTGCGCAATACCGGGAAGTGGCGCGAAGCGGGCAGACGGTGATCTACGAGCTGCGCTCCAGGACGGCCGCCGGCAAGTAAGTGCGCCTGAAAACCCGGCAGGTGGAGACAGTGCGAGCGGATGCGATCGGAATGAGCGCCAACGCCGGCGCCCGGCTGTTCGCGCTCGAAGAGTTGGATCATTCGCGAGAGAGCGAACGGCAGCGGGGCCGAAGCGCGTTTGAACGAGCGGGGAGCGGATCTCTCGCGGAAACGTCTATGCGGCAGAAATCGACGGGTGCGCGGGCGAAGGGGCAGGCTTTAGCTTGCCTATAAACCGCGCCCCTGCGCAGTAGGCTAAAATTAAAGTCGACTCCCATGCCGAAATCCCTGGAAGAGCTGCAATCTCTCGCCAAGCGTGTCCGCCGCGAAATTATTGTAATGATCGGCGCCGCCGGGTCGGGGCACCCCGGCGGATCGCTTTCCGCCGTCGAGATCGTCATCGAGTTGTACTTCGACTTCATGCACATCGATCCGAAGAATCCGAAATGGCCCGATCGCGACCGCTTCGTCCTCTCAAAAGGCCATGCGGCGCCGGTTCTCTACGCCGCCATGGCGGAGGCTGGCTACACGCCCATCGACCAGCTCAACACGCTGCGCAAGCTTGGCTCGATTTATCAAGGCCACCCCGATATGCGCTTCATTCCGTCGCTCGAAGCCTCTACCGGCTCGCTGGGCGAAGGGCTTTCGATCGGTCTCGGCATGGGACTCGCCGCGCGCATGGATGGCCGCCCTTCCCGCGCGTACGTCATGCTGGGCGACGGCGAAGTGCAGGAAGGACAGATTTGGGAAGCCGCCATGGCCGGCGCCTTTCATAAGCTGGATAACGTGGTCTGTATCGTGGATAACAATCGCATCCAGCTCGATGGCTTCGTGAAGGACATCATGGGGATCGATCCGCTTGCCGACAAGTGGCGCGCTTTCGGTTGGCACACCATCGAGATCGACGGTCACGATTTCGTCGCCGTTCAGGACGCGTTCCGCGAAGCCGAAGCCACCAAGGGCAAGCCCACCTGCATTGTGGCCCACACCATCAAGGGCAAGGGCGTTTCGTTCATGGAGAACAATCCCAAGTTCCACGGCACGGCGCCCACGCCCGCTGAAGTTCAAATGGCCTTAAAGGAGCTGCAATAATGCCGGCGAAAACCAAATTCGAAATCAAAGAGGGTCCGGCCACCCGCGAAGCCTTTGGACGCGCGTTGGTGGAGCTGGGCCACGAGAATAAAGACATTGTGGTCTGCGATGCCGATCTGGCGAAATCCACCATGACGGTGTATTTCCAGAAGGAATTTCCCGATCGCTTCATTTCGTGCGGCATCGCCGAAGCCAACATGGTGGGCATCGGCGCGGGGCTGGCATACTCGGGCAAGATCCCGTTCGTTTCCAGTTTCTCCGCGTTCGTCATCAATAAAGGCTACGAACAGCTTCGCGCGGCTGTCGCATATCCGCACGCCAACGTGAAAGTGGTCGGTACCCACAGCGGCATATCCATCGGCGAGGACGGCCCGTCGCAGATGAGCATCGAAGAGACTTCGCTGGCCTGTTCCCTGCCCGGCTTTATCGTGATGTCGCCGGCCGATGAGGCTTCCGCCAAAGCCCTGGTCCGCGCCGCCGCCGCGCACGTGGGACCGGTTTTCATCCGCACCGGCCGCCTCAAAGCGCCCACCATATATAGCGCCGATCAAAAATTCGAAATCGGCAAGGCCATCGAAGTCGCCGAGGGCACAGACGTGGCCATCATCGCCAACGGCCTGATGGTGGCGCAGGCGCTGCTCGCCGCCGATACGCTCGAAGGCGAAGGCATCTCGGCGCGCGTGATCGACATGCACACCGTCAAGCCGCTCGACCGCGACGCCATCCGCCGCGCCGCCGAAACCGGCGCCATCGTGGTGGCCGAAGAGCATCTGGCGACTGCCGGCATGGGTGTGCGCGTGGCGCAGGTGGTGGCCGAAACCCACCCGTGCGCCATGGAGTTTGTCGGCCTTCAGGATTCATTCGCCGAATCCGGGCAGCCCCAGGAGTTGCTGGAGAAGTACGGCCTGATGGCCTGCAATATCGTGGATGCCGTAAGAAAAGTGGTTGCCCGCAAGCGTTGACGTCTGGTGGCGCACGCACGGGGCGCCCTCTGGCCTCTGCGTGCCGCGTTCACACTCGCGTGAACGCATGGTTCGCACCGGCAAAAGACGCGTCCCCAAGAGTGGGGACGCTGCACGCATGTGTGCGTGCGCCACACGACTGTTATTTAGCCCATGTCCGAAAACGGAAACCTCGCCGACTTGCTGCTGGACCAGTCGCCGTCGTGCTCATGGGTTGTCCGCGCCGACGGAGTGTTTCACCAGCTCTACGGCGAATGCTCCGGCTTATTCGGAAAACCCGGGGCCGAGCTTGTGGGACGCTCCGTCACCGAAGCGCTCGACCCCAAGCGGGCCCGCATATGGCTTCCCAGATTCTCCCGCGCGCTACGCGGTGAAACCGTTTCCCTGCGCCAGCAATCGGGCGACTCGTTTTGGAACGTGTCGGTCTTCCCGATCCGTGTGGACGGCGAAATTCGCTACGCCGGCGCGTTGGCCCGCGAGGCCAGCGACTGGAGCAAAGCCGAGCAAGACCTCCGCCAGACCGTGCTCAGCGCCCTCAAATCGCAGGAGTTCGAGCGCAAGATGGCATCCAAGTTTTTGCACGACACCGTCGGCCAGAATCTCACCGCGCTCGGCCTCCAGCTCGATCTCGCCCGTATGGATTTCGAATTGGCCGCGCCCGAGGCTTGCCGGCGCATCGAGGAGGTTCAGAAAGTCCTCGAAACCATCATGGAAGACGTGCGCGCGTACAGTTATCAGCTCAATCCTTCCACGGTGGAGCGCGCCGGCTTGCGTCCGGCGTTCGACCGCCTGTTGGGCCGCGTGCGCGAGCGATTCGCCGGCAATGTCCGCTTGAATGTGGACCCCTCGCTGAAGCTCGATCCGGCCGTCGCTCCGGCGATTTTCCAGATCGCTCAGGAGGCCATTGAGAACGCCGTGCGCCATGCCGGTTGTTCCGCTATTGAAATCGCGGTAAAGTCCACACGTAACGGTCCATCTCTCGAAGTGCGCGACAACGGGCGCGGTTTCGACGCCGCCGACCTGCTCTTGGGGCGCCGCGGGTTGGGGATGTTAAGCATGGAACATTATGCCGCCCAAGCTGGACTTAGTCTATCGATCGTGAGCGGCCGCGATACCGGCACCACGGTACGCGCCGCTCAAATGGAATAGGGATGAGAGGCCATTATGCCTTGCGATATTGTTTTAGTTGACGATCACAAGCTGGTTCGCGACGGTATCAGGACGATCCTCGAGCGCAGCCCCGATTTCCGCGTGGTGGGTGAAGCCGACAACGGCGCCGATGCCGTGCAGCTCTGCAAGAAGACCAATCCGGAAGTCGTATTGATGGATATCGGCCTGCCGGGCATGAATGGCATCGAAGCCACCACCGAGCTTCTGCGCCATTGTCCCGGCGTCAAAGTGGCGATCCTATCCATGTATGACGACGAGAACTCGGTGGTCAGCGCCATCCGCAGCGGCGCTCGCGCCTTCGTTCTCAAGAAAGCTTCGTCGGGCGAGCTGCTGGACGCCCTCCGCACCGTGGCCCGCGGCGGGTCGTATCTGAGCTCGCAGGTTTCCGATAAATTGCTGCAGCGCATCCAGCGCGGCGATCTGGAAACCACCGACAAGACAGCTCTTGAGCAGCTCTCGCCGCGCGAATTGCAGGTGCTGCGCATGGTGGCCGAGGGCAAGACCAGTAAGGATATCGCCGTCATGCTCGACCTGGGCCTGCAAACCGTGCGCAGCTACCGCAAGACCATGATGAAGAAGCTGGGCGTGAACAACGTCGCCGGCCTTACGCAGCTCGCGCTCGCGGCGGGCATCACCAATTGGAACAGACCCGATGGAAACCCCACTGGGTGAGTGCCGGGTTTCCGACGCTCACATACATTTCTTCTCGCGGCGCTTTCTCGATTCGCTGGCCGCTCAATCCGGCAAGACCCCGGATCAAGCGTCGGCCACGCTGGGTTGGGCGCTGCCTCCGGAAGACCCCGCGGAGCTTGCGGGCGCCTGGGCCGCCGAGCTCGACCACCACGGGGTGGCTCGCAGCGCGCTCATAGCCAGCATGCCTGGCGACGAATCTTCCGTCGCCGCGGCGCTGGCCGCGTGCCCCGGCCGCTTTTTCGGCTACTTCATGTTCAACCCGCTGGAACCGGATGCGGCCGGCCGGGCACGCGCCGCCTTTGCATCGGGCTTGCAAGTGGTCTGTCTGTTCCCCGCCATGCACCGTTATTCCATGCACGATCCGCGCGTGGAAGCAGTGCTGCAAGAAGCGGCCGCACAACCGCATCGCGCCGTATTCGTTCACTGCGGCGTCCTCACCGTGGGCGTGCGCAAGAAGCTCGGCTTGCTTTCGCCGTTCGACATGCGCTATTCGAACCCTCTGGACTTGCAGGCCATTGCGCTGCTCTATCCCAAGCTGCCCTTCATTGTGCCGCACTTCGGCGCCGGTCTTTTCCGCGAAGCCCTGATGCTGGCGGAACTCTGCGCGAACGTTTACCTGGACACGTCCAGCTCGAATTCGTGGATGCGGTACGAAGACCTCGATTTGAAGACCGTCTTCAGCCGCGCGCTCGCCGTCGCCGGGCCCGGCCGCCTGCTCTTCGGAACCGATTCCTCCTTCTTTCCCCGCGGCTGGAATCGCAGCATCTTCGACGAGCAGGTGCGCATGTTTGCCGCGCTCGGTCTGAGCCCCGCGAATGCCCGCCTCATTTTCGGCGAGAATCTTGAGAAACTTCTGTGCGGCGCCGCACTATCGAGTTAAATGTCATTGTGGTTTAGGCCTCGGGTTCGACACCCGTTTTATCCGCGGCTATTCAATACTCCCGCCGTGGAGGCTCATGGGCGCGTAATCGCGCTGTCCGGCACATTTCACGAGTTGGAGCAGGCCGCCGCCGCGGGCGCTTCCGCTCAACGCGCGCTGTTTGTGCTGAATCGCTGGAACGGCGCCGCGCTTACGGACGCGCAGCGCGACCGTCTCTGGGCGCTATTTCAAGTTCCGGCTTACGCCATGTTAATCGATAGCGACGGCCGCATGGTCGGCTTCGAATGTGAAGCGCAGAACGGCTTCCACGTCCCCGGCGAGGCTGCGCCCGATTCGCCGCTATGCGAATGCGGACGCCCCGGCCAGATGCTGCACACGGAAGCGGCAAGGACGATATCCGTGGGTGTGCGGCTGTTGCCCGTGGTAGCGTAGGCTCGCCGCGCAGACTCCGGTCGCCTATGGGAAGTTGCCGCTGAAAACCGCGATCCGATCGAGGCAATCGAGGAGGACGGAGCATTTACGTAACACCAGCCGTAACACCAGCGGTAACACCAGCCGTGACACCGGCTCCCGCCCTATTTCCCCACCATCGGCGCAATAATCCGCGACAACACATCGGGCGCCGAGTCGTTCCGCACCAAGTGCGGATAGCGCTCGCCGCCGTGATACTCGATGCGATGCACCTGATAGAAATCCCCGGACTTAGTCAGCAGTTCGATCGGCTTGGAATTCTTCGCAGCCGCCTGAATCGCCTCCCGCAGCAGGGTCGGCGAATATTGCCGGTTGTCCACGGCGATCAGCTTCGTCGAGGGCCCAATGCCCGCCTGGAACGCCGGGCTTTGGAGGGCGACGTCGCTGATGGTCCCATCGTCCTGCACCTTGATTCCCAGCGAGTAGCTGAGATCGGTGAGCTTGCCCACCTCTTCGTAATCCTTCCGGAAATCGCTGCGCACGCCATCGTACGCCAGCTTCCAACCAGACCCTTCGATGCCGCCCAGCGGGGCGTGCGGCGCGGTGGAATGCAGCCGCTGATTGAAGAAGCCGGCCCAATCGTAGGGTTGAATCGCGTTGAGCCCCGCCACAACGTCCTCGAAGACGTAGGTCTTCATCTCCGGCTTGCCGCCCGCGCCGCCATGGAACGCGCCGCAGAAATCGTTGAGAGACTTCGCGCCCTGGCTGAGCTTGCGGATGGTGACGTCGGCTTCGAGCCAGATCAGCGTGCCTTCGGGATAATAGTCCACGCCGCGGCGATAGGCCGCGTAGTCGTCGGTGGCGGTATAGAGCACTTGCGCCGCGACGGCCGTATCTTCGAGCGGGCGCCAGCGGCGGCCGTACTCGTTGTCGAGGGACGCGGCGGTTTCGGCCAGAGACTCGCGGTACTGTTCGGGCGTCCACAGGCCGCTGCGCGGCGTCAATATCTCGCCCAGATACTCGGTGAGGCCTTCGTAGACCCATAGCAGATCGCCTTTCATGGGCGCGTCGAAGCCGCCGTCGCGGCCATCTTTCGTGAGACCCGCGGGACGGCGGAATTTGCCGTTCCACGAATGCGTGAACTCATGCGGCAGAAGGAAGGCGTTGGCGGTTCGCGGCTCCTCGTCGATGAGGGTACGCTCGCCGACGCGGTCGTCGCTCGATTCGTGATGCTCCAGGCCGAAGTGCGCCACGTGGTCGCTGAGCGTCAGCAGAAAATGATAATCGCGGTAGTGGCGCGATTGATACAGCGCGCCGGTTTCCGCTACCAGATTCTTATATTCCTGGATGGTCTCGGCGCTCACTTCCAGCGCGCGGTCGCTATCGGCCGCAAGATGCAGGAAATGCGGCGCGCCGCGGTCGGAGCCCAGCTCGATGGTGCGGTAGTGCGCGCCCGCCGAAAGCGGCGAATCCACCAGCGTGGTGAGCGGCGCCGGCTGAAACTCGATGTCGGCGCCCGATTCGCGCCGGATGGGCAGCGCGGTGCCGTACTTCCAGGCGTTGGGCAAGCGCAAATTCGCCTGATACTGGAGCGCATCCGGATCGGCGCCTTCCGGGTAAAGCAGGAGCTGGTTCCAACTGACCACGGCCAACTCCGTGGTAGCCGAAGCGCCCGAGGAGAAGCCGGAGGATTCCGGCGGCGAGATGAAATCGAAGGCGATGTCGAGCGATGACGCGCCAGCGGGCACGGTTACGTGGTACGCGAACATGTTCACGCTGTCCCGCTTCCACGCCACCGTCTGGCCGCCGGCCTTGATCTCAAGACCGACCATGTTGATGATGGGGCCGGTGGGGCCGTGCTCTCCGGGAATCCATTCGGGATACATCAGCGTCATGGGACCCGGCTTTGCCGGCATGGTCATGTGGACGTGAAACAGGCGCCGGGCGGCATCGGTAGCGTCGACGCGGACCGGAATGGGCCCCTGCGCAAGCAACGGCGCGCAGATCAGGGACGCCGCGAGCGCGGTAAAAATTCGCATGTACTCAGCTTGCCTGAAACCGGGTACGGTTTCAACGAGGATCTCACGCGGGCGGGTGCGGCGAGCGCGGCGGGCGCGGTGGGCGCGGTGGGCGCGGGGTACCCGGCCAGGGCGTTGCCGGTGATAATTTCAATCGTCCGACCGACA
>PLDF01000320.1 GCA_003135055.1 Bryobacterales bacterium | reverse complement strand
CTTTTCCTGATGATGCGCCTGTGAGTATGTGGGCAACGCGAGAGCGTCGCGCAGCGAAGCGGAAGCGTTGTCCACATACTCACAGGCCGGCCCTTCATAAACCGTGCGTGGCGTTCGATAGCCCAGCGCCTGATGCGGCCGCTTCTCATTGTAGAACCTCAACCAGGCCCCGATGCCCTGACGAGCTTCCGCCACCGAGCCATACGCTTTGATGTAAACCTCCTCATATTTCAGGCTGCGCCATAGCCGCTCGATGAAGATGTTGTCCAGAAATCTCCCTTTTCCGTCCATGCTGATTCGCACACCCTGGCTGGAAAGCTCGTCCAGGAATGCCGCGCTGGTGAACTGCACGCCCTGATCGGTGTTGAAGATTTCCGGACGGCCATGCAACTCCATCGCCTCGCGCAGCGCGTCCACGCAAAAATCTGTTTCCATGGTGATCGAAAGCCGCCACGCCAGCACACGCCGGCTGAACCAGTCCATGACCGCGACCAGATACACAAACCCCTTGGCCATCGGGATATATGTGATGTCCGCGCACCAGGCCCGGTTCGGCCGGTCAATGATCAGACCCCGCAACAGATAAGGATACACCTTGTGATCCGGATGCGGCCGACTGGTGTTGGGTTTCTGATAGATCGCCTCAAGCGCCATCACCCGCATCAGCCTTTGGGCTCGCTTGCGGTTCACCACCCAACCGTCATCCCGTAACACCACCGCCATCCGGCGTGAGCCATAGAACGGGTATTCGAGATGCAGCTCGTCGATCCGACGCATCACCGCCAGATCGTCCGGGTTCGCCGGAACTGGCTGATAATATAAGGTCGAGCGCGCAACCCCCAGCAGACGGCATTGCGCGGCGACTGGCAGGACCGGGTCGTCATGATCCACCTGCGCCAACCGTTCCCGCCGGCTCATGGCCCAGACCTTTTGCGAAAAAAATCCCGCTCCACCGTCAGTTGGCCGATTTTCTCATACAAAGGCGCCAGCACGGCTTCGTCCGCGGACGCCTCGCCCTTCGTCCCGGAATTGCCCCGGACAAACAGCGAGGCCGTCCCGTCCAGCAGCGCTTTTTTCCATGCATGGATCTGGCTGGCGTGCACACCGAACCGGCTCGACAGTTCCGCGACCGTGCCTTCCTCACGCACTGCCGCCAACGCTACCTTGGCCTTGAACTCAGGTCCGTGCTTCTTCCGAGTATTGGTCATGTCTCACCCTCGGCCTTCCGGCCGCTCCAAGGGAAGACTCTCTCTTAGCTACCTGTCCAGTTTCCGGGGTCCAGCTCAGTTGCCCGCCGTGACCGACGTCTGGTTTCAGCGGTTCCGATCCGGATCGGACGCAAGCCCCCGTCCCAAGTAGGCCACGACGCAAAGAAATAGCGGGATTGAATCGGCCACGGCGAGGCGCTCCTTAGCGATGATGCAAAACTAAGGCATTGACCTTAGTTTTTGAATGGTGATACTAAGGTAATCGCCTTAATCATCGTTCTGACAGGAGACTGCCTCGTGAGCATCGAACACCCTTACGCCAGCGGAGAACTCGATCATGAAATCGTTTTGTCCCGTGTCATCAATGCGCCAAAAGACCTGGTCTACCGGGCCTGGATCGAGCCGGAGCGGATGTTCGATTGGTTCGGCCCAACCGGGTTTCGGTGCGACGTGCTCGAACAGGGCGCGGCGAGCGTTGGCGCCACATGGCGCTTCCACATGATCGCCCCAGGAGGCCAGATTTTCTCCAATCGCATTCGATTTCTGGAGATCATTCCCGGAGAACGGCTGGTCTATGATCACAGTTCTGACCTGAACGATGATCCAAAGCGGTTCCGCGTGACAATCACATTCGACGAACAAGGAGACGGCAAGACCGTTCTGACACTTCGTCAGTTCCATCCGAGCAAAAACCAGCGCGAAGCCACCATCGGATTCGGGGCCGTCGAGCTTGGCTACCAAACGCTCGGCAAGTTGGCCGAGTATCTTGCGCGGGGATGACATGGCTTTGCATCCACGAGACGCGGCAAGCGACTGCCGGATAGGCGAGGTTTTCAAAGCATTGGCGGACCCGACGCGCGTTTCAGTGATTGAGAGACTGTCAAAAGGGCCGGCCTCAATGACCGAACTCGCCCAATCGTATCGGATGACTTTGCCATCCTTCGCCCAGCATCTTCGTGTTCTTGAGCAATCGGGCCTGCTCCAATCGGCGAAGCAGGGTCGCGAGCGCCGCTACCGTCTTGTGCCAACGCGCCTCATTATGGCCCAGGATTGGCTTGGCAAACAGCGGGCCATCTGGGAGCAGCGGTTGGACCGGCTCGAAAGCTATGTGGAGGGCATGAAGAAAGCGGGGAGCTAAGCCGCGTAGTCGCGCACGTTCCGTCTCGCCCAGTTTCACCCGGTAACGTATGTTCATCGCCGATCCCCCGCTGTCGAGGGCAACGATGAATCGCGTGGCCAGTGATTCTCTCCCGGTTTTCACGCCCAGGCAGGGCCAATATCTGGCGTTCATTCGCACCTAAGGAAGGTGATCGCGGCCAGAACCAGGCTCAAACGCGGCGCCCCCCGCGAAAGAGATTTTTCCCATGCCCATCGCGACCACGATCGGGGACGCCTGGCAGGGCAGAACTGGCGTTGCAAAGCCGGTGCCCTGGATCATCAAGTAAACGGCGGCAGGCCCGATGCCGTGGCAAAGAACCGCGCGAGCGGTGTGAACAGCGCGCGAGGTCGCCCGCCGTGACCGACGTCTGG
>PLDF01000196.1 GCA_003135055.1 Bryobacterales bacterium | reverse complement strand
ATCAGCCGCCTGCTGCTCGCGGATGTGGCGGGACACGGCCACATGGTCGCCGCGACGGCGGCCGAGCTGCGTACGCTCATGCGGCGGTTCGTGAACCGCCTGGACCAAACGGAATTCGTGCGGCTGCTCAACCAGCAGTTCGCCGCGCTGTCGCGGAACGGGGCCTTCGCAACCGCGATCGTGACCACGTTCTTCGCGCCCAGCCGGCGCCTGACCGTTTGCAACGCCGGTCATCCGCGGCCTCTTCTGTACCGGTCGGCGCAACGGCAATGGGATCTTCTGGGGCATCTGGAAACGGCCGCGCCGTCCGCGCCTTCAAACCTACCCCTGGGAATCCTGCACGGGTCTAAATACGAGCAGTTCGACGTGGAGCTGGAAGCCGGCGATCGCCTGGTCAGTTACACCGATGCCCTGATTGAATCCCGCGACGCGGACGGGGAGATGCTGGGCGAGGATGGCCTGCTGCGGCTCATGCGCCTTCTGCCGGATGTGGCGCCGGAAGAATTGATTGAGACTCTTCTAGCGGAAATCGCGCGGCGATATCCTGAGAATCTGTCCGAAGACGACGTGACGGTAATGGTTATGCGGGCCAACGGGGCCGAAGCGCATTATTCGTTCGGTGAAAGACTCGCGGCGCTCGCGCGGTTTGCCGGTTCACTGATCCGTTCCCTCAATCCCAGAGCCGAGAGGGCTCCGTTCCCCGACGCTAGTCTCGCGAATATCGGAGGGGCGATAATCCCGGCGCTTGGGCGGCGGTGGCGAGCGCCTGGCGCTGTGCGCCCGGGTAACCTTGGGGACACGAAACGTTAGGACCTGATGTCGGCGCTCTGGCGCGGCGGGGCGCCCCGCCGCGCCAGGCGGCTTGGCGCCCTAGAAAGTGCTAAACCTTTCGGCCGGATCGAGCGTCAACGAATCGAGGCCATCATGACCAACCGCATCGCGCGCAGACTGAAGTCCGGAAAAATACTGCTGGCCGCCGCGGGAGTGTGGGCCGCTTCCGGACCGCTCCTGGTCTCCATGCTGAAGGCGCAACAGGCAGCGCCGCCGGCTCAAACCGCGCCGGTTCCTTCATCCGGGCCGCAAAAGGGCGCCGGCCCACAATCGACAGGCAAGCCGCTCACTTTCGATGTCGCCTCGGTCAAGCCGTTTTCTCCGGCGTCGGCGGGCGGTGGACGAAAGGGCGGCGGCGGTGGGCCTACAGGTCCAGGCACTTCGGATCCAGGCCGGATTCACTATGCTGCCATCAGATTGAAAGACCTCGTGATCAATGCCTACAACGTGAAAGACTTTCAAATCTTGGGGCCGGGCTGGCTCGACAGCGCCGACGAGACGACCAGGCTCACGGTTGACGCCACCATGCCGCCAGATACTACGAAGGAGCAGTTGCGGGTGATGTTGCAGAACCTGCTCGCGGAACGGTTCAAGCTGGCGATCCATCGGGAAGCCAGAGACCTTCCCAAGTATTCGCTGACAGTGGCCAAGAACGGACCCAAGATGAAGGAGTCGGCGGAATACCACCCGCCCAAGGACGGCGCTCCGCCTCTGCCGCCGGGGGGACGCCGAACAGAGTCCTATGACATGTACGGCTTTCCACCGGTGCAAATGCCGGCGCAAGGTGGAACCTGGAGCTGGTTGATCAACGGCCGTTGCCGCCTGGGAGGGGAACGGGCGACGATGCAAGACCTCGTGAACGAGCTCATGAAATCTCACTTGAGAAGCCTTGTGACGGATGACACCGGCCTCAAGGCAAAGTACGACTTCACGCTGACCTACTCCAGGCCACGCATTGAGGAGCCACCGGGTGATATGCCCGAATGGGTGGCAAATCCACCCGAACTGCCGGAACCGCTCCCCGATCTTCCCGGGGCCGTGCAGTCCCAACTCGGGCTCAAACTCGAAGCGAAGAAGGGGCCTGCGGAGGTGATCGTAATCGATCACATCGAAAAGAAGCCAACCGAGAACTAACCTCGTAGTCCCGAGAGTAGTCCGGAGAGTATTCCGGAGAGTAGAAACGGAAACCACAGGGCGGTGGCGGCCGCCAAGGCCGGGATGGATGTTAGAACGGCGCGACGGTACCCGGCCCGGCACGCTGGACGACCTTCTAGGAAAAGCGCTGGGGGACGGTCAACTCAGCCAGCCAGTAGCCCGACGTAGCAGCGGCCTGGGCGGCTTGCCGCCGGCCCGCTTCGTCCATGGCCTTCAGGGCGTCTTCGCGCCGCTGCTGAAACACTTTCTCCAGATGCGCGCCGTAGTGGCTCCCATCCTGGCGCATGGCGTATCGTCTCACCGATTCGGGGCTGCCGATCTTCAGCGTCTCGCCCAGCTCCAAACCCGCTTCGAGGAAGAACTCCCGGTCCTGCCCATCGGGCACGCCGAACACGAACGGCTCTCCCCAATCGAACGCATTCTTGATCGTCCCCATGGGATATTTTCTCAGCAATTCGAGCCCGGCCCGGTTGAGATACTCCAGCAGCAGCGCGCTGCCCGGAGCGGATTCCGCGGCGATCGCGCGCAGGGTTTCCTTCATCCCTTCTTCCGGGACGTACATGCTGACGCCCTCGCAAATGTAATAGGTCTTGCGTCCGGCCTCGAAACCGGCGCCTCGCAGCACCTCGCCGAGACTTTCCCGCGCGAAATCGATCGAGGCATATACGACGTTGGCGGGCGCGCCGCCCAGAGCCGCTTCGACGCGCCGCTTTTTGTACTCCTGGGTGGCGCCGTAATCGATCTCGATGACCGCGGCATCCTTCAACAGTTCGGTGAAGCGGTGGGCCCGCGTATCGAATCCGGCGCCCAGGATCACCAACTGCGTCGCCCCGCCGCGGACGGCGCGCTCCATCAGCTCGTCGATGAAGCGCGTCCGCACCAGCATCAGCCAGGCGAAGCCGAAGACATCGGGATCGTAAATGGCTTCCTGAAAATCCTGGTCGAGAGCCTTGCTGATGGGATGGCCGGCTATCAGAGCCAACTCCGCCGGGCCGATCAGCCGGCCGGCGGCCCAGTCGGGATTGCGCACGCTGGCATCGGGCTCGCGCGACCCAA
>PLDF01000412.1 GCA_003135055.1 Bryobacterales bacterium | reverse complement strand
ATCCGCCATCGATCACCGTCGCAGGTAACTCTCTCGTAACTCTGCCCGGCACCGCGACCTACACCGCGACTGTCACCGATCCCGTGGCCCCCGCCGGCGGCGCAATCACATTGAGTTGGACCGAAGTCAGCGGCCCCGGCACGGTCACCTTCGACTCACTCACGCAACCGGTCACTGACGTCCTTTTCCCCGCGCCCGGCAGTTACGTCCTGCAAATCACCGCTACCGATTCGCTCGGCGCCACCTCACTGCAAATCCCGGTCACAGTGAATCCTCCAGTGACTACAGACCAAGGCTGGATCCTGAGCCCCATCGAGGCCACGCAAGTGACCGGCCTCGTGCCCATCACGCTGATCGCAAGCGAGACCCTGGCCAGCGGCACGCTGAGCTACTATCCGTTATCGAATCCCAGCGCCGTAGTAACACTGAATGCCAACACCACCGGTGGCGGAACCCTCGCTACGCTCGATACCACGGTTTTGCCGAACGGCTCGTATTACATCGTGCTGGACGCCACCGACACCACAGGCAAGACCATGGGCAGCGGCGTTGACATCGTCATCGGCGGCAACTACAAGCCCGGCCGAGTGACCACCAACGTGACCGACCTCGTAGTCCCCGCGCCCGGCCTGCCGATTCAAATCAGCCGCACCTACGACAGTCTGATAAGCGGCACATCGAGCGATTTCGGCTTCGGCTGGTCGCTGAGCATCAACCTGCAAATGCAGATCGCGTCCACCAACGACGTGACATTCACCATCAATGGCCAGCAGAAGACCTTCTATTTCGCGCCGCCACCGCAGGCTTTAGCTTCATCTACACGCCCCAGTATACGGCCGAGCCGGGCTTCTTCGGAACCTTGCAAGCCAGCGCGAGCAACTGCAGCAGCAACCTGCTGGTGAAGACGGGAAGCGTATATATCTGCGCCATCGGCTACGCCCCCTACCAGCCCACCACCCTGGTCTACACCGACCCATACGGCCGCGTGTACACAGTAGGCGCCACGGGCGCGCTGCAATCGGTGCAAGACCTGGCGAACAACACGCTGACGGTGACGCCCACGGGCATCACATCGAGCAACGGCTTAAGCGTGCCATTCGTGCGCGACACTCAGGGGCGGATTACGCAGATCGCGGACCCGCTGGGAAATGTCTACGCGTACGCCTATGACTCATTCGGCAATCTGGCCAGCGTAACGTATCCCGGCATCACCACACCGGCGCAGTACACATACAATACGGCGCATCTCTACACGGGCGGAACCGATCCACGAGGCAATGCGCTACCCAGCACGACATACGACAGCAGCGGCCGCTTGCAGACAGTAACAGACGCGCTCTCGCAGACGACCAGCTACGCCTACAACGTACCCGGGAACACGACGACCATGACGTATCCGCCGGATGCGACCGGCAATACCGGCACCGCGACGATGCTGTACGACAGCTACGGAATGCTGTTGACATCCACAGACCCGCTTGGGAATACGACAACAAACACGTACGATGCCAACCACAACCTGCTGAGCGTGACGGACCCGCTGGGGCATACTACCAGCTACACCTACGATTCCAACGGCAACAAAATTTCGGTAACGTATCCGAAAACCGCGACCAGCGTAAACACCACCAACACGACGGTATACAACGCCAGCAGCGAGCCGACGCAGACGACGGATGAGTTGGGCAATATCCGCAATTTCACCTATGACGCCAACTTCTGGCCGAAGTCTGCCAGCGATACCATCGGCCCGGTGGTAAGCTTCACGTTCAACGCCAACGGCACGACGGCGGCGAAGGCCGTGGGCTACGACCTGACGGCGACTTCCGGCGTCTCGACGGCCTACACCTATGATGCCTATGGAAATATGACCGGCCAGACCGACGCGCTAGGCCGCCAGACGCAATACACCTACGATACGTTGGGCCGCCTGAGTTTGACAACGGCTCCCGTCGGTGGAACGACCACCAACACTTACGACGCCCTCGGTAATCTAAAGACCAGTGCGCAACCCTTGGGTCGTACCAATTCGTATACTTACGACGCGAACAACAACAAACTCAGCAAAACCGACGCCAATGGTCATACTACAACGTATCAGTACGATGCGCTCAACCGGCTGACACTTGTCACTTACCCGACGTCTCCCGCCTCCACGATGGCGTACACATACGACTTCCGCAACAACGCCACCAAAACAACCGACCAGGCCGGACACGTGACGAACAACGTTTACGACCTGGCGGCCCGTTTGACTTCCATAACCAGTGCCTTCGGCACTTCGCAAGCCGCAACGACTTCCTACACGTATTACAACGACGGGCGAAAGGCAACCGCAACAGATCCTTTAGGCCAAACAACCACCTCCAACTACGACGCGGCCGGCCGCTTGACCAGCACAGTTGACGCGCAAAGCAACACCACGCAGTATGCCTACGACGACGCTGGCAATCAGATCTCCATCCTCGATTCAAACAACCACAAAACGCATGAACAGTACGACGCGAGACGTCGCCTGAGCAAGACCACCTATGACGACGGCACCACGACCCTTTACAGCTACGACGGTCCCGGCAACCTGGCCAGCCAAACCGATCAGGCAAGCAACACGGTCCAATACACGTATGACGCCGCGAACCAACTCAAGAGCGTCATTCAGGCCGCCAGGCCGAATCCGCAGAACACGACCGCCTACGGATATGATCCGAACGGCAACCTTTCAAATCTGACCGACGCCAACAGCCACGCCACGCAGAACGGTTTCGACGTACTGAACCAGTTGAAGCAAGAGACGATGCCGGTCGGCCAAACGCAGACGAAAACGTACGATGCCGCGGGCAACTTGATTTCGCTGACGGACTATAACGGCAAAACTACGACGTATGCCTATGACGCGTTGAACCGGCTGCTCTCGAAAACCCCGGACCCGAGTCTCACCGACGCCCCAGAGAGCTTCACATACACGCCCACTGGCAAACGGGCCAGCATGACGGATGCAAGCGGCGCCACGGTATACACGTACGACAATCTGGACCGCCTGATCACCAAGGTGACGCCGCAAGGTACGCTAAACTACACATATGACGCAGCCGGGAACGTCACTTCGATGTCATCCAGCAACACAAACGGGGCTTCGGCGGCGTATACCTACGATAACTTGAACCGACTGAGCACGGTAACGGATAATCGTCTGCCGCTGGCCCAGAATACGACGACGTACAGCTACGATTCCGCGAGCAATTTGGCCACAGTGGCCTATCCAAACGGTTTGCAGTCCGCTTTTACGTACGATGACCTGAATCGCCTCAAGAACCTATCGTTGAGCGAGGGCTCGACGGTGGCCACTTACAACTATACGTTTGACGCCACTGGCAACCGCCAGAGCTCAACGGAGTCGAGCGGGCGAATGGTAAACTGGGGCTATGACGGTGTGTATCGGCTGAGCAACGAAAATATTAGTCTCGACCCACGCGCGAAGAATGGGAATGTCGGATATGGGCTCGATCCGGTGGGCAACCGACTGGCGGAGACCTCGACCTTGCCGGGCATTTCGGCGGGCTTGTTCACCTACGACGCCAACGACCGCCTGTCCACGGAGACGTACGACAACAACGGCAACACCTTCACGAGCGGCGGCAAATCCTTCGCATACGACTTTGAAAACCGGATGAAGAGCATGAATAACAGCGCCGTGACGCTCCAATACGACGGCGACGGCAACCGCGTAGCCAAGACAGTCGGTGCTGTCACGACGCGCTATCTCGTGGACGACTTGAACCCGACGCGTCTACCCCAGGTGGTTGAGGAGTTGGTCGGCGGCACCGTGCAGCGGAGCTATGCCTACGGTCGTCAGCGTGTCGGCCAGAGCCAACTCATCAGTGGCACGTGGACCACAAGCTTTTACGCCTACGATGGCATGGGCAGCGTTCGCCTGCTGACCGATTCAACTGGCACGATCACCGACACGTACGATTACGATGCGTGGGGTAACGCAATTAGCACGACCGGCACGACGCCGAACTTGTACTTGTACCGCGGTGAGCAGGACGACTCAGACCTTGGCCTCTACTATCTCCGCGCACGCTATTTCGATCCGGCGACCGGTAGGTTTTTGACGAGAGATCCGGCGCAAGGCGGGATTGAAATGCCGCAGACGCTCCATAAATATCTGTACGTAGGTGCGAATCCGGTGAGGTTCGCCGATCCAACCGGCTACGATGCGGCAGAAGAAGAAGCTGGGCTCTCCACTATCGATATTACCTTCGGGCATGGTGCCCGCCATCTCGTTGGCACTGGCCTCTCACAAACTGAAGTAGAGGCTTTCATAAAACAGGCGGTTCAAGAGTGGCTGGCGAACAACGCAGAGATCCCGGAGCAGTTTTTCGCTCATTTTGAGATTAATGGGGTCGGATTGATTGCCAGGATATACTTGGTGACGGATGTATGGCTCGCAATTGGAACGTACTACCCAATTTTCCCACTTTAATTTAGGAGAAACGCTCAAGTGGATAGCTCCTTTCGTCCTCTCATTGCTCGCGAGTTGCAGCTCTTGGAAAGACTCCTCGAACCCGATTTCCCAGGGTGTGACGAGTTGCGACATCAGTTGAAATCGGTTACAGCCAAGACAATCGATGAAGACGGGGGCCTTGCCCTGCAGTGCGATCCGAGCCTCCCCGCACCAGTCGATGGTAGGATTCCCACCGAGGGCAAATGCGCAGACGCAGACGGCGTGGTGATTCACGTTCTCCTTCACGTTGTGGCCGGGGTGATGAACGAGCTCGAGGTGTACAGGGAAGACACGTGTAGGGTCCTGAGTCCGCCAGTTGCAGGTGCCTTGGCGGTATGCACCCAATATAGTGGGCCAGTAGTTGATTGGGGAAGTTCCGGGGGAAAGCCTGGGTCGGACGGAACGTAACCCGAGCCTGCGATTTGGCCGAGTCCCCAGGGGACAGCTAGCTGCTAGCGGGACTTTCGCAAATCTGAGGTGGCGCAGGACAGGCGGAGGGCTACCAGGCGCGCCATTAAATGAGAGGGTCTCGCGTCAATTTCGCATTTGACTCCCTATACCGTGCCCGCCGGTGTAACCAATATGACCGTCGCCGGCAACCTGCTGCACGTCATCGCCGGCGCCGCCGGTTACGCCATCTATCAAATTCCCGGCGTCACCGCCACTCAGTACAGCCTCACCGGAAACTGCGGTGGACCTGTCAACTTTTCCATCAGCCCCCTGACGCAGGGGACGATTTCCGCCTGTGGTTCGCCAAAACTCTGTAGGACCTACTCTAAAGCTAATTTCACATGATCAAGGCGTGGGAGTCGGTTTCAGATATCGTTTCCCACCGTTGCTTTCCATTGGTCCCAGAGCAGCACGAATGCGGTGTGCCGCCCGCGAACGAGACCGAGGAACGCACTGGTAGTGATGGACCTTGCGACGCCCTGTGAATTTCAACGCATGTTCACGCGGCTGCTTTCCAGCCGTATCGATGGTGTAAGCCGCCGACCCGTGCCAGCGATTCCAATTCCGCCCCCTCCGGTTTTCCTTCGATCGGTCTCTCCGATGGTGTGTCCTTATCAAGTCCGAGATGCGTTCGATCCTCATGGTAGTACGCAAGGAATTCACGGCCCAGCCGCCGTACGTGCGCTTCATTGAGTGCGATCACATGATCAAAGCAATCTCGGCGGGCGCTGCCAATCCATCTTTCCGCAATTCCATTCTGCCAGGCCGCCTGTACGCTCGTCCGTTTGGGCTTCAGTCCAGTTGCCTCCAGGAAGGTGACCACTTCCTCACCGAACGTCGAATCTCGATTGAAGATGGCATATCGATACGGACCCGCTTCGGGGAATGCCGCGCGCAGTTGTTGGACGACCCACTCTGCCGTAGGGTGGTCAGTCACATTGAAATGCAGAATCCGGCGCCGCCCGTGCTCGATCACGAAAAAGCAGTAGAGCAGCTGGAATGTCACCGTCGGCACAGTGAAAAAGTCGAACGCGGTGATCACCTCGCGATGATTCTGTAAGAACGTCAGCCAGTTCCTGGCCGGGTCGCCGCGACGCCACATGCGTCGTAGATACCGCGCCACACTCCGCTCCGAGACGGCGAAACCGAGCTTCTGAAGTTCACCGTGAATCTTAGGAGCTCCCCAATCCTGGTTCTCTTGTGCCAATTGTCGGATCAGAACGCGAATCTCCTCGGTGATCTTCGGTCGTCCGCCGAGTGGCCGGGATCGCCAGCGCCAATAGAGACGGAAGCCGGCGCGGTGCCAGCCGATCACGGTGTCGGGCTTCACCAGGACCAGGACGTCCGTCCAGCGGGACCAACATTGGCGGAGTGCCGTCCAGAACAGTCGGTCCCAGGAGTTCAATTTTGGCCGCGGCCGTTTTCGTTTCAGCACGGCTACCTGTTGTCGGAGGGCGAGGACTTCGAGGGCCGTATCGCTTCGACTGCGCCAGAACACTCGCATGGCCACAAGGAAAGAAAGGATGATTTGGAGCACGAATTCATCCTTTTTAACACGCCGTAACGTAGCTTCGCCGGCCGACGCTGCGAAATCGCAAGTTGCTCATTTCAAGCCCATCACGGTCTTTTGTCTACAAACGGGCGGCTTTCGCTCGAAAATGCGGTTCAGATCTGCCCACCGGCACTTCATGAAAACAATTATTCCATTTATTCCATTAACGGCGGATTTGAAGAACGGCCACGAGGAATCAGTGGATTAGGTTGCCTTGTATCAACGCCTTTGACGCATAAGTCTATTATTGACAAACGCCGGTTAACTTCCCAAGCTGGACGTCGTGGGTTCGAGCCCCATCTCCCGCTCCATCTTTTCAACGACTTACGGGAATCCTGCCTTCTATGGAAACCCACTTTTCGAGGTAACGCGATACGTAGATCTCCAGAACTCATTGACAGGACTCGGCTTGAAGGATTGACGTCCATCGTGCCACGCTGGCGGTCACAATGAATAGCTTCTTCTTTGAGATGTTCTCGAACAAGCACGATTTGCTCACGCCTATCCCTACCTAAAGCCCCACGGTGCGCTGGTGGCCGTTCCGGGTCGGATGGTCCGCGTCTAAATAGGAGGACTCGTTGTGGCGTGGACCGCTTGGAGGGCTGCTTGCGGATCTTAACTGACAAACTTGAGACTAAGATCCCGTAGAACTGCGTTGCTGGCGTTAGCGGCGGCTGGACACGATCACGGCGTCGCAGCGACATTCTCAGCTCTGGAATCGCGTCATTCGCACGGACGCCGAACGTGTTCCCCGAATTTGAGGGCCGCTGCACTGAAAAGCGACGATCTTCCGAAATTGTTTCTCGCGTCCGTACGACTTATTTGACTTAGTTGACTAGCGATCATGGAATGATCAAGGCGACGTAACGGCTCCGCGCGTAAAATCGCTATCCGAGGTTTCTTGCACGGAGACGTGAACAGTTGCGAAAGTTCACCAGTCCGAAAGCTGGAGCGAATTCCTCCTCCTCAATCCGTTTGACCCCATCAATAGGTCGATGTAGTGCAAGTGTAGCGGCTGGGCGAAAAGCTCATCAAAGGTCGCGATGCCATCGAGAAGAAGTACCTTAACACGATCGCCCATTTCGGGAAAAGTTATCCGGCGCGACAATCGAGCCGAGTTTGACATTTGACAAAGCGATCGAAGCGTTGAAAGCGGACGTCAAGGCGTCAAGGCATTCCAAACGGAAGCCAAGGAGAAGCTTGCTGCCGCGATCCAGAAGAACTGCTCTGAGGTTGTCGCTCGACTTCTGCCGCCGTGAAGAGAGCTCCTCCGGAGCGTTGGCGCGCAAGTCTTGACGCATCCCCGTCGGATGAAATGATCGCGCCCGCGGCACTGAAGATCCATCATGCGTTTCGCGGGGGCCTGCCCGATCCAGGTGAACGAGCACACTGTGAGCGCCGGCGAGATGGTTTCGGCCTTTGCGGTGGAAAACCATCTCGCCACAGAGGTTGAAGTCCCCTAGTCCTACGGATAGTATGCAGCGAATAAGAGTTTTCTGTACGCCAGGATGGAACTCGCCCTTTTCCCCGCATTCGACCGGAGATCCTCCTCTCCCAAGACAGGTTTCGAACCTCGAACCCTTCGGTTATCAGGTTATCGCGCGGCTGCCATCGCCGCTCCCGCCGCAAACGCCCACCGTCGCACACCACACGCCCCCGAGCAAAACCGTTGCAACGGCCTGCGCCGCTGGCGCTATATTCCCTCGTAGCAGCCTGGCCGATCGCAGCAATGATCGAAAAATCTTCTGTCGTGATTGCCCTCGCGGCCTCCGCCACGGTCTCGTTCTTTTTCTCTTTAGTTCCTTTAGTGGATACCATACATCCACTCAGTCGCACTTTTTCGTATAATTATGTCGTTTCGCGGGCGACACTACCGATGAGTGTTTTTGACCATCTTGAGAAGCGGATTGAAACGGAACTTCGCAAAGCATTGAATAAGGTTCTTGGACCTGTTGGGGCGCCAGAACTCTTTGAATTGCTGGATCATCTGATCCAAGACCTGAAACAGCGGTGCATCAGCGTGGGTGGTGAGAGCCGTTTCCCGTTTCGGCATGTTGCCATTCAGATCGGTGTAGCCCAGGGCCAACTGAAGACATCCATCACTGAAATTCTTTCTAATCGGGTTTACCTCGCCAACGAGATTCGCGGGGCCTTGGAGGAGAGTGGCTTCGAATGCCCTCAGCCGCTTCGCGTGGATGTGGGGATTGTGGATGCAGCCAGTATACGGAATCAAGCGAAGGGATACGATTGCGCCTGCTCGGAGCAACTCCCGGAGCCGCCAGTGCTAACCCTCACGGTTCGGGAAGGCGACACAGACGGCAAGACTTTTGTGCTGCAACAGCGCTTCATTTGCGTCGGACGTGGCCATGAAGTGCGGGACAAATCGGGACGTCTGATTCGACGAAATCTGGTGGTCTTTCCGGATTCGGCCGTTTCCCGGACGCATGCGCATATTCAGTTCGACGATGAAGCTGCGGCATACCGCCTTTTTGACGATGGTAGCAGCTTGGAAACCACGATTTACCGCGAAGCAGGGGTATTTCAAGTTCCCAGCGGATCGTCCGGCGGAGCGTGGCTTCGGTCCGGAGACGTGGTGCATTTCGGGCCTGTACAGGTGCGCATCGATATCGCCGAGTTGCCGCTATAAGCGAAACGGATTGCGCGCTCGGGGATTTCTGGCATGGAAACCGTGTAGTACTTATTGTGGCGGCCAAGGGCGTCGTCTGGGTGCAGGGGGTTGGCAATGCCGTCGTTCCCACCAACAAAATGGCAAATCGTGGAGGCTCTGGATTCGGGCGATGAGAACCGCAGGCGGGAGGCGCTGTCACGGCTGATCGATATGTACGCGGCTCCTCTGCTGGGCTTTGTCCGGGCGGAGTATCGCGGGTGGCCGCTCCAGGACTACGAGGATTTGCTGCAGGGTTTCTATCTCAAGTGCTGGGAGAAGAACTCGTTAGCCTCGGCGAAGGAGGACAAGGGACGGTTCCGAAACTTCTTGATCGCAAGTCTCCGGAATTTTGCCCTAAACTGGATTCGAGATCAGAAAGCCCGAAAGCGCCTCCCCGCCGGGGGCTTGGTCTCCGCCGAGGCCCTGGTGGAGGAGTACGGTTCCGTAATGGAACCGCGCGGAGGGGAGAGTTCCGAGAGTGTTGTGGAACGGGTCTATCAGCACCGGGTGTTTCGCGCCGCGCTCAAGGAGTTTAGGGAACGTTGCGAGGCCGACGAGCGGATGCGCCGCTATGACGTCTTCGCTGCTCGCTACGTCGAACCGTTGAGTTCGGAATGCGGACCCCCGGAGAACGCGGAACTCACCCGCCGATTCGATTTCCCATCCGAAGGCGCCTGCTTGCGAGTCTTGCGGTCGGCATTCGCGGAGTTTCGCTCTATAGTCACCAGATCGCTCGAGGCGGATTGTGGCGAAGGCGCTCTGGCGGAGCGAGATTGGGCGCTGCTGTCAGCTCAACTGCTGGTGGGTTGAGGCATGGCCTTGAAGCGATTTGCGATGATCGAGCCGACCGATGCGGGGCCGCTCCTCCGCCTTCTGTGCGGAGCATTGGTTACCTGCGGCTGCTGGTCCGCGCCTCCGGCGGATAGCCCGCTGGACGTCGTGATCGCGCTGGACAATTCCGGCAGTATGAAGGTCAACGATCCCGGGCATCTGATGGTTCCGGCCGTGGGTTCCTTTGTGTCCCGACTCCCGGCGGGTTGCCGCGTGGGCCTGCTGGTATTCGACGGCAGCGCGCGCGTTCTGATGGAACTGAAGGAGGCGTCCGACGCGGATTTCCGGGAGAAGCTTGACACCGGCCTGCGCGCGGTGGACTACAGCGGCAGGTGGACCGATATACCGGGGGCGGTGGAGAGGGCAATCAATGAACTGGTAAGCGGCGGACGTAAGGGGGCGCGCCACGCCATCATTCTGTTCACCGATGGCGTAGTCGATGTCGGAAATCCGTATCGGGACCGCGAGCGCCGGGCCTGGCTGCACGGGAGCCTTACCGCGGAGGCGGCGCGCGAAGGGATCCGTGTGTTCGGCGTAGCGTTTACCGATGCGGCGGACTTCCAACTTCTGCAAACCGTCTCGCAAGATACAAAGGGCACGGAGTTCCTGATCCGCCGGCCGGACCAATTTGCGCGAGTATTCGGACAGGTCGCTGACCGCCTGAAGACGGCGTGGGCGGCGGATGCGGCCGCAGCGCCGGCGCCTGTGGCCGATGGTTCGGCGCCGGGGCCTGCTCGAGGCGAGGCAGGCGAGGCGAAACGGATGATTGTGCTCGCCGGCATGTTGCTGTCGTTAGGAGTGGTTTTCTGGCTGATTCGTCTGCGTTTTTTCCGCCTGCCGCGACCTGCGGTGCTGGTTCGCGTCGGCCCGGTCCCGGCTACGATCCAATTTCGCAATCGCGTGTTCCGGGTTGGCAGGCGGAGGATTGCGGGACTGCGGCGGGTGCATCTTCTTCTCAAAGACCCTAGTGGGCGGGAGGATGGCAAGATAGGCCGGTTGCACGCCGAGATACGCTACCGTCGCGGGCGCTTCTATTTGTTTGACAATCACAGCAAGAATGGAACCTATCTCAGCCGTGGAGGGCCCGGCGATGAGGCTGATCTATATCGGCTGAAACCGGGTGAAGAGGTCCCTTTGGAAAGAGAAGCTCGCGTGGTGTTTCGCAATCATGAGTTTGTTTTCGACGGCGATCCCCCCAACCGATTGGTCGGGGGCGGCGACGGTGGGACGGAATCCGACGTGTCGGCGTCCACTCTTAGGACATTCTGCCACTACTGCCTCAAGGGTGTTCCGCCGGAAAGGCTGGCGAAATGGAAGAAGTACAATCTGTGTAGCGAGTGCAGGGTCAAGGTTGATGAGATTGAGGACCCTAAAGTGGCCGAACAAGAGTGCGAATCTAACTTGCGCAACCGGTCGACGAATCGCGTCTGAGGCAATCCGTGAGTATTGTCGCCATCATTCTCGATTTCATCGACGGTCCGAAGCGTCACCGGGAGCGGATCGCCGGGTTCAGACCTCTGCTGTTGGGCCGCGGCGAGGACGCCGACCTGCAGTTACCGGAGACTGACCTTTCCGTCAGCAGGCGTCAGGCGTATTTGGAGCTATCTCCGAGCGAGTGTGTCCTGACGATGGTGGCGGGTGCGAACCCCGTCGTTCAGCGAAACCGGACTCCTGTCGCTCATCGTTGCGTTTTAAAAAATGGCGACGAGATTCGTTTCGGCCAGACTTTGCTGCGGATTTCCTTCGAGGTACAAAACAGCGAATGCATGATCTGCAACCGGCGGGTCGACCGGGGTCCGGCAGAGGAGGCCGAAGACCATCCCGATCTCAGCATCTACGCCCATGAGCACTGCGCTGACAGTATCCGAAGCTCCGATCTGACGTTCGGATGTTATGAGGTCCTCGAAGTCGTCGGCGATGGCGGAGCAGGAAGAGTCTATCAGGTCTACGAGCGGAGAACGCGGCGTGTCTGGGCTTTGAAGTACCGCACGAATCCAGGCCAGAGCCGGCGTTTCGATCGGGAGATGTAACCGGGAATTGCGCGACGAGGGGTTGGCGTTGCTGGCCTCGGGCGGCGGCGACGGGGCGCTGGAACGCCTCGCGGCCGCCGCGGCGCTCTGCCACGGCCTCGCCGAGGCGCATCTCAACCTCGCGCGCGCTTTCCGATCCACCGGGCGTTGGGAGGCGGCGCGCCACGCACTGGCCTTGGCGCGTCGCAGGGCCATCGACAATAAAGCGGGCAATCGCATTTTCGGCGAAATCGATCTGGAAACGGGCGCCCTTCCCAGCCCCCCGCCGGAAAGGGACAACTTCAAGAAGGATCAGGTGCTGTACAGCAGCCTCACGGGCAATCGTTGGACCGTCGTCGCCGAACCCATGCTCGGGGGATTGGGTGCTGTATACAAGGTCCGGGACCACGACGATACACGGATTTACGCGCTGAAGACATTCCAATCCCGCTTCATCTGGAGCGACGACGACCGCCGGCGGTTCGAACGCGAGGCGGCGCTGTGGATGAAGCTGGCGCCGCATCCGAACATAGTGACCGCCGAGTGGGTCGAGGTGATCGAGGACTTCCCGTGCATCGTACAGGAGTTTGTGGAGGGCGGGGACCTAGCGAACCTGCTCCGCACACAGGATCTGGCGATACCACGCGCTCTCGAGTTTGGCATTCAGTTTTGCGACGGCATGTCTTTTGCTCACGACAGCACGGGGCTTGTCCACCGCGACGTGAAACCCTCCAACTGTCTTCTGACGGCGCGGGGCATGCTGAAGGTGGGCGACTTTGGAATCTCCCGCTGCGTTTCGGATGTGGTGGCCTCGGCTTTTTCTTTCTGCAGAAAGACCTTGGCCCGGCGCTACTCATGACCTGCGTCTTTCTCAGGGACGTCCGATAGAAGGCTGGGCGAGCTCTGTGGGCGTCGCGCGGAGCAAGTGCGGACGGCGGACTTAAAGCGCCGTCGCTTAAGATTCGACGCGGCCATTATTTTTCATAGGATTGACAATCGACTACGGAGATCCAATGCACAAGCTAATTGAAATAGACGAGCGTAGCCAGAGGCTGGTGGCGTACGAGGGCGCGAAGAAAGTCTTCGAGTTCGATTGCGTCCTCGGCGATAAGATGACCCCAACGCGTCACGGCCATTTCAAGATCGCGCGGAAAGATAGGAATCATGTTAGCGCTGAGTATGGACGTCCAATGACTTACGCAATGTTCTTTGACCACGGAAGGGCGATTCACGCTAGCAGTCACGTCGAACTTCGTCACCTCGCCATGAGGGCTGGATTGGATAGATTAGACGGAGTTCTCCCCGAATCGAAAAAGATTGCGTCGCATGGCTGTGTCAATCTAGGGGCTGAGCAGGCCGCAAAGCTGTTCGGCTGGGCTCCGGAGGGTACATCCGTCATAGTTCGGTAGTGTCGCCGTGGCCCGAGGGCGCGGTAGCCGCGGGGTCCCATACCCGACAGCCGCGGCGGACAAGCCACGACCTTGTCGCTCGCGGGAGGCGGCGACGAGAGGCCGCTGCTCGCGCGTAACCGTTTCCGGGAGTTGGCGAGCCTGCAGTGTCAAAAAAGGCGCCCGCGTCTCCACGAATTCCCTCGACGTCCTAGGCCTAGGAGTACAGCCGATCCTCGGGCGCATCTTTCTTTCAGAGGAGGATGTGCCGGGCGGGCCACCGGTTGGGATCATCAGCGACGCGCTGTGGCAGCGCCGCTTCGGCCGCGACCCGACGATGTACGGGCGCAAGACTGGAATGGCTGGCTAGAATGGCTAACATCGGTAGGGACGCTAGCTCGTCAGCGCTTGCTCCTCGTGTTCTTCGTCGATGATCGTGACGTCGCGATCGGACGCAAGCGCTATGAGGTAGATTGATCGAGTGCGAGACGCATTTCTGGCGAGCGCAACGGAGCGGGTACGGCGAGTTGCCCGCCTAGAATGGGCAACTGACCTAATCGACTCCGTGGGGGGCTCAGCGGTATCAAGGACAAGCTCTTTCCGGCGCCACGGCAATCCGAAGGAGTTTGCGCTGTTTGCGTTCGGAAAGTTTACAACCTCTTCAACTTGGACCGGGACCATTTTATCGTGAACGAGAGCATAGGCCTTTCCTGTATCGAGTGTGGCCCGTATGTTTGCAGGGATGGGTTGATCGTGGGCATCGTCGGTGTCCCCGGCGGCATACGGGCACGAGTTGCGTACGAGTGTATTCTCCCAAGGACTCGTGGGCAAGTCTAGCTTAGCTAGCTTAGCTAGCGTTCTATTCGCGGCACGTCGGCAGAGAACAGCCAGCTAACCAACCGGGAATTGATCAACCGTGGTCGGACCGGCCACCTGACCGGGCCAGGCTGACCTTACTTCAGCAGCACTTCGCCCTCGCATACTTCGCCCGCATCCGCTCTTCCGAGAAGCGCCGCCACTCCGCGCCGGAATGCTCGCTGGCCGTGCGCCGCCAGATGCCGCTGGTAGGCGTTCTCGTCGCCGATTTCGCGCAGCAACGCCATCACGAATCTGCCGATTCTTCGGACGCGGCTCACAGTTCCTCCCCACGAATCTCATCGGCCCTTCCATCTTCACCGCCTTACTGGAAAAATTCGGGTTGACGTTGGGTTCGGGCAAACGCCCCGTAATTAAAGGTAAATGTCGATTACAGATCGGATTATTTTTGCTTGAGAATCGCTTTTAAGGCGGCATCCATTGCTTCCATCGGAGTTGGGAAGCGATCCGAGGGTCTTGGGGGAGGGGTTCGCGGGGGTTGCCGGAGCATGTTGGCCGGCAAGCGGGCCAGTAGCCGGCGGCGCGGCCAGCGGGGCGTCCGGTGGTTTGGGGGCCGCGGGAGGTGGGGTTTCCGGATTTTGACGCACCGAACCCATTTTCGCCGAAGTGGGGTGCGGATTGTTCGGGTTGCGGGGCAGGGGGTGTGCGACATGAAAG
>PLDF01000139.1 GCA_003135055.1 Bryobacterales bacterium | reverse complement strand
GAGAATCTTTTCATTGAGAGTTCCGTAGAAGCAGCGATATTTTAAAGTACTACAGACTTATAGAACGTATAGTACTTATGGACACGAAATAAATTTTACCATTTGCAACCGCGAAGGCGCTATGTTTCAACTAGTTAGGAAGATTGATCGGCCAAAAGATAACATTGCCGAGAAAGCTGGCTCAGCGTTTGGCCGCTCGGAAACTTGATTGCAGGCCTGCCAGTCGACTAGCACGTGCGCCACCCGGGTGATGCCTGAATTGGCGGAACTGCTGTTGTAGGAGGCGGTGAGCACCGTTGCGGCAGGGATTCTTCGGCCGGTTGGACGTGGCGTACCAGGCAATAGGAAAGCGCTTCGATTCGGGCGCCGCTGTCCAGCAATCCCAATATGGGAGGCTGAACCGGATTCCTCCGCTCCGACGCCGAAGAGGCGAGTTGCCGATCTCCGGCGAGCCGAAGCGCAGGCGCGAGCAGATCAGTAGCTACGAGCCGGACATGGAGTGCGTCATGCTGGCTCAGGTGCGGGATGGGGCGAATCTCGAAAAAGGACCGCCCGCTTTCGAGAAAGCGCTGGAAGGCGCTCCGTTCGCCAAGGCCTGAGCCATATCCGGACTTCGCCCAGGCGCTTCCAGCGGCCGGCGAGCGAAGCCGCGCTCTGATCGCTTTTCAGGATTCGCTGCCCCGCGAGGCGGCATATGTCCCGGCTTTGCACGAAAACGCCGCCGCCATGAAGGACGCCGGGCAACCCGCGCAGGCGGTCGCGATGGCGAAGCGCGCCACGGCGAGTGCGCCTGCCGCTGGGAATCAACCCCGACGAGCCGCAAGTGCACACGAATCTTGGCATAGCATGCATGGAAATGGGCCTCTACGACGACGCCCTGAAGGAATACCAGGCCGCTGTGCGTCTGGCGCCCGGATACAGCGATGCCTACCTGGATATGGGCGCAGACCTTCAACACCTTGGTCGATATCAAGGAGGCGGAAGCTGCGTACCGAGAGGCTTTGGCCATCAAGCCTGGGCTTGCGGCAGCTCACTTCGACCTTGGGGTGGCGCTCACGTACCTCAGCCGGCGCGATGAAGCTCTCTCTGAAGTGAAGGAGGCGCTGAGAATCCAGCCTGACTACACCGAGGCGCGTCGCCTGCAGGGGGATCTCGCGAGTGCAGGCGAGAACGGTCAACCCGGCGGACAAATCGCTCGTTCCCCCGATGCGGAGGCTCACGCAAACCTCGGAGAGAGACTTATAGAGACCGGACATCTCGACGAGGCTGCCGCCGAGTTCAGAGAGGCACTGCGGCTTGAGCCCGGCGCAGCCGAGGTGCGGGGCATGCTCGGCGACGTGCTTTGGCGCTTGGGACGCGCGCCAGAAGCGGAGCGCGAACTGCGGCAAGCCTCTCGCACGCTCCCACGAGACGCAGCAATTCGCGCCAGTCTCGGAAATGCTCTCCAGGCGTTAGGCCGGTTAGACGAAGCTGTTGCAGAGTACACGGTCGCCCTCCGGATCGAACAAGGGCCCTCCCGTGCGGAACTGCTTAACGACCTCGGCCTTGCCCTCGCCAAACTCGGCCGAATGGATGAAGCCGTATCCAAATTCCGGGAGGCCGTCCGCCTCAATCCTTCGCTGAGCACGGCACAAGCCAATCTGGCAAAAGCTCTGCATGGCGCATACTGATTGCCGATTGCCCGGGGCCATTTCCGATCCACCACGCTCGTCAAGTCTGACGGTTGCCAGATTTCATGGCGTCCCCGCAGTCGGCGCCGGAGCAGGCAGAGCCGGCAGTGGCCCGCCTGCGCTACTGGGCGGCCGCCAAGCCTGAATGGACCATCGAGTCAACAAAGCCAAAAAGCCCGCCGCGGCGGGCAGCCGGGCGGGCGGAAGGGCGGGGCCGATGCTACTTGCTGGCGATTCGATAGGTCCGCTGGCCCCTTCCGGCTTGAAGGACTCGACGGTTCGAAGCTGAGTTGTTTGAAGGGGGATGTGGCGTCATATTGCAGGACGATGCCACATCCCCCTCCGGGCGTGAAGAGCAGATAGCTCCAGCTTACCAACCGATGCGGACCTCCATCTGAAGAGTGCGCTGAGCGTTGGCGGCCGAAGCGGCGCCAAAGCCTGCGTTCACCGGCAGCGAGCGGCCGGAGTTTATGGTGGTGCCAGTGTACTCGGGGTTCTCCAGGGTCATGCTCGTCGGGTTGTTGAACGTAGCTGTATTTGACCGGCCAGTGATGAACTCGGCGTTTACTGCGTTGAAGATGTCCGTCCGAAACTCGAAGGTTCTGGACTCTTGGAATTTCCAGAAGTGGAACCTTCGCACGACGGACACGTCCGGGATCGCGGTGGGACAGTATCGCAAGTTAAGGCGGGCCGACTCCATTTGGACGCTGCCGGGGAGCGGCCCCGTTACAGCCGAAGTATTGTACCCGTCAAGCCGGTTGCCCGTACACCCGCTGCCGAGGCCGGAGCCCAGAACATCCATGCCGCCAAAGTCCGGAGAACCGGTTATGTTGACATTACCTCCGTTGCTTTGGTAGGAGTAGCCGAGATTATAGGCCGCTCCCGATTGCACCGTCAGAACCGAGGAAACCTGCCAGTCCTTCGTCAACTGGTGAATGAAACCGCCTCTGCCTGTAATGCCCGGGGCGAACCAGGTGATATTGGCCTTCAGGAAATTCGGTATCGCATCGAGGGTCGAATTCAGGGCCTCGTACGCCGCCTCATCGGACCGCAGTACCAGCGCGCCGTTCGATAACGCGTACCGTTGGATCAGGCCAGTGTTGCCCTTGAGCTCGAGCCCGCGCGTATAATTTAACACGAAAGAGACGTTGTTCCTCAACCGCCGGGTCAGGCTCAACTGGATCGAGTGATACGTGTCATAGAACTTCGTCGCATTCTCCGCGATGGATTGAAGGCCTGGGTACGGCCGGAGCAGATTCGTCGTGTAAGCCGTCGCCCCTGGAACGGTCGACGTGCCGAGCGTCGGGTCCTGATACTGCGGCAAAAAGGCCGTGCCGAGGGGCACCTGGTTCTCGAGTTGTTGCGTTCCCCCCTGCGTCGCCCCAAAGCGGTTATACGCGTAGTAGCCCACATAGGCCACATCGACCACCATCTGGCCGGGCAGCTCTTTCTGGAAATCGAAATTCCACTGGAGGGTCGACGGGATCTTCGCGTTGTATTGGGTAACAACCATCTGCCCCACCGGCAGCGGGCTCAGCCCCCCCGTACCGACCGTCTGCAATTGCCCGTAGTACAGGCTCTGATCCGTAACGGGTGTACCGTCGGCCGCCGTCACGCCCACGTTGCCCGGCGTCGAGAATACCGTGTTCCCATCCGGACGGTCGTAGTACAGTCCGGCCCCGCCGCGGATCACAAAACTGGATTTTCCGCTGCCCGCGTTGTACGCAAACCCGAACCGCGGCGCCGCTACGAGCGGCGCCCAGGTGTAATTCGTGTTTGCGATCCCGTGGCCCGCCTGCATGATCCCGTTCAGCGGATTGCCTATGCCCGGAATCGGGGTCCCGATCAACACCTGCGTGTTCGCGCCCCCCGCCGTGAGGACCTGCCCGGTGATCGGATTCTTTGCGTCGCGGGTGTTGCCCGTACACACCGCTGCGCCGTTGGCGCAGCCCGCTGTGTAGAGCACCTGCGAGGCTGCCGCTGTGAATAGGTTGGGGAAGAAGTTCGACTCCTGGTCGAACTGATCGTATTGCGGCGTCATATGCTCAAGCCGAATCCCGTAATCGAGGGTCAGGTGGTTGGTCACTTTCCAGTTGTCCTGGATGTAGCCCTCGACATTGTTATAGAGGAAGCTGCCTTCGACGTACGTCGACTGCTGCAGGTACTGATCGAAGACCCCCAGGACCGCGTTCGAGAAACCGAACCCGCTGTCGAGGGGGTTGTTCGTGTCATTGGCGAAGCTCACGTAGCCCTGCCAGTACAGGTTCGAGACACCGCCGGCGCCCGTGTTCTGCGCCTTCCAACTGTGGTTAAAGTAGAACCCGCCCTTGATGGTGTGCCGCCCCCAGACCTTCGTTAAGCTGGCTGCGACGTCCTGCGTGTGGTTGACGTTCAGGTAGCTGGGGAATATCAGGCTCGGCGGGCCGCCTGAGACTAAGCTGCCAAAGTTCCAGGCCGGCGGCATGTTAAGCTGGCCGTTGCTGTACTCCGGGGCCTTGCTTCCTTGAGTCTGCAGGGTCGTGTAGGCGTAATAACCTGTAGCCAGCTTGCCCGCATTCGGATACAAGTCCGGGAAGGCGCTCAGAGTATTGTTTTTGTTGGCCGCCGCATCCGAGAGGATGCCGCCGGGCGACCCGCCGCCCGCCAACTGGTTCTTGATGGTGCCGTAGGTCCCCTCGAGGACCAACGTCGGCGAAATAATATAGTCGACGGTGGCCGTAACGTTGTAAATGATGGGAACCGGTTGGTAATTATCGTTGAAGCCGGGGAGCGTGCCCGGAATCGCCACCGGGCGGGCCGTCTGCATGGATAACGCGGAGTTGAACCGCAGTTTCGTTGTCGCATTGTAGTCGAGGTGGACAACCGGCTGCGTTAATAACTGAAAGTACGAGGCCCCCTGTTCCGCATAGTTGAAGGAAGTCCCCGGCGCTTGCGTCAGATTCGGCAGCGGGTATTGGTTGAGCACCGCTACGCCCGGAGCATACAAACGGTTGGTCGGTATGATGTTGCCCGGGAAAGGGTTGCCTGTCGTATTGTCAATGACGTTAGGAATCGGCGCGCCTTGATTGTTGAGGCTCTGGGAATAGTTGCCTGCCCGCTCGAGCGCCGTCGGCAAACGCAAAAAGTTGCCTGTGTTAACAACAGTATTCGACGGCCGGAACTCGTCCGCGACGAAGAAGAATAGTTTGTTTTTCCCGTTGAAAACATGCGGGATGTAAACCGGCCCCCCCATGGTGAAGCCGTAGGTGTCCGAATAGCTATACGCCTGTGGGGTGCCGTTCTTCTGATTCGCCCACGTCCTCGAATTCCAGTTCGAGCTCGTCCAAATACCGTAGGCCGCCCCGTGGAGTTGATTCGTGCCGCTCTTGGTCACGGCCGTAATTTGCAGGCCGCTCGATCTGCCGTATTCCGCCTGATAGCCCTGCGTGAGAACTTTCACTTCACCGATCGACTCGATGTTCAGGCTCAGCATCTGGCCATTGTTGCCCGTGTCCATGGCTGAGACGCCGTTCATCATGAAGTTGCTCTCGTTGGTCGGGTCGCCAATCCGGACGTAGTAGCCACCCGAGTTCAGCTGAACGCCCGGAGCAAAGAGTATCGCACCCGCGAAATTCGAGTGGGCGATCGGCATGCTTTCGATCGCCACTTGTTCGATAGCGGCAGAGCGCTCACCGCTCTGGGTCTGTACGGCCGTCACTTCGGCTTGTACCGTAACCGTTTCGGTGGTTCCGCCTACTTCGAGCGTTATGGGCGGGACGCCCACGTGATCGCCGCCGGTAACCAGGATCCCCGTTACCCGCGTGGTCTTGAACGACGGGGCGCTGGCCTCGACGGTGTACGTGTCAGCCGTGATATCCGGGAACACGTAGTCCCCTTCTTTGTTGGTCTTGACCGGGGCGATCCTGTTCCCGTGCACCTCGCTGATGAGGATTACACTCACGCCGGGAATGACGCCTCCCGTTGAATCGGCGACCCGTCCTGTTACCGAGCCGGTCGTGACCTGCGCCAGTGCCATGGGCGCCAGCAGGAACAACGCGGCGACGAGACCGGCGACGTAATTACGAGTGCTTCGTATCATGCTTTCTCCTCCCCAATCTCCGTGGATCGGGACTCCCCAAATTCACATTTGCGAGGTCCCCAGTATGTGGCGTCGCGATGCCTCTAACCAAGCGGCAGCATCAACCTGACCGAGCGAAACCCCAAGCGTGGAGCAAATATATTCTGAAAATGAGGTCAGAGTCAAGACATTTTTTATGTAGTCCATAGAGAATGCCTATTTACGCCTGCAAAATTGCACGGCGCCTTCGTCGCCTGCATGACTTGGTAGCCATAGTACCCCGTATTCATTTCACCGGCGTCCGGATACAGCTCCGGGAAGGTCGGCAGAGCCGTCAGGCGGTTGGAGGAAGCGTCGGTGGGAATGCCGCTCTCGTTGCCGCCCGCCAACTGGTTCTCGATCCTCCCGTAGGTCCCATCGAGGAACGTCGTCGGGCTGATCACGTAAGTAACCGTCCCGCCAAGGTTGGTGATATAGGGATAGGGTACGTAGGCGTCGTTGAATCCCAGGATATAGCCCGGAGTCGTAACGTCTCGTGCAATCTGGCCGGAGTACTTGACCGAAAACCGCAGCTTCTGCGTCGCCCGGTAGTCGAGCTTCCCGGCGGGCTGCCGGGTCAGTTGCTGGTACGCCGGCGCATTGATCTGCCAGTTGTAATTCTGCCCAGGCCCTTGCGTTAGATTCGGCAGCGGGTATTGGTTGAGCACCGCCTGGCCGGGGGCATACAGCTGGTTGGCGGGAATGATGTTGCCGGGGAAAGGCGCACCGCTCTGATAGTTGATGATCGGGTTGAGCGCGACGCCCTGGTTATTGAGGCTCTGGGAGAAGTTGCCGGTGTGCTCGAGAGTGTATGTGTCGGGGGCGAGGTTCGGGATCACGTAGTCGCCCGCCGCGTTGGTGATGACCGCGGCGGTCTTGGTACCTTGCGTCTCGCCGATCAGGTCCACCCGCGCGCCAGCAACGACGGCTCCCGATGTGTCGACGACCCGTCCTGTCACCGTGCCGACCGTGATCTGCGCCAGTGCCAAAGGCGACACCAGTAACAAGGCCACGACGAGGCCGGCGATGTTACTACAAGTACTGCGTATCGTGCTTACTCCTCCCCCGATCTTCGCGGATCGGGATTCGCCGCCGGGCGGAGATACCCTCAGCTTTGCGCTAACCCTGTCTACGCCGTGAGACAAGGCTATTCGCCCGTACGCGTCCGTTACACAGTTTATTGGACCCCACCTTGTTACTTTGGGCGCAGCCCAACGAGCAAACAAGCATCAGAGTTCCCTCTCTGAATGGAAGCAATCGTACACCCGATTCGGTGGATCTGCAAGTAAAATAAAAAAAAGACCGGGATCTCCCCGGCCGAGGGCGCCAAAGGGGTAAGGATCGAGGCTGCCGGCGTCTTGGTGACTTGGGTTCAGGAAAGTCATTGCGGCGCGCGAGGATCCTGCGGATTGGTAGGGCGGGACCCCCAGGTCGGGGCGCCCTCTGGGCCGGACGCCCTCGTCCCGCTCTTGCGTGCCCACGCCAAGCCGGCCAAGGGGCCGGCAGCGGACCAGGGGATAGCCAGGGGATCCGCCCTACTTTATTCTCCTTGCGCGCGCGCCACGCTCACGGCGACCAGCTTGAAATGCACCGGATCGCGCCGGAAATCCGGCCGGATCAGCCAGCCGCGCCAGATAGTCCACACTCACGCGGCGCTTCTTCAGCCGCGGTATCATGACGGCGGCGTCAAACGCCGTGCCACGCGTGTGGTCGGAATCGGTCACCGGAATCTGCGTGGGCTTTTATAGCCGATGGCAAAGCCCCGAATCGCGGTTCCACTCGATCCTGGTATAGACTTGGAAGGGCATGGCTTATGAGCGCTTCTGAAGATTCGAAAAGCATAGACAACGATACGGCGACAGCCAGCAGAAGAGAATTCGCCAAGATGGCCATGGGAGGGGCGGCAGCGCTGGCTTTCGCCGGCACGGGCTCCGCCTCGCTGCGTCCCATCCCGCCGGGCATCAAAATCGGTACCAGCGCTGGCCAGCCTACCGCGGAGAACCTGATCTACCTCAAGCAGCTTGGGGTGCAGTGGGTGAGCCTCGCGCCGACGCCTGAAACGGCCACCGCCGAGGGCTTCATCAAGATGCGGGAGCAATGGGAAGCCGGCGGGTTCAAGGTCTATAACATCGGCAGCGGAGTGGGGCCGAGCGGCAGTCTCCATAACATGCCGGAAGTCACGCTGAATCTTCCCGGACGCGACCAGAAGATCGAAGAATACCTGAACTACATTCGCTACCTTGGCAAAGCCGGCATCCCTTACTCCACTTACGCCCATATGGGTAACGGCATCTGGCGCAGCGGCCGGGCGACGTTGCCGCGCGGGTATACCGGCGCCGACTGCGATTTGTCGAGCCCCAACTTGAAAGGAACCTGGGCCGGAAAGACGTATACGGAGCCTCTTTCCCACGGCCGCGTGTTTACTAAGGAGGAGATCTGGGACAACTACACCTATTTCATCAAGAAGGTGGTCCCGGTCGCCGAGGAGGCGGGGGTGCGAATCGGCATTCATCCGGACGACCCGCCGCAACCGATGCTGGCGGGCGTTCCACGCTGCATTTTCTCCAACTTCGAGGGCTACAAGAGAGCCTTGGAGATCGCCAACAGTCCCAACATTGGCGTGTGCCTGTGCTGCGGATCGTGGCTGGAAGGCGGCAAGATGACGGGCAAAGATCCGGTGGAGATGATTAAGTACTTCGGCCCCATGAAGAAGCTTTTCAAGATCCACTTCCGCAATGTGAGCGCGCCCTTGCCGCATTTTACCGAGACCTTGATAGACGATGGCTACTACGACATGAGCAAGGTGATGCAGGCGCTGGTGGACGTCAACTTCGAGGGCATCGTGATCCCCGATCATGTTCCGGCGCTCGGAATCATACCAGGCGCGGAACCGGGCCTGGGTGGCGGGGCGGGCAGAGGCGTTCCGGGAGAGTTCCGGCCGAACGTCGGCATGGCGTATCTGATCGCCTGCATGAACTCTATGCTCAAAGCGGCTCAGAATCACAAAAGCAGCGGATAAGGATCTGGCGAGTATCCGCCGGGGCCGCCCGCCGCAGCGCTTGGCCACCGATCTTACGCGGGACACAAAGCCAGGGACGCAGTATCAGGCCTGCACGGCGTTCCTTTGCGCGCTGCGAAATTGGTAGAACCGGGCCGGCTTAGTATGTGGTTTCAGAAATACGGTCGCGTATTCCAAGGATTCCGCTCCCTCACGGTCGCGGCTCCGATCGGAGCCGCGCGCGTCAGCAAGCGGTGTTTCGATACGTTGGCGAACTTCTGAAACGGTGTACTTAGTTAATTCCCCGCCGCACCAGGGTCTACTTCTTCTCCGCCCCTGACAGTTGGGACGTAATCGCCGAAATCGCGATTCCGAGTTCCTGCTCGAGCGCAACTGCGCCCGCGTGAGTGACACGAATGGCCCGGCTATCGGGGTTAGCGACCATCCATCGGAGCGCGGTCAGACGGGAAAAGAGAGCCACTCCCAGCGCCCCGCCAAGATGATGCTGCCGTTCCGTCCAGTCGAGACACGCCCGGCCTGGCGGATCCTGTCGACGTCCGGACGCGGGGAGAATCATTCCCAACTTGCCGCACCATTCCCGGCCGAGGCCGGTCAGGCCATAGCTCTTCTCAGAATGGGCGACGAGGAGCTTGCGAGCGAGCAGCGCCCGATTGATCTCAACCGCCAACGCGCCCGCGAGATGCCGGTAACAACTGCGCGCGAAGCGAAACTCCTTGACGCGCTCCGATTCACGCCGAGTCCGTGAACGGAGATCGACATGGTTGCGCACAGGCGCCAGAGCGGCGATCGATTCGAGGGTCGAGGCGACCCGCTCATTAGCCAGCCGGTAGTAGCTATGCTTGCCTTGTCTCTCCACGGTAATCAAGCGAGCGTCCATCAGTTTGCGAAGATGGAAGCTGGCTGTTTGTGGCGCGACATTGCCGATGAACGCCAGTTCTCCGGCCGGAAGCGCCCGGCCGCCGACCAGCGCAACCAGGATTGCCGCACGCGCAGGCTCTCCCATCAGCCCTGCGATCAATGCAACATCCGGCCCCAGTTCCACGCAGTCATGGTATCGCAGCAAGCGGGAAATACAGTTCCATCCCAGTCGAATCGAGTACGAGCATGCGTCCGGTACAGTTACTGTCAGGAGCGTAAATCATGACAAAAGCTCGAAGCATGTTGATTTTCGGGGCGGCCGTCTTGGCGACGATCGCCGTCTGTGGCGCCCAGCAGCCCGCGGCAAAGTGGACCGAACTTCAACGCCACGATATTCCTGGCACGGGACGTGAGGGCGTGACGATGGCGATTGAGATCCCGCCTGGCGTGACGTCCGCAAGACACAGCCATCCCGGTGAGGATTTCGGCTACCTGATTGAGGGGACCATCGTGCTTCAGGTGGATGGGAAACCCCCGATCACGGTGAAGGCTGGAGAGGTATTTTTCACCGAGCGCGGCCACCTTCACAGCGCCCGCAACATTGGGACAACGACAGCGAGGGCGGTGGACACCTACATCATCGACAAAGGAAAGCCGGTCATAACGCCCGCCCGGTGAGGCGGCTACGAGCCTCTGTGGTTGCCTCTGTCGCTGCCTATGTCGTTGCCCCCGTGGTCGCGCTGCACTCGCCACTCACGACTCTGGGGGCAGTCTCCATTTCCTCCCGGCGGCCGGCTTCGGCCGCGATGACGCGGACGAGCGGTTCCCGTTGCGCAGGGTTGTCAGATTCTTCAACCCGAATAGCGCCAGCTCGTAACGGCGGAGCGAGTTCAAGAAGCTGTCCGTCAGGGCCGGGCATACTATCTCCGGAAGTGGACAGACGGCTTTGCAAGGACGCCATGTACGCCATGTAAGCGGTGCTTAACCGTTTTGGGGATTTCGCGGCTCTGTCGCGGAAATCGCCCCTTAGAAGCTGCGAAACATATCGCGTTCACACGAGTGTGAACGCTGCACGCATGAGTGCGTGCGCCACACACTTGGCCAGTACAGTCAGTGGGTTACCGTGAACGGTAAAGGCCGGCGAGATTACGGGACGCCATGTAATCGCAATGCCAGCAGCACGATTCGGATGTTATATACTTTATCCGGCTCTGCGCGCGGACCAGCCCGCTGCGGCGCACTTTCGGGCAGCTTGTTGAAAGGAAAGACAAGAATTATGATCCAGCGCAAAGTGACTGCCAGCCTGCCTGCGATGATATTGACCATGGCCAACTTGGTCATGGCCGCCGATCCCAATATCAATATCCTGAAGAACAGCGGCTCTCTCGACCGGCTATTCAAACAAACGGGCGTGTACAATGCATCGAGCACCGGCAAGACACCGAGTTTCGTGATCGACCCCGCATGGCCGCAACGGCTGCCGAACAACTGGCTGCTTGGCCAAATAGGCGGGCTCTATGTGGACCAGCATGACCATATCTGGGTCTACAACCGGCCGCGCACCATGACAAACGAAGAGGCCGGGCTTGAAGAGCCCGTGCCGGGCGCCGCCGATGAGAGGGGTCAGCCGATCAATGCGCTTGGCCAGGTGCGCGCGTATGGCGCCATCGCAGATTGCTGCAAAGCCGCGCCTTCGGTTCTGGAGTTCGATTCGGACGGTAAGCTGCTGCGTGCCTGGGGCGGTCCGGCCGATCCCGGTTTCATCGGCGGTAAATGTAAAGCGGAATCGGGCTGCATTTGGCCGGGCAGTGAGCATGGCATTTATGTCGACCGGAACGACAACGTCTGGATCTCGGGAAATTCCGCGGCGGCAGACCGGGGAGGGTCGCCTTGGACGACGAACAAGGAAGGCGGCGACGGCTTCGTACTGAAGTTTGACATGAACGGCAATTTCAAGATGAGGATCGGCGGGACTCCAACGGCGCCGGGCAGCAACGATGCGCATGGCGGCATTAACGGCACGCCACTGCTCTATCAGGCGGCGGACATGGTGGTCGACCCGGCAACTAACCGCCTGTACGTCTCGGACGGCTACGGAAACCGCCGCGTTCTGATCGTTGACGCCAACACCGGCAAATATATCGGCCATTTCGGCGCCTATGGAAACAACCCCGTCGACGACGCAGCCGCCAGGAACGCCGGGCCATGGATCGCCGGCTATTCCAAAGGCGACAAAAAGCCCGCATTTTTCCGCAACCCCGTGCACTGCGTGAAGATTGCCAATGACGGCAAGATTTATGTCTGCGACCGGGGAAACGACCGCATTCAGGTGTTTGACAAGAACGATGCCGCGCTTGGCAAGCCGTGCAGCAATCCGGCTGGCGAGGCCGGCAAATGCGGTTTCATCGCCGAGCAGTTTATTAGCGAACACACCAACATAATTGGAACAGCCGTTTCAATGACCTTCTCCACGGACAAGGCGCAGAGTTGCCTCTATGTCGGAGACAACGCCAATATGACAATCTACATCCTGAACCGAAGCAGCCTGCAGGAGTTGGGCCGGCTCGGACGCAGTGGCCGGATGCCTGGAGAATTCCACTGGCTGCATCAGGTGAGCGTAGACAGCAAGGGCAACATCTATACAGGTGAAGTCGACACCGGAAAACGGATCCAGAAGTTTCTCCGCTATGGCGGAAACGGGTGCAGCGGAACCGGATCGTCTACCGTGGGCGGAGTGGTGGCCGCGAAGCAGTAAGCACAGCCTGGTCGAAGCCCGGCAAGTGCGGCACGGCCGCTTCGGGTATGATTGTCACAAAGCATGAGACTGCTGCTGGCGTGGGTCCGGATCGTGGCAGTTCTGTGCCCACTGGCTGGCGCCCAGGTGCGAGTGGCCGCGCGGGTGACCAACGAAAATAGTTTGCCGGTTGCCGGCGCGCGAGTCACCATGGAGGACATTCCCGCCACCAAGAGCTGGGAGGCGATCTCGGATCCAACCGGCTCCGTCCTTCTGCAGTTGCCGGCGGCCGGAGCCTACTCGCTCAAGATCGATCGCGAAGGCTTCTACGTAGTTTTTGAACCGCTGCTTACAGTGCCAGCCACGCCACCCGGCGAGCCGTCTTTCGAATTGCATATTTCCCTGCAATCCATCCACGACATCCGCTCGACGATCGAGGTCAAGGGCGATCCGGGCTCGATCGATATGGATCGAGTCACGCCGCAAACCACGCTCAGCAGCCGCACGCTCTACGACGTGCCGTTTCCCAATCAGCACAGCCTGCGCAGCGGGCTGCGGATGATCCCAGGGGTGGTGCAGGATTCAAGCGGCGGGATACACCTGTTCGGGGGATCGGAAGACCAGGCTCAGTACAGCTTCGAAGGCTTCCAACTGAACGACCCGCTGACCGGGCAGTTCGACGCCCGTATGAGTCTGGAATCCGTGCAATCGGTGGATGTCCAGTCCTCTCCGTCGGATGCCGACATGGGACGGGGCGAGTCTGGAACCATGCTGCTGCATGCGCGCACAGGAGGCGATAAGTTCAAGGTTTCCGCCACCGCCGTGTTTCCCGGCATTGACATCGGCACAGGCTTGCGGTTTTCCAGATGGACTCCCCGAGGCACTGTTTCCGGTCCCTGGCGCAAAGGGCGAGCTTGGTTTTTCAACACCGCCGAACTGCAATTCGTCCGCATTACGGTGCCGCAACTCGCGGCGAACCAGAACTCCTCCAAGAGTTGGCGCTTCAACGATCTGTTGCACAATCAGTTCAACCTGAGCGAGAAGGACATTCTGTTCGTGGGCCTGCTGTTCGACTACCAGTACGCGCCGCAGAGCGGGCTTACTCTGTTGGACCCTCGCGAAACCACCTTGAAAAGCGAAGCCAACCAGTGGTTTGGCTATGTCAAGGATCAGCGTTCCTTTTCCCGCAGCTCGATGATCGAGTTCGGATTCGCGGCCAGCCTGACGCACAACACGGCAGAGCCGCAGGGCGACGCGCCTTACCTGATCGCTCCCGACGGCCGCATGGGCAACTATTACGCCACCGCGCGCCGCGACGCCCGGCGGTGGCAGGGGATAGCCAACTATTTTCCGCCCTCTTTCCACTTCCTGGGCGAGCACCAATTGAAGACCGGAGCCGATATTGTCCGTCTCGACTACCAGCAGAATGTCAGCCGCACCGCCATCGATTACCTGAACAACGCCGGAGCGATTATTCGCGCCATCGGTTTCACGGGATCGGGCCAGTTGAGCAGCGACAACGATGAGCGCGCCTTTTACATGCAGGATTCCTGGAGAGTGCGGCCCTGGCTGCTGCTGGAACTGGGGTGGCGCGCCGACGAGGACCGTCTCGGTCGCTTGAACTCGTCGCCGCGCGCCGGCTTTGCGATCTCGCCGCCGGGCATGGAGGGGACGCGCATTTCGGGAAGCTTCGCCCGCATCGTCGAGCCCGCCAACCTGCGGCTTTTCACGCGGCCGCTCGATCAATCCGATATCTCGACCTACTTCGACGGCGCCGGCAATTTAATCTACGGTCCGGTGTTTTCGGTCTTCACCTTGGGACCGAACCTGCAGAATCCGCGCGCCGATATTTGGACCTTGGGCGTGGAGCGTACTCTGCCGAAACTGCTGCAGGCCAAAGTAGAGTTGTTGCGGCGGCGTTCGACGCGCGGGTTCGATTACACCAACGACCTGCCCTCCGCGGAGCAGTTCCCGGCTATCATAGCCGGTGCGCCGAACCCCGGGCCGGTGACCGCCGATTACGCACTGACCAACCAGCGCCAGGACCAGTACGATTCGGTGGAAATTGCATTACGCCAGCCGCTGCGGGGCCGTTTCGAGTGGATGGTGAGCTATACGCGCAGCCGGGCGGAATCGAATGCCGTGATCGAGCGAACCGTGGACCAGCCTTTGAGCGTCTCCGCCGATACCGGTCCGTTGCCGTGGGATGCGCCGAATCGACTGCTGAGTTGGGGCTATCTTCCGGCCTGGAGCAAGAGCTGGGCATTCGCCTATCTGCTGGATTGGCATTCGGGCCTGCCCTTCTCGATACAGGATCCGTACGGACAACTGGTGGGATTAGTCGACGACCGGCGCTTCCCGCAGTTCTTCGAATTGAATCTGTTCGTCGAACGCATACTTTCCTATCGCGGCTATCGCGTGGCGTTGCGGGCGGGCTTCAATAACATCACCGGCCACTTCAATCCGACCTTGGTGGATAATGTGCTGGGCGGCTCGACTTATCTGCTGGAGTATGGCGGCCAGCCGCGAGCCCTTAACTTTCAGTTGCGATTCCTCGGCCACCGGTGATCGGCCGAAGCATCCGGAATCAGGCGAAGGCGGATTCGCCCGATGTCCCTTCGGAGGATCGCACCCCACGCCGACCTACCCCGCCGGCACGCGCATCGCAAACGCGTACCCGATTTCCTGCCGGGCCCATTTTCGCGACCCGGCGCCTTTGGTCAGGACCGGCAGGAAGATCTGGGCGTGGGCGATGAAGTTCTCGATCTGGTCGTGAAACTGACGGTTGCGGCTCGGTAACTATCTGCAAACACGCGCAGCCGAGACAGAGCCGCGACCGTGAGGGAGCGGGATTTCGCGGCCGGGCGAGAAAATCCCGAATACGTTTAAGCACCCGTCGCCGAGTACATGCGAGACAGTCTTACATACCGTCCTATGTACTATGTTAGGCGGAAGGGGAGAGTTATCGGCGATCGAGTGACCCAAGTCAGATTTAGCGGGCCGCCAGATCGGTCCACGAGGCGCCGACGCCGGCCTATCCACGGTGTTAGCCAGCGCGGCGGGCGGCTGCCCCGCCGCTCACTCCCAACTCAAAATCACCTTCCCCGAATTCCCCGACGACATCGCTTCGAAGCCCTTCTCATACTCCGTGTAGTGGAAGCGATGCGTGATCACCGGGCTGATATCGAGTCCCGATTGCAGCATCACGCTCATCTTGTACCAGGTCTCGTACATCTCGCGGCCGTAGATGCCCTTGATGGTCAGCATGTTGAAAATCACCGTGCGCCAATCGATGGCCATGTCTTCGGACGGAATGCCCAGCATGGCGATCTTCGCGCCGTGGCTCATGTTGGCGATCATGTCGCGGAAGCCGGAAGGGTTGCCCGACATCTCGAGGCCCACGTCGAAGCCCTCCGTCATACCGAGTTGCTTCTGTATGGCGTCGAGTTTGGCGTCGCGCACATTCACCGCCATGGTCACGCCCATCTTGCGCGCCAGATCGAGGCGATAGGGATTCACGTCCGTGATCACGGTGAAGCGCGCGCCGGCGTGTTGCACCACGCCCGCTGCCATGATGCCGATGGGTCCCGCGCCCGTGATCAGTACGTCCTCGCCTAGAACGGGAAACGATAGCGCGGTATGCACGGCATTGCCGAAGGGGTCGAAAATGGCCGCGATATCCAGGTCGATGCCTTCGTGGTGCCGCCAGATGTTGGTCATCGGCAGCGCGATATACTCGGCGAACGCGCCCGGCCGGTTCACTCCCACGCCCTGCGTGTGCGCGCAGAGATGGCGCCGTCCCGCCAGACAATTACGGCACCGCCCGCAGACCACGTGGCCCTCGCCGCTGACGATGTCGCCGGGGAAAAAATCGTTCACGTTCGAGCCCGCTTCGACGATTTTGCCGACGAACTCGTGCCCGATCGCCATGGGCACGGGGATGGTGCGCTGCGCCCATTCGTCCCATTTGTAGATATGCACGTCGGTACCGCAGATCCCCGTGCGCAGCACCTGAATCAGTACGTCGCTGATGCCGATCTTCGGCGGTTCGATCTCTTCCAGCCACAACCCCGCTTCGCGCCTGCTCTTCACCAATGCTTTCACATACACCACCATAGCAACTGCGAGAATGGGACCGGTGGCGAAACGGCTTCTACTTTTTGCGGCGACCACGGGTTACCAGATCCGCGTCTTCGCCGATGCGGCGCGGCGACTGGGCGCCGATTTGACGCTCGCCACCGACCGCTGCCATATCATGGAAGACCCTTGGGGCGACCGCGCCATCGCAGTCAAATTCGACCGCGTGGCGGAGTCGTTCCCGGCATCGCTCGAAGCATCGCTTGAAGCGTTGCGCGGGATGCAATTCGATGGCGTGGCGGCCGTGGGCGACCGGCCGGCGATGCTGGCGGCCGAAGCGGCGGAGATGCTCGGCGCGCCGTTCCACCCGCCAGAGGCGGCGCGGGCGTGCAACGACAAGTACCTCGCACGGCAACTCTATCGCGCGGCGGGTCTGCGCGTCCCGCAATTCTTTCGAGCGCAATTCACCGAAGATCCGCACGCGCTTGCGGGCCGCGCGCCATATCCCTGCGTTCTGAAGCCGCTCGGGCTTTCCGCCAGCCGCGGCGTGATTCGCGCGAACAATGCCGCGGAGTTCGCCGCCGCTTTCGAGCGCATCCGCAAGATCGGCCAGCGCTACCTGCAGGTGGAGAGCTACATTCCGGGCCGCGAGTTCGCCATCGAAGGCCTGGTCACCGGCGGCGAGTTCCAGCCCATCGCGATATTCGACAAGCCCGACCCGCTCGACGGCCCATTCTTCGAAGAGACCATCTACGTAACGCCATCGCGCGAACCGGAGGACGTGCAAAGCGCGTTGCTCGATACCACCGCGCGCGCCGTTCGGGCGCTGGGGTTGCGCCACGGGCCAGTCCACGCGGAACTGCGCCACAACGCTGAAGGCGCGTGGATGCTGGAAGCCCATGCGCGCCCCATCGGCGGCCTATGCGCCAAGGCTTTGCGGTTGGTCGAGCCACTGGTGGAACCGCTGGCAGAGCCATGGTCGGGCGGACCGCCTGGTCCGCGGCCGGCCCCCCGGCCGGCTTGCCCGCCCGATAAGGTAGATCCGGGCAGCGAAGAACGCGTCCAGGGGGACTCGTGCGGACCCGGGGGTTTGCCCTACGAAGAGATTATCCTGCGCCACGCGCTAGGCGAAGATGTGTCGCGGTTCCATCTGGCAAACGGCGCATCCGGCGTAATGATGATTCCGATTCCCAAAGACGGCGTCTATCGCTCAGTTGAAGGTCTCGAAGAGGCGTCCGCCGGCGTGGAAGAGATCGTCGTCACCGCCACGCCCGGACAGCGCCTCATCCCTTTGCCCGAAGGCTCCAGCTATTTAGGATTTATCTTCGCTCGCGGCAATTCCCCGCAAGAAGTGGAAGCGGCGCTACGCCAGGCGCACGCCGGGTTGCGTTTCGATATCGCAACCGCGCTCGAAACCTTCAGGCCGGGTGCTTAATCGTTGTCGGGAAAGGCCGGTTAGAATGACCGCTTACTGACGTGCGCGGCTCCGTAACTATCTGCAAACCATACAGAGTCGCGACCGTAATGTAAGGGAGCGGAATTTCGCGGCCCAGCGAGAAGTTCCGAAAACGTGTAAGCGCCCCTTCAGCCTCCTTGAGCCCCTTCAGCCCAGTCGTATAATCCCGTCGCATGGCCCCGTCGTATAATGAGCCCGTCTAACGATCCGTCCAACGAGCCTCGTTCAGCGCGGACAATAAGGATTCGATGGCTAACCTGACCAAGTGGCTCCCAAGGGCGGCGGCGCCGATGGTGGTGCTTCTCTGCGCAGCATGGTATTTCCATGACAGCTTTTTGGACCAAATGCCCAACGCCGGTCTCAGCGATTTCCGCTGGTACTATCTGGCGGCGCAACACGTGGCGCGGGGCGAATCGCCTTATCTTGCAGAAGGCTATCTGTATCCGCCCCTGCTTGCCTGCCTGTTAACGCCGGTCGCGCGGCTGGACTATGTTCCGGCGCGCTGGGTCTGGTTCCTCTTTTCGCACGCGTGCCTTTTGGCGGCTGCATGGCTGATCTGGCGCCACCTGGGATCGGACCGGATTGGGACCTGCATCGTTGCAGTTGTGTGGGCGCTGGGCGCCGCAGCCGGCGAGAGCTTGGAACTGGGGCAGATCGGCCCGCAGTTGACGCTCCTGCTGGCGGCGGCTTACACTCTTGCCGGGCGCCGGCAGGGGGCGTGCATCGGGACGGGCTTCGCCCTGAAACTGATCCCTGGCGTGCTCTGCGCAATCCTGGTCTTGCGGCGAGACTGGCGCGCTCTGTTTGCGGCGATGGCTACCGCGTCGCTCCTGCTGGCCGTTCCATGGGCGATCTTGGGATGCTGCCTGTCCGGTCCGAAAGCGCCTGTGCGTCAGGACTATCTAGCCGGTACGCCCTCCGTACTGAGCTGGTCGCTGCCCTCGGTGGCACTGCGGATTTACGAGCCTTTGCCACCCGGCGGGCCGATGCCCAACGACTGGATTACCGGAAACGGTCTGCCAGGCCTTCGATTATCCGCCGGCCAGCGGCTTCTTTCGGCCGGCGTGGCGTTGTTCACATTGGCGGTTGGATGCCTGGTCTTGGCCGTCACGGTACGCGGCAGACTCGCCCCCCGGCAGGTTTCCCTGGCCGGCGCCGCGATCATGGCGTTGGCCCTGGCGGCATCGCCGGTGTCATGGACTCACTACCAGGTGATGCAGTATCCGGGGGTAGCTCTGCTTCTGGGCTATGCCGCGCGGCGGAGGCTGTGGTGGCTGCTGGCGGCGGCGTTGGTCTGCGCGGCGTTCCTCTATCCGCTTCCGGTGGCTGTGCTTAGGGCGTATTACGAACGGAGTAACAGTTGGCCGAACTCGCCGGCGGTGATGTACTTCTGGACTACGATTCCGCCGATTGCATCGCTGGTTCTTTTTGGACTGATGACGCGCGAATTGCCGCGAGTGGACGCTAAGCGTTCGCAGGCCCGAGAGGAGACCTTCAGCCCTTCGCTTTAGGCGGCACGAAGCCTTCCGGCAACGCCGACCCTTCGCCGAAGAAGTAGCTGTCCATCTGCTGGATCAGAAACTCCTGCGCTTCGGCGGTGCCCAGGTTGAGCCGATACTCGTTCATGAGCATCTTCATGTGCTCCACCCACATCTTCCAGGCCTCTTTGGACACGTTCTCATATATCTTCTGTCCCAGCGGATGGCCTTCGAACGGAACCTCGTCGAGACCCTCCATCTCTTTTTGAAACTTGGTGCAGAAAACCTTGTGCGCGCCCGGGCGAATGGCGTTGTTGATTTGATTCAGACCGCTCTGACCGTGTCCACATCCCATATCACCATGTTACGGCAGGAACCCCACCGCTGTCAGCACGATTCGGAGCGGCCGGAGCGGCCCGGTGCTTAAAACGTTTTCGGGGATTTCCTTGCCCGGCCGCGAAATCCCACTCCCTCACGGTCGCGGCTCCGTCCCGGCTGCGTGTGTTTGCAAATAGTTACCGAGCCGCGACGGCAAGGGAGCGGATCTTGACCGGCCTTTCCCGAAAGCGTGTAAGCACTCCCAACACCCTGCCGCCGCGCATTCCTTCATAGAATATCCGGACCCGCCGATGAGCATTTTAGAAACCTATGGAACAACTAGAAGTAATGGAAGAGTGCCAGCGCCCGGCCGCGTCCACGCCGTTGCAGGCTAAATGCCGCGTGCTGCTGGTAGACGACTGCCCCGACACGGTGCGGCTGCTTCAGGCCTACCTGGCCGATCCGGGGATAGCCCTGACAGTTGCCAGGAACGGCCGGGAAGGAATCGAGGCTTTCAAGCGCGCGGCGCTGCCTTTCAATCTGGTCTTCATGGACATGGAAATGCCTGTGCTGGATGGATACGCCGCAACCACGGAGATCCGGCGCTGGGAAACCGAAAACAGGTTGCCGCGCACACCCGTTGCGGCATTAACCGCGATTTCGGATGTGACCGCCGCCAGACGCATCCTTGCGGCCGGCTGCGCGCTGCACCTCACAAAACCCATCCTGCGGCAAACGTTGTTACAGGTGGTACGCCAATATGGCGCGCCCAGGATGCCCGCGCCCGAACTGCTGGCGGATTTCATCGTGACCTGCCGGAGCGAGTTGATGTGCCTTATGGACGCTCTCGAAGAGGGGGACCTGGCATCGATCGCGCGCACCGGCCGCCGGCTCAGGTCGTCGGGGATGGATTGCGGCCTTTCGGCGATCTGCGAGATTGGGGCCAGCCTGGAACAAGCGCCAAACCTCGCGGCGGCGCAGTATGGAATGGAAAAGCTGCGATGCTGCCTGAGCATCCTCGACGACTCTCGATTTCACGGTGGACCGGAGGCCGCCGTTTCCGGTTCCCGCGAGAGCATCGAAACTCAGGTGATACGCGACCTGCTGCCGGAGTACATCGCCAGCATGTTAGAAAAAATCAAACAAATGGTTTTAGCCTCACAGCGCGGCGATTACGGGAAGATCAAGACGATCGCCAACCAGCTCAAAGGCACAGGCAACGCCTTTGGATTGCCGACGGTATCGGACGCGGGCACGGCCATCCGAAGCGCTTCCGAAGCGGCCGACGATCTGGCTGTGGCTCGCCACCTCTCCAATCTGAGCGGATTTCTGGGCAGCTTTGCCCCTACCGCGCCCGAGAAGCCCTCTCCGGGGGCGGCTCGTTAAGCTGGGTCCAATAAAGCCCGAGGGTCTTGATCGTCTCCCGGAACTGCTCGAAATCCACGGGCTTTTGGATATAGCTGTTGACTCCCAATTGGTAGCACGCCACCATATCCTTCTCTTCCCGGGAGGAAGTGAGCGCCACCACTGGAATCAGCCGGGTCTCAACCCTGCTCTTGATTTCCCGCAGCACTTGCAAGCCGTCCACTTTGGGTAATTTCAAGTCCAGCAGGATCAGTTGTGGCGGATGGTCGGGCGAGCGCTCGCCGTAGGCTCCCCGGCAGAACAGATAATCCAGTGCTTCTTCCCCATCATGGACTACATCTATGTGGGGCGTAGTGCTTGGCGTAGTGCTTGGCGTCGTGCTGCCCCTTTGCAGCTCCCGGACGGTCAGCCTCGCGTCCCGGGGGTCGTCTTCAATCAACAGAATTACCATTGCATTACCGGTCATGATTTCCTTTCGCGTCTTCTGCCGTGCGGGAGACCGCGAGATTGAAGAAGAACGTCGCTCCCTTATCCAATTCCGCTTCGGCCCAGATGGCGCCGCCATGCTTGTGAACGATCCTCTGCACCGTCGCCAGACCTACCCCAGTGCCGTCAAAGTCTTCCTTGCGGTGCAGACGCTGAAACACGCCAAACAATTTGTCGGCGAACTTCATATTGAAGCCCACCCCGTTGTCCCGGACAAAGATGGTGGGCGGGCCATCCCCCTTCACCTGTCCGACTTCGATCACGGCCGGTTTGCGGGGCCGGGTGTATTTGATAGCGTTCGATAAGAGGTTGGCGAACACCTGTTTCAACAGGCCCGCGTCGCAATCGAGATAAGGCAAGTCCCCGATTTGCCACTCGATATCCCGATCGGCCACGTCGCGTCTAAGGTCTTTCCGGACTTCCGCGACCAGGGAATCGAGTGCGGTCACCTGAATGTTTAGCGCCTGGCGTCCGACACGCGCTAGAGCGAGCAGATCGTCCACCATGCGGCCCATGTCGTGGGTGCTGTCTATAATGTCACGCAGGTTTTCGCGGATTGCGGGATCGGTTTCAGCGCTGAGATCTTCGGCCAGCAGCTTGGAGAAGCCCTGGATGTGCCGCAGAGGGGCACGCAGGTCATGAGCGATGGAATAAGTGAAGGCTTCCAGTTCCTTGTTGGAGGCTGCCAGTTCTGCGTTGCCATTTTGCAGTTCCAGGTTCAAGCTTCTGATCTCTTCCGCCGCGCCTTTACGCTTTGTGACGTCGCGAATGGCGCTGGAAACGAGCGTGCCCTCCGGCGTCTCAAGCGGACTAAGACTGATTTCGATCGGGAATTCGACGCCATCCCGGCGCAGGCCATACAACTCCAGACCCGCTCCCATCGGCCGCGAGCGAGGCGCCGTGAAAAAGCCGTCACGGTGTCCGGGGTGCTGATGCCGGAATCGCTCCGGGATCAGCATTTCGATCTTGTTGCCCAGAAGCTCGTCGCGCTGGTAACCGAACAGCCTTTCCACCTGCGCGTTGACGAGCACGATTATGCCTTCGCGGTTCATCACCACGATGGCATCGGGCGCACTCTCCAGCAGTTGCCGGAATCTGTCCTCCGCCTGTTTATGCCCGGTAATGTCATTGTTGATTTCCAGTATGCCGAGGGCGTTTCCCTTCTTGTCTTGTTGCAGGACCTTGCGGCTGGCCACGATGACGCGCGATCCGTCGCGCTTCACATGGCTTAGCTCGCCTTCCCATCGTCCGTCCCGCCGGACTGCGGCTTCGATCTCCGTCATCGATTGCGGGTACTGTGTTTGAAGTAACGAATGGGAAATCTGCCCGACCGCCTCTGCCTTGTTCCAGCCATAGAGCGATTCGGCGCCACGGTTCCAAAAGCGAATTTCGCCGCCAAAATCCCGAACGATAATCGCATCGTGGGCCACATCGAGGAGAGACGCCTGCTCCTGCAGCGTTTCTGCCTGCGCCCTTAATTTTTCCTCCACCTGCTTGTGTTCAGTGATATCTCGAATTGCGCCGGAAACCAGCAGGGCGCCTCCGGTCTCCAGCGGACTGAGACTGATCTCGACCGGGAATTCAGAGCCATCGCTACGCCTGCCATACAGGTCCAGACCGGCGCCCATCGGACGGGCGTGCGCGCCCGCGAAGAAGCTCTTGCGGTGTCCGGGGTGACGCTGACGGAAACGCTCGGGTACCAGCATCTCAATCTTTTTTCCCAGCAACTCATCGCGCTCGTAGCCGAAAAGCTTCTCCATCTGGGCGTTCACCAGGACCATGTTGCCTTCCTGGTTAATCACCACCACCGCGTCGGGCGCGGCTTCCAGAACCTGTCGGAACTGGCGCTCCGCCCGGCTAAGCCCGCGGACCTGCTGGAAGACCAAGCCGGAGGCAATGAAGATGGTGAGAATGGAAAAGCCCTCGATGGCGATCAGTACCGGGGCGAACCCGCTCGCCCTATGCTCGCGTCCACGGAGTAGCTCGTTCTCCTCCGTTCGCATTTCATCGACGGCGCGCTGCATCTGATCTGCCAGGCCTTTTCCACGCTCAACCAGAATTCTCGGGTATGTAGGCGAAGGTGCAGAGCTATTGCGCTCATCGGTCAGATTTTCTTGAACGGTGAGAAGCTCGCGGACGATGGGATCGAGAGAGCCCAGCCTTACCAACTGGCGCGGATTATCGGCCGTCAGCTCCTTGAGGCGCCGGATGCCACTTCGGAGTTCCGCAATGGTGGCTTCACGAGGGGCAAGCATTGCGGGATCGCCGGTTATAGCGTAACCGCGTGCGGCGTTTTGCGCCCGGTTGGCATCAAGCAGGATTTCGGTAAGTAACCCAAGGACCTGGTGGGTATGATCGACCCAATACGCGGCCTTCCCCGTCTCTATCGTGGTTCGATGCTGCACCGAAGCAATAGCGATCAGAATGCCGACTCCGACAACTATGGTTGCGCCGATCTTCCTCTCGAACGCCGATTTTAAGGGCTGCATGTTACTCGCGCACCGGTTTCGGCAAGCCTGGATGGGCGGATTTTGGGCATATCGTTTAAAATGACCGGCCTGAAAGAGCAAATTCCCGGCGCACGGCTTCCCGGCAGCGGGCTTAACGCCTCGCTGTGGGTATAGTGCTATCGGCCGCCGATGTTCTCAAAAAGTCGTGGGGTGGGCCCGTGGCCTGCCCTGTCCCGAGCCGCTTCGAGCGCCCGGTCTTCCGGCAAGTGTGATTGATGCCTGCCTGGCTTCACCGGGCAGGCCATGGGCCCACCCCACAACAACTCAAGAAAAGGCCATGCGGGCCGATTAGTAACCTGACCGGTTTTCCTGCTCGATGGAGTAGCGCCTCACATTCCAAAAGGGCGGGGGTAACGCAGGCGACGGCCATACCGTCCAGGGAGTCAAAACGGAAATGAACATCAGTATCCTCTTCATCGAAGACAGTCCGGAGGATGTCAAGCTCTGTCTGGAACAACTGCGGAGGGCTGGTTTCGAAGTTCGTTCCGATAGGGTCGAGCACGAGCGGGAGTTCCTGGAGAAACTCCGCACTGAGACATACGATGTAGTTATCTCGGATTACAGCCTGCCAACCTGGAACGGCGGCCGGGCCATTGAGCAGCTAAAGCAACAGAACAAAGATATTCCCTTCATTCTCCTAACCGGCTGCCTGGGTGAAGAAAAGGCCGTCGAGTGCATGAGGATGGGGATGGCCGATTACATCCTCAAAGATCATCTGGCTCTTCTGCCGGCAGCGGTAGCGCGGGCGCTGGAACGGCAAAAGCTACGCGAAGAGCGCAAGCGGGCGGAAGCCGAGCTAAAGGCGGCCAAACAGGCGGCGGAAACGGCCAATCGCGCCAAGAGCGACTTCCTGGCATCCATGAGCCACGAGATCAGGACTCCCATGAACGCCATCATCGGAATGGCCGACCTGCTTGCCGAGACCCCCCTCAACCCCGAGCAATTGAGATATGTGAACGTCTTCCAGCGGGCCGGCGAGGATCTGCTGAAACTGATCAACGACGTGCTGGACCTCGCCAAAATCGAGTCCGGGAAACTCGATATCGAACAGATCGACTTCGACCTGGACGATTTTGTCGTGAAGACGATCGAGCTGTTTTCCAGCCGCGCCCGCGCAAAGGAACTGGGCCTGTCATTTCGAATCGAGCCCGGCACGCCTACTCGCCTGGCCGGCGATCCGCATCAACTCCGCTCCGTCCTGACGAACCTCATCGGCAACGCGATCAAGTTCACCGGCGCCGGCGCTATCCGTTTGACTGTCCGGCCCGTGGGGACCCCGTCCGAGACGGCTTGCGTCCTTCAGTTCGAGGTCGCGGACACCGGGATTGGGATACCCGCCGACAAGCTGCCGTTTGTTTTTGACAGCTTTACGCAAGCGGATTCTTCAATTACCAGGCTCTATGGCGGCATCGGACTGGGCCTTGCAATCTGCCGTGAATTGGTTAGCAAGATGCATGGAGCGATCGCGGTTGAGAGCACGCCCGGAAGTGGCAGCACCTTCCGCTTCACGGCGGCGTTGCACCTGCAAACCGGCGAAGCCAAAGCGCTGTCCGCGCCTGCCGGCGTCGATCTGCATGGCGGGCGAGTTCTTCTGGCGGGGTGGCATGCGATCGATCGCCTGCTGGTTCGCGAGCCGCTAACGGGTTGGGGCATCGCTGTCGTGGAAGCCGGCGATGCGCAGGCGGCCCTTTACCAATTGTTTGAAGCGCAAAGGACGTCCGTTCCCTTCCAGTCGCTGATCGTCGATCACCAGCCGCAGGGCATGGACGGATGGGATTTGGCGGCCAAGGTCAAGTCCCTGCGCAATTTCGACGGGCTTCCGATAGTGATCATCACCTCAGGGGAACGTTCCGCCACGGCCCAGCGTTGCCGTGAGGCGGGCCTCGCGAACTACGTCTTGAAACCGGTCCGGCGCGCCCAATTGTTCGAAGCCATGGCAGGCTTGCCCGGATCGGCGCCGGGCATCGCCCAACCCGCGGACGTCGGGAGCGCGGGACCCTATCGGATTCTGCTTTGTGAAGACTCGCAGGACAATGCATTCCTGATCCGGGCCTATTTGAAGGACACTCCTTACCTGATTGAACATGCGTGCGATGGCCAGGCCGGAGTGAGCCTGTTCCGGAAGGAGCGTTTCGACGTAGTGCTGATGGACATTCGGATGCCCATCCTCGACGGCCACGGAGCGACGCGGCAGATGCGGCAGTGGGAAGCCGCCTCTAGGCAAAAAGCCACTCCGATTCTCGCTCTGACGGCCCATGCCCTCAAAGATGAAGAGGCTCGGTGCAAGGCGTCCGGCTGTACCGCGTTCCTGAGCAAGCCGATCCGGAAAGCCAAGCTATTAGCCGCCTTGGCCGAGTATTGTGCGGATACGGATTGTCCGGTGGAAGATTTTGATTTGCCGCCCGAAGTCCTGGCGCTGGTTCCGCAGTATCTGGAGGGCCGGGTCCAGGACTTGCAGCGCCTTTCCGAAGCTCTGGCCGGAAGGGATTACGAGACCATCCGGGATATCGGTCACAAAATGAAAGGAACCGGCGCCTCTTTTGGATTTCCGGAGCTCACCGAGGCCGGCGCGCTGATCGAATCGGCAGCCAAGAAGCGCGACGACGACGGCATTCGACTTTCCCTCGGCGATATACAAAAGGCAATTGACAAAAAGTAGCGGGCGATTACCAAACGGAGCCGCGGCCGTCAGAGCGATTTTACCCACGAGCGCTTACGGCGCGAATCCCACCGCTCTCAGCACGATTCCCAGTGCCCGGGCGTCGCTCGGAGCGAAGAAGGTATGGTCGACGTCGATTTCGACCGTGGCCGTTGCGCCCGCGGCTTGAACCGGCGCCGATTCCAAAGTGTAGGATCCGGACTCGGAATAGGTATGCGACGCCACTTCGCGGCCGTCGAGCAGCAATCGCACGGTACGCGGCGGCGACCCATTGTGCAGGTCGAACACCACTCGCAGCTGGCGCGGATCGTGCGGACTCTTCAACGCCACTACGCCGGCCTTGCCCATCCACCTGTCGGCAAAGATGCCGCTGACAATCTGCTCGGCGGCTTGCGGAGCGTTCATCGGCAGGAATTCGAGAGTGACGTGCCGCTCGCCAATTTCCGCGGCGCGGATAAGGTCAATCGGGCCGCTCGATATGCCGAACGGCCAGAGCCCCGCCGCGGAAGACGAAAACCCCGAATGCGAGCCAATGCCGATGATGCGCAATGGAATCGCCGAACCAATCTCCGCTTGCCCGATTACGGTGGCGCCGGGGATATCGCTGGAATGATTGAGCTCGCTGGTAACCACGACGTCGCCGGGGCGCAGCGTCTGCGTCTTCGCCAGCGGCAGCGCACCCTCGGCGGTCAGGTAATAGCGGTAACCCCAGTCGCCATCCACCCAAACGCGACGCCCCGTGGTCTTAGCCGGCAGCGACGCCGCAAACTGGCGATAGCCGTCCCAGTGTTGGTAGTTCATGGCTGCCAGCCCCAGGCTGAGCGTCATCTGCAGTACGAAGCCGAGGGCCAGCCAGCGCGGACGCAACCGCGAAACCAGCAATGCCACCGGCGCGGCGATCGGCAGCAGGTAGCGCGCCGATCCGGCGAAGAATACGGTCACCGCGCCGGCGAAGAAGATGGCGATCCATGCCAGCAGGAACTGCGTATCGCGATCGCGGCGCCGGCGCCAGGCGAGCATCGCGGCGCCTGGCAGCAGCGCAGGGAACACGATAAAGCAGAAGTGGATCGCCAGCGCGGCGGCGTTGCGCAGTTTGTTTTCGAGATCTTGAAAACCGTAGTGCGTGAAGTAACCGGAGAGGATGGCCGCAGGTACGGCGCCGGTGGAGAAGCGTTCGAACACTTGGATGGCGCCGATGACAATCAGTGGAGTCAAAATGAGGAAAAACTCCACTCCCTTACGGTCGCGCCTCCGATTGCCTGGCGAATCCGGAGTCCGGCTAAGCCACCAATACGCCCCCAATACCGGCATCAAAAACACCGCCTGGTAAGCCTCCAGGGACGCCAGAGCCATTGCGCCCGCCGCCAGCCACGCTCGTCCCGAGCAAAACAGCGCAATCGACGCCATCCAGAACGCCAGGAACGGAACGTCGGGCTCGAACGAGTTTCCATTCACCACGAACGCGGGCACGGCGCAAAACAGCAGCGTGGCCCACATCGGATGCGGCGAGAAACGGCGCGCCAGCGTCCACATAGCCCACACTGCAATCAGCGAGAACACGATGTACGCGGCATGAAACGGGATCTCTTTGACGCCTCCGAACGCCGCTACCAACAGCGCCAGCGGCCATGCGTTGAGCGGCGGGTGCGAGTGGCCGCGCAAATCCACCTCGTCGCCGCGAAACACGTAGTGCGTATTCGCCGGATGCAGCGGGTCCACCTGCGCGTGCGCCGCTTCGGTGATGTAGATATCGTCGTCGCCCTGAATTGCCTGATTGAGAAATGGGATGCGGATCAGCAGGACCGCGGCCATCGCCAGCCACAGGCCCCAGCGCGATTCTACGCCGGCTTCCATCGCAGCACCGGCTTGCGCGCCGCGGTGACTTCATCCACGCGGCTGGTGCGCGTGCCATAGGGCGCGCCCTTCACCATCTGCGGATCGGCCTCCACCTCTTTAGCGATCGAGATCATGGCTTCGATGAACTGGTCGAGCTCGAGCTTGCTTTCAGTCTCCGTCGGCTCAATCATCAACGCGCCATGAACGATCAGCGGGAAGCTCACGGTGTATGGATGGAATCCGTAATCGATCAGCCGCTTCGCCAGATCTCCCGTGGAAACGCCATGCTTTTTCTGACGGTCGTCGCTGAACACCACTTCGTGCATGTTGGGCGCGGGGTAGGGCAAATCGTAATACGCTTCGAGACCCTTGCGGATGTAGACGGCGTTCATCACCGCGTCCACCGTGGCGTTGCGCAGTCCCGGGCCGCCATGCGCCAGGATGTACGCCAGCGCGCGCACCAGCACGCCGAAGTTGCCGTAGAACGCGCGCACCCGGCCGATGGAATGCTTGCGCTTATAGTCGTAAGCCAGTCTCTTGCCCGCTTGCCTGATCCGCGGAATGGGCAGGAACGGCTCCAGCGCCTTCTTCACGGCCACCGGACCCGCGCCCGGGCCGCCGCCGCCATGCGGAGTGGAAAACGTCTTGTGCAGATTGAGGTGCAGCACGTCCACGCCGAAATCGCCGGGCCGCGCGATGCCCACCAGCGCGTTCATGTTGGCGCCATCCATATAAAGCATGGCGCCCTTGGCGTGCAGAATTTCCGCCACGTGGATGATGTTCTCTTCGAAGACGCCCAGCGTGTTGGGGTTGGTCACCATCAGCGCGGCTACGTCTTGATCCACTATCTTTTCGAGCGCGCTCACGTCCAGCACGCCGGCTTCGCTCGATTTGACGTTTTGAATTGCGTATCCCGCCACCGTCGCCGTTGCGGGGTTGGTTCCATGCGCCGAATCGGGAATCAGAATCTTCTTGCGCGGGTTGCCGCGCTTTTCCAGCAGCGCGCGAATCAGCAGAATGCCCGTCAATTCGCCCTGCGCGCCGGCGCACGGTTGCAGCGTCACTGCGTCCATGCCGGTGATTTCCGCCAGCGCCGCTTCCAGGCGCACCATCACTTCCATGCAGCCTTGCGCCAGAGACTCCGGCTGATAGGGATGCGCCCACGCCAGCCCTTCGATGCGCGCCACCAGCTCATTGATGCGCGGGTTGTACTTCATGGTGCAAGATCCCAACGGGTACATGCCGTGATCGATGGCGTAATTCCACGTGGAAATCCGCGTGAAGTGGCGGATGGCTTCCACCTCGCTCACTTCCGGAAAGCCTTCGATTTCGGCGCGCACATTCTCCGCGCCCAGCGCCTCGGCGGCGTCCACGTCGGGCACGTCGAGATCGGGAAGCTGATAGCCCGTCTTGCCGGGCGAGCTGCGCTCGAACAGCAGCGCTTCGTTCTGCGAAAGGTGCTGCCTGACTTTCGCGATCATGCCAGCGCCTCTGCCACTGAATCCATATCCGCGCGCTTCGTCATCTCCGTTGCGCAGAGCAGCACCGAATCCGCCAGCTCCGGGTAGAACCGCCCCAGCGCCAGCCCGCCGATGATCTTTTTCTTGAGCAGGGCTTTATTCTTTTCCTCCGGCTTTTCTACGCGCGCTACGAATTCGTTGAAGAACTTGCCGCTGAATCGCGGCTGCAATTTGCCGGCCAGGTAATGCGCCTTCGCCAAATTCTGCTGCGCCAGCTCGCGCAGCCCCTGCTTGCCATAAACCGTCATGAACACTGTGGCCATCAGCGCTATCAGCGCCTGGTTGGTGCAGATGTTGGACGTCGCCTTCTCACGCCGGATATGCTGCTCGCGCGTGGAAAGCGTCAGGCAGAATGCCCGATGGCCGCGTGAATCGGTGGTTTGCCCCACCAGGCGGCCGGGTATCTGCCGGATGAGCTTCTCTTTGGTCGCGATGATGCCCGCGAACGGGCCGCCATAGCATGGCGAAATCGCAAACGACTGCAATTCGCCCGCCACGATGTCCGCCGCCGCCGGCGGTTCCAGCAGCCCCAGCGACACCGCTTCGGTGAACGCCACCACCAGCAGCGCGCCGCGCTTGTGCGCGATTTCCGCGGCCGCCTTCACTTGATCCACGATGCCGAAAAAGTTGGGCGACTGCACGATCACCGCGCCGGTCAAGCCGTCCATCTTGCTTTCCAAATCTTCCAGGTCGATGGTACCGGCTTCGGCCGAGTAGCCGAACTCCGCCACCGGCATTCTCTGATACCTGGCGTAGGTCTGCAACACCTGCCGGTATTCGGGATGCACCGATTTGGCAATCAGCACGCGCCCTTTACCGGTTGCGCGCACCGCCATCATGGCCGCTTCCGGAACCGCCGTCGAGCCGTCGTACATGGACGCATTGGCTACGTCCATGCCGGTCAACTGACAGATCATCGTCTGGAATTCGAAGATCGCCGTCAGCGTGCCCTGCGAAATCTCGGCCTGGTACGGCGTGTAAGACGTCAGGAACTCGCCGCGCGAAACCACCGTATCCACCAGCACCGGCCTGTAATGGTTATACACGCCCGCGCCCAGGAACGACGCGTAGCCGTTGGCGTTTTGCGACGCGCGCTGGCGGAAATAATCGACGATTTCGTATTCGGAAATTCCCGGGGCTAGATCGAGCGGGCGCTTCAGCCGCACCGCGTCCGGCAAATGACTAAACAGATCTTCGGCGGACCCAACGCCAATCGCATCCAGCATCGCGCGGCGCTCGGAATCGGACTTCGGCAGATAACGCAACTATTTTTCGGCTCCCACGTATGTTTGATACTCCGCGGCGGTCATCAGATTCTCAGCTTCCGCCGGCGCGCTCAATTTGAGCTTCACCAGCCATGCCGCGCCGTGCGGATCTTCATTCAGCTTCTCAGGCGCATCCGCCAGCAGGCCGTTGATTTCGGTCACTTCGCCGCTAACCGGCGCGTAAACGTCGGAAACCGCCTTCACCGATTCCACCGAGCCTAAGGTTTTGCCCTTCTCCAGATGCGCGCCAACCTTCGGCAGATCGACGTAAACGATATCGCCAAGTTCGTGCTGGGCGTGGTCGGTGATGCCGATAGTGCCGATCTCGCCCTCCACCAGGACCCACTCATGTTCCTTCGTGTAGCGGAAATTTTCTGGATACATTGTTTATTTCGCTCGCTTGTAAAAAGGAGTTTCGACAGTTACCGCATCCACCGGCTGGTTGCGGACCACAACCTGAATACTCCTGCCCGGTACAGCCTGCTCCACGGGCAGATAGCAAAGACCGATGTTCTTGCACAGCGTCGGCGACGGCCCGCCGCTGGTCACCCATCCCGCCGGCGCGCCATCGAGGCAGACTTCGTATCCGTCGCGCCCAATGCCGCGGCCGCGCATCTCAAAACCAACCAGCTTGCGCGCAAGGCCGCTTTCCTTCTGCTTGACCAGCGTATCGCGCCCCACGAAATCGCCCTTATCGAGTTTGACGATCCACCCAAGATCGGCTTCAAGCGGCGAAATAGAGGCATCGATTTCGTGCCCGTAGAGCGCCATCTTGGCTTCCAGGCGCAACGTATTGCGCGCGCCCAATCCGCACGGCTTGATGCCGAATTCGGCGCCGGCTTCGACGATCCGGCCCCAAATGTTCACCGCTTCGCCCGGCGTCACATAAACCTCGTAGCCGTCTTCACCGGTGTAGCCGGTGTGCGCGATGCGCGCCGGGATTCCGCCGAACTCGCCATCGATGAACCAGTAATACTTGATGGCCGCCAGATCCACCGGCGTCAGTTTCTGCAAAGTCGCGCGCGCGTTCGGCCCCTGAACGGCGATCTGCGCATAGCGGCCGCTGGCGAAATCCACTTGCGCGCGGAAGCGGTTGTGCGATCGGATATGCTCGAAATCCTTGTCCTGGTTGGAGGCGTTGACGCACAGGAAATAGTGGTCGTCTTCCACTTTATGCACCAGGATGTCGTCCACAAACCCGCCGTGTTCGTAGAGCAGCCCCGAATAGTGCGCCTGTCCATGCTTCAGTTTTTGGACATTGTTGGTAGTGACGAAATTCGTTAGCTTGGCCGCCTCCGGCCCGTGGATTTCAATCTCGCCCATGTGGCTGACATCGAAAACGCCAACCGAATTGCGGACGGCATTGTGCTCGTCGATGATGCCGGAATATTGGACGGGCATGTCCCAGCCACCGAAATCCACCATCTTGGCGCCGAGAGCGCGATGTACGGAATTTAACGGCGTTTTAAGGAGCGGCGCTTCGGACATGAAGAATCAGGCTAACACAGCACCACGCGCGTGGAAGCAACTCTGCTTCGACGGGGGTGCGGCCGTCACCGCGAGATTCGGTGCAGGGTTGACAGGCGAAAGCGCCTGTCCCACAAGGACGCAAACGAACGTGGGACAGACAGGGGCGCAAAACCACGCGGTGACGGCGCTACTTTGACAAGCTTGCCAGCGCTTCCTTCATGCGGACCCATGCCTGATCGCGCGCTTTCACCTCGACGGCGTGCGTTGCGGCAGTGCTGGTGGGGTCCTCGCCGCCGCGCATGAAGCCATGTCCGGCGCCTTCGAAGACCACTGGATCGTAGGTTTTTCCGGCCGCCGCCATCTTCGCCTTCGTGGGGTCCACGGTTGCGGACACGCGGGCGTCATTGCCGCCGTAGAATCCGTAAATCGGCTACTTGATCCGGCCCAGCCTGTCATCCGGTGGCGGCGTGCCGTAGAAGACAAACGCCGCTTTCACCTCGGTCCGGTTGGTAGCGTACAGAAAGCTCTGTCCGCCGCCGTAGCAGAAGCCAGCCACGAACAGCTTGCCGTTAGCCGCCGGTTGCTTCAGCGCATAGTCCGCCGCGGCATTCAGATCGGCCGCGATCTGGTCTGCAGGCAGATCGCGAATCGCCGGGCCAATCATGGAAGAATCCATGGTCCTGGTTCCACCGCCGTTGGGCCTTTGCCCGATAGCAGGTCCGGCGCGATAGCGATGCACCCGGCCTCGGCGAGCTCATCGGTAACCAATTGCGCCCAATCCGAAAGCCCGAAAATCTCGTGGATCACCGGCACCACCGGCGCCTTACTTGCCACTTCCGGATAGGCGACGTTACGCCTCCACCGATCGTCTGTCGTGCTTCACCGTCACCCATTCGCGGTGGCGCGTGGATTTCTCGAGTTTCTGTTTTGCCCAATCTTACGCGAAAAGTGCGGAAACACACAGCGCGAAGAGCAGGGCGATGCGTTTCATCTCAACTGGTTGTAGCAGGGAATTTGGCGCTGCACAAATCAATTCGGGCGGCCGCTATTCAATCGTGTCGAAGGACCGGACAAGTGCCCAGGCCACTCTGCGCCAGCCACCTGATCGGAGTTAGCCACCCTCCATTCCCGCCCTTGGGCGTCGATCCAGGCGTGGTCGTTCATAAGGTTGTGATCGATTCGAAGTGAGTTGAAGCCGGCCGCCTCGGCCGCCGGAAAGCGACTGGCGATGACGCACACATCATTCGCGCTTCCTGCCAATCAGAAGCGATAACGAATATTCGTTCGCCGCAGCACTGCTTTGGATCTTTCGCCAGTTCCGGAAAGCAACTTGGGCGATATCGAGTTGGTCTCTTACTTCGGTTTGTGTCCAAATCTTTGCGTTATTGTAGTCGGCTTGGTGCCGTTCCTCCTGCAACCTGACAAACGCCTTCGCAACGGATTTCAGCTCGGCAGGTACAGTCGGCGAAGGATCGCTCCATCCTCTCCAGGAACCCTGCGAGACAGTTTGGGAGACTCTCTTCATGTTGTCGTGCCCAAACGCTCTCTCCAATCCAACGCGTGCGGCCGCCGAGCCATTCCAGCACTGCGCTGAATCCCCAACAAGAAGATGAAAGAGTGCGTAGTAGGAAGTCGAAACCGAACGCCGAAGCCACGCCTGCTCCGGATGGTTTGTGCTTGGATTAGCGAGATGGCCGGCCAGGATCAGCAAGTCGTCGGCTAATCCCATGTCGGGTCTTTCAGCGTGTCGTACTCCGTTTTGCTGCGAAACTGAAAATAGGGATAATACTCAGACTCGCGACGCACCAGTTCATCGAAGATTTCTTCTGTGATGGGTTCGGTGATCTCCGAGAGGTGTTCGCGCGCGGCGGCATCATCCGAAAGAACTATACGAAAAGTGATTGATGGGTCGCCGGTCCAGTCGTGACCGATGTAATGGCGAATTCTGACGACCTCAGATGGGAATTTCATCGCCGCTTGCTGGGCTATCTGCTCGATCTCTTTCGCCAGCGTAGTCGTCATCTCGCCTCCAACAATTTTAGGATAACGCAGCCCTTGATGCTACCGGGCGCTACAACACGCCCTCCACGCGCGCAACCCGGCCCACCGGCTGCCCGCCGCCCACGTTGATTTTCACCTTGTCTTTCGGCACGTCCTCCGCGCCCAGCGTGAACTCCACCTCGCGCGTCTCACCCGCGCGCAGATGCACGCGTTGAAATCCGCGCAGCCGCCGGATGGCATCGTCCGGCGCACCATTGCCATCCGCATAAAGCTGCACTACTTCATCGCCATCGCGCGCCGAATTGTTCTTGACGCGCACCACGATCCGCGCGCCCTTCGCCGTCCGTTGCGCGCGTAGCGCGGAATACTGGAACGTCGAGTAACTCAGTCCGAACCCGAATCCGAACAGCGCTTCGTCTTTGAAGTAACGATAAGTGCGCCCCTTCATCGAGTAATCGTCGAACGGCGGCAGTTGACTCACGCTGTGATAGAACGTCACCGGCAATCTTCCCGAGGGGTTGTTCGCGCCAGCCAGCGTCTCGGCGATCGCCGTCCCAATCTCTTCGCCGCCGTACCACGCCTCCAGCACCGCCGCCGCATGTTCGGCCGCATAATTCGCCGCCAGCGCGCTGCCGCTGGTCAGTACCACCACCACCGGTTTGCCAGTTGCAATCGCCGCCTCGATAAGCCGCTCTTGCGGCTCGGGCAGGTTCAAATCGGTGCGGTCGCCGCCGGCGAAGCCCGGGATATTCACCTGCATCTCCTCACCCTCAAGGCTCGGGTTTAGACCCACGAATGCCAGCGCCACATCCGCGCTCTTCACGGCGTCTACGGCTTCGGCCAGCAGCGGCGCAGCCGGCGGAATCCACACAATCTGAGCGCCGCCGGCGGGTCCCGATTGCCGGTATTCCACCCGCAGTTTATAAGCGTGCCCCGCCTCCAGTTGCGCGTGCGCTTCCCGCACACGCCCCATCCCTTGAGTGGCGCTGTCGCCCAGCACTTCCTTCTCGTCCAGGAATACCGCCGCGCCGCGTCCGCCCCGCGCGCCCAACACATAGTCGCCCGTGAACGGCGCCCGCAGAGTGCCGGTCCATCGCACCGAGTACCCGCGCCCGGGAACGGCCGCAGCCACCGCCGGGTCCATCAGTCCGCTGGGCATATACGGCCGCGCTTCCACGCGGTGCAGCTTCGGCTCGTTCTTCAGCTCGGCGTTGTCGAAATACTCCGCCAGCACTCCATGCCCGTTGCCGTCCGGCGGCGTCAGCACGCTGGCCGGCAGCGGCGCCTGCGATTTCTCCGTGTAGGTTGCGCCTAATGCGAATCGAACTCCCGGGAACTGCCGCTCAATGCCTTCGAGCGGCGTCACCGTTTTCGACGAAAACCCGTTGTAGTTCCCCATCAGCGCCTCGGCGTCGTCCGCCGACGGCCCAATCACCACGATTTTCGCCGATGCCTTCAACGGCAGCGTCTGGCTCTCATTCTTCAGCAGCACGATCGATTTGCGCGCCGCTTCGAGCGCGATCTTACGATGCTCCGCCGAATCGTTTTCCGAATACGGAATCTTCGAAAACGGCACGCGCTCCGGCGGATCGAACATCCCCAGCCTGAACCGCGCCACAAACAGCCGCCCCAATGACCGGTCGATTTCCGTCTCCGTAATATGCCCCGCCTTCACCGCGTCCACCAACGCGCGGTACTCGTTGCCGCACGTGAGATCCGTGCCGGCCTTCACCGCCGCCGCGGAAGCCTCCGCCGCCGTGGGCAGATATTTGTGGCCGCGGAAAATATCGCCGATCGCGCCGCAATCGCTCACCACATAGCCGTCAAACCCCCACTCGCCGCGCAGCCGCTTCTGCAACAGATCGGTATTCACGCATGCCGGCAACCCGTCCACGCTGTTGTAAGCGCACATCACCGAATCCGCCTTGCCCTCCACAATGGCCGCGCGAAACGCCGGCAGATACGTGTCTTCGAGATCGCGCTCGCTCGGCTTCACGTCGACCTGGTGCCGCGTGGATTCCGGCCCGCTGTGCACCGCGTAATGCTTGGCCGTCGCGATCACCTTGAAGTAATGCGGATCGTTCCCTTGCATCCCTTTGATGAATGCCACCGCCAGCCGCCCGGTGAGGTACGGATCTTCGCCGTAAGTCTCCTGCCCGCGCCCCCACCGCGGATCGCGAAAGATGTTGATGTTCGGCGACCAGAACGTCAGCCCGTGATACCGGCTGTGATCGTTGTTGCGCAGCGCCTCGTTGTACTTGGCGCGCGCCTCGGTAGAGATAGTATCCGCCACGCGCCCCATCAGCTCGGTATCCCACGTCGCGGCGAGGCCGATCGCCTGTGGAAACACCGTCGCCTGGCCCGCGCGCGCCACGCCGTGCAGCGCTTCATTCCACCAGTCGTACGCGGGAATGTTCAAGCGCGGTATGGCAGGCGCCGAGTTCTGCATCTGCAGGACTTTCTCATCGAGAGTCATGCGCGAAACCAGATCGGCCGCGCGCTTAGCGGCGTCAAGATCGGGATTCAAGTAAGGCGCCCCACCGGTTTGACCGAAAGACGCCGCTACTGCCAGAAAGGTGAATGCAAACAACGTGGTCTTCATAACTCTATTACCTTACCTTGATTTTCGGGCTGTTAATAGATATAGTTTGCCACAACAACAAAATTCGCCCGAAGGGGCCCGTGGCGTACGCACTCTTGCGTGCAGCGTCCCCACTCATGGGGACGCGACAGTAGTAATATCTAAACCGGAGTCCACTGTGACCAACCCCATTTCCCGACGCTGTTTCCTGGCCGCCCTGCCGGCCGCCGCCGCTTTCGCCCAGACGAAGCCCCTCAAAATTGCCGCCGTCGAAATCTGGGAGATGCGCGGACATCGCGAGACCGTCCGCGGCATCGATCAGCAAGTGCAGGTTAATCCTCTCGACGTGTACGACGAGCTTCGCCCCGCGCCATATCACGACGCCGCGAACCCCACCACCGCGAGTGCGGCGGTGAGCGCGCTATATCTCAAGATCGTCGCGGATGGCGGCCTCGAAGCGCTCTACGGCCCCATCGATAAGGAAGTCGCCATTGTGGTCGACGAGCAGCTTCGCCCGTTCCTGATTGGCAAAGACGCCCTCGCGCAGGAAAAGCTCTGGGACCAGATGTACCGCTCGAACCGCCATGCGCGGCGCGGCTTCTTCCTGATGGCGATCAGCGCCATCGATAACACGCTGTGGGATCTCCGCGGCCGCTATTTCCATACGCCGGTCTACCGGCTGCTCGGCGGCCCCACGCGCGCATCCGTCGAGGCTTATGCCAGTTGCCTGGGATATTCGCTGGAGCCCGCCAAGGCCCAGGCGCGCGCCGCCCAAGTCAAGAGCGAAGGCTATCGCTACCAGAAATGGTTTCTGGCCAACGGTCCCGGCGACGGGCCCGAGGGCATGAGAAAGAACGTCGACCTGGTGCGCCTGCTGCGCGAAGCGGTGGGCGAAGACACCGAGCTGATGTTCGACGTCTACAGCGGTTGGGACCTCAGCTATGCGCTCGAGTGGGCCAAGCAGGTGGAGCGTTACCGGCCGCGCTGGATCGAAGAGGCCACGCAGGCCGAGAAGATCGACAGCTTCGCGCAACTGCGGAAAGGAACGTCTATCCCAGTCGCTTCGGGCGAGCACATCCAGGGCCGCTGGGAGGTATACGACTATCTGAAAGAGGGTGCGCTTAGCGTGGTGCAGTGCGACCCCGAGTGGTGCGGCGGAACGTCGGAGCTGCTGAAGATTTGCACGCTGGCGTCGGTCTTCGACGTGCCGGTGATTCCGCACGGCCACAGCCTGCATGCGGCCCTGCATCTGATCGCCAGCCAGTCTCCGGCGGTCTGTCCCCTGGCCGAATATCTGATCCTCAAAATGAGGTCTTATTACCACTTCGAGAAGCACCCGCCGGTTCCGAAGAACGCGCATTTCGAGCTGCCGGACGCGCCCGGTTATGGCATCGAGCTCGACGATGCGAAAGTGGAATCGCGCCAGAAGATGCACTGGAGCTGAGCCGCCACGCCTTGTAAGGCTGTGTTGATAGAATGAGAACTCCCCCTTATGGCGCTCGAATCCATGGAAGGATCGCTGAAGGAACGCGGCGTCCGTCTTACGCGCCAGCGCCAGATTCTGCTCGAGCTCATCGACAAGACCGGCGAGCATCTCGACGCCGAAAGCCTCTTCCAGTTGGCCAAGGAGCGCGACCCGAAAATCAATCGCGTCACCGTCTATCGCACCCTCAAGATGCTCAAGGCCGGCGGTCTGGTGGATGAGCTCGACCTGATGCACTACGGAGGCGATCAGCACTACTACGAGACGCGCCTCAAACAGGAACATGCGCACGTGATTTGCCTGCGCTGCGGCAAGGTGGAAGAGTTTTTCGGCGAGCCGCTGCAGCGCTTGCGGAAGCAGATTGAAAGCCATTTCGGTTTTCAGATACTGCTGGCACGCACTGAGGTAGGCGGCTATTGCGCCCACTGTCAGGCATTGCGCGCGCGGGAAGTGGAAGCCTTGCGCGCACAGTCCGCGGAACCGGAACGGACTCCGCGGCGCGCCCGTGCGGCCCGAAAGTAAAATGGTGAAGCCGGAGCCCGCCGCCGCGCAGGGTATGGAGCCCGCATCTCTGGTGGTCACCGATCCCAGCGGCAATCGCATTCGCGTGCCCATCGAGCCGCTGCCTTTCCACATCGGCCGCCAGCCCGAAAGCGACCTCATCATCCGCGATAGCCGCGTCTCGCGCGTGCATTCGCTCATTCTGGTGGAGGCTGGCCGGTACTTTCTGGAGGATTGCGGCAGCCGCCACGGCACCTTGGTCAACGGCAAAAAGGTGAAGCGCCACCCGCTGGCCAACTCGGACCGCATCGAGTTCGGCGTTCCCGATTCCTATAGCCTGGTGTTCGCCCTGGATGGCGCGGAGCTAAAGCGCATGATGGAGCAGATGGGCGCCGCCGAAAAGACCCCGGCCGCGCCGCATGGAGTGGGCGCCAATCTCGGCAAGCTGCGCGCCATCCTCGACCTTGCCCGCACCCTGCAGCACTCTTTTTCCGTGGATGACGTGCTGGCGCAGGTGGTGGATACGGCGCTCGCCATCACCGGCGCCGAACGCGGCTTTCTGATGCTGCGCAAAGGCGACGTCCTGGAAACGCGCATCGCGCGAAACCACCACGGACGCAAGCTTGCCGAGAGCGAGCTCCGCGTGCCGCGCGACGTGATTCATCGCGCGCTGCAGCACCGGCGCGAATTGCTCTCCATGAATTTCGACCCGCTGGGTCACAGCGAAACCCGGCCGCAAAACAGCGTCGCCGATCTGGAGTTGCGCAGCGTGGTCTGCGTTCCCATCGTTCGCATCCGCGCCGGACAGGGCGAAACCACCATCGCCCTTGCCGCCGCCAGCGAGACGGCCGGCGTGCTCTACATGGATTCGCGAATCTCGGCGGCCGACCTCGCCGGCGGCAACCGCGAACTGCTGCAAACGCTGGCCATCGAAGCCTCCACCGTGCTCGAAAACGCGCGCCTGCTGGAAGAGGAGCGCGGCAAGCGTGTGATGGAGGAAGAGCTGACGATGGCGCGGAACATCCAGCAAAGCCTGCTGCCGCGCCTGCTGCCATCCGATGGCTGGCTGCGCGCCTGCGGCAGCAGTCTGGCGTCGCGCGAAGTGGGCGGCGATTATTTCGACGTTACCGAAGTGAATCCGCGGTGCTGGTCGGCGGTGGTGGCTGACGTCTCCGGCAAGGGCGTCAGTTCCGCGTTGCTGGCGTCGCTATTGCAGGGAGCGCTGATCGCATCGAGTGAAAACCCCGGCGCGATGGGCGTTCGCATCGAGCGTCTGAACCGGTTCCTGCTGGAGCGGACCGGCGGAGGAAAATACGCCACCGTTTTCTATTGCCTGCTGGACCACGCCGGCAAATTCAGCTACGTCAATGCGGCCCACTGTCCGCCGATTGTCGTGCGCGCCGACGGAACCGAGACTGAGCTCGACGCCACCGGGATGCCGGTCGGCCTCGTGGAAAACGCGGAATTCGCGGTGGCCGAGTGCCAGGTGGCGCCCGGCGATAAAGTCGTAATCTACAGCGACGGCGTGACGGAAGCTCAGAATGCCGCGGGGGATTTCTTCGGCAAGAAGCGCTTACGGGAAGCCATCGCGGCGCAGGCAGCCGGCAATTGTCTGGCGATACACGACGCAATTCAGGAAGCGGTCGCCGGCTTTACCGAAGGCGCCGCGCAATCGGACGATATCACGGTCCTGATATTGGAGTATGTAGGACAGGCATCCTGGCCTGTCCTCTTGACTTAGCTTCTACATTCCGGCAAAGGGGGGATGTGGGACAGACGATCGTGTTGCGTCGTCTGTCAAGCCGTCTGTCCAGTGGCTGCGTTTCAGCGGGGCGCGACAGGCCACTAAAGGCGATGGTCCATCGTACCTTGGCGATTCTCAAACCGTACACAACTCCACCGCTTGCCGCAGCGAGGTAATCGGGTCCTTCGTAGGGACGAACTCGTGCGCGAAGAAGCCTTGAAAATTGAGATCGGCGATGGCTTTGGCGACGGTGCGCCATTGCAGCTCCTGCGTGTCGTCCAGTTCATGGCGTCCCGGCACGCCGCCGGTGTGGAAGTGGGCGATATACGGGATATTGTCGCGGATAGTGTGGATGATGTCGCCTTCCATGATCTGCATGTGATAGATGTCGTAGAGCAGCTTGACGCGCGGCGAATCCACGCCCTTCATCACGTCCACGCCCCAATCGGTATGGTCGGCCTGATAGTCCTTATGGTTGATCTTGCTATTCAACAGCTCCATGCAGACGGTAACCCCGCTGTCTTCCGCCACCTTCTTGATGCGCCGCAGTCCCTCGATGCAATTGGCCTTTCCTTCGTCGTCGCTCATGCCGCGGCGATTGCCGGAGAAGGTGATGACGTTGGGCACTTTGGCTTCGGCGGCCTGCGCGATAAGCACGCGCAGCTGCTTTTCCAAAGCATCGTGGTTTTCCTTATGGTTCCAGCCGGTCGGAATTTTGGCTTCGCCCTGAACCATGGCGGGGGTGAGCCCGTATTTGCGCAAGGTGGGCCAATCGGGCGGGTCCACCAGGTCGATGCCGCTCAAGCCCATTTCGGCGGCTTGGCGGCACAGGTCGTCGAGCGGGATTTTCGAATAGCACCATCGCGCCACGGACTGCTTCAAACGCCCGGCGGCGGGGGTGGCCGTTAGGCCGGAAATGGCTGCCGCGCTTGCGGAAACCAGGAGAGCCTTTCGCCTTGTCATGACCGGCATGGTACCAGATTCGCCGCGGAGTGGCGCGTTGACGGCCGGAATTTCCACTTTTCTGAGCGTTGCCAGCTTAAGCGTGGTATGCTAGGAACGTTCTAAATGCCTCATGTCCTTTGATCCACACTGGAAAGACCTCAACAACTTGACCTCGGCTCCATCCTTGATCGATACGACAGGCGGTAGATTCTAATAAGGAAAAAAGATGAAAGAAACAGGTACTGTGAAGTGGTTTAACGCCGCAAAGGGATTCGGCTTCATTCAACGCGAGAATGGCGAAGATGTTTTCGTCCATTTCTCGGCCATCGAGGCCAGCGGCTATCGCTCGCTCGATGAAGGCGCCCGCGTCTCATTTGTGGTCAAGAAGGGGCCGAAGGGCTTGCAGGCAGAAGACGTTAGCTTGGCATAAATCGTATCGACCGCATAGGGTGGGCCTGGGGGTTCGGCCCACTGCAACAACCCGTTGAAAGACCATGGAGCGTTCGGAGGATTTGAACCCCACCCTCCGAACCGCCAATCTGCGGTACGCGCGCTTGGCTTAGTTGAGCTAAATCGCGCATAGGCATTTTCCGACGCTTTTGCCCACCTGGGTGATCCCGGCCCGGACATAGCCACAATTATGCGTATGCTCAACCGACCGCTGGACTCCCCATCAACTCTTCGATCCGAACTTTCACCGGACGCGCGCTTTGCTTTGCTTCGCCGTCACCTCCGGCGATCCACGCGCTGACCGTTTCCCCAGTGTGTGATTCCTGGCGTAGAGCGCCCGAATCGCTTTGGCGCCGGACAGTAGGACAAGCCTCCTGGCCTGTCTTCTTCATAGGCAGTTACAGCTACTAAGACGCCTTGCGCTATCGCCAGTTGCATCTGCTTCAAATCACGAGAACTCCGGCGCGTCAAGAAGACAGGCCAGGAGGCCTGTCCTGACGGACGAAAGCGTCCCACGTTGGCGCGATCATTTGTCGTACTGCAGGAGCGAAAAGACGTCGTAGCCGGCGAGCTTTTGGCGTCCATTGAGAAAGGTCAGCTCGACGACGAAACCGATGCCCACTACCGCGCCGCCGAGTCCGGTCACCATGCGGGCGGCGGCGGCGGCGGTTCCGCCAGTTGCCAGAAGGTCGTCCACGATGAGGACGCGCTTGCCCTCGTCGAGGGCGTCTTTATGCATCTCAAGAGTGTCGGTTCCGTATTCGAGGTCATAGGTGACACTGACGCATTCGGCTGGCAATTTTTTGGGCTTGCGCACGGGTACGAAGCCGGCGCCGAGGGCATACGCGAGCGCGGGGGCGAAGATGAAACCGCGGGCTTCGATGCCGATGACGACATCGACTTTGGCGCCGCCGTAATGGTCCTTGAGGCCGTCGATGATGCCGCGGAAGCCGGTTGGGTTCTTCAGCAGGGTAGTGATGTCGTAGAAGAGGATTCCGGGTTTGGGGAAGCCGGGGACTTCGCGGATGAGCTGTTTGAGGTTGTCCATTAGGATTCGATCTCGAAAGATCCGTATTGTTGCACGGGGGCTTCCTGTTCTTCAACTCCGCGGACATCGGCCCAGCGCGGACCCTGGCGGAGGCGGGCGGCGAAATCGGAGAGTTTTTCGGGTGGTCCGGCGGCGTAGACTTCGACGCAGCCGTCGTCGAGATTGCGGGCGTAGCCAGTGAGGCCGAGGCCGGTTGCGGCTTGCTGGGCGAAGTAGCGGAAGCCGACGCCCTGGACGCTTCCGCGAATCACCCAGCGGCGGGCTGCGCGGGGTTTAGCGGCCATGCGGGTGGCCTGTAAACGATTGGCGCACAAGGAAGTTTGGATGGATTTGGGGAAAGCGCGGAACTAAGCCAATCCCGAAATCGGACGGTTGGCGAGATGTGGGAATCATGTGCAAATCCGGCCGGACTTCTTCGCCTGCGCGGCCCACGTACCGCCCCGTAACCCGTTTGCCCATCAGGCGCGCCGCCGCCCCGGCATGACTTCGAACGGAGTTCGCGATGCGGCAGCACCGTCCGCCGGCACCGGCGTTGCCAGAACCACAAGCGAGACAACCAGCTTCTCTATCGAAAACAGCCCCGAACACAGCCTCGAACACAGCGGCGACTGATGCATTTCTTGAGCCTCCACGGATAGTCCGTTCAAAGCCTAACGCGTTTCTGTAAGGCGTATGCGGCCTCGTAGTAGAACCGCCCATGGCTGCCGTTGGAATCGGTCCACTCGATGGTCAAATTGCTGTCGGCGTCGGTAGCCGCGGAGAGTTGAGTCACCGGTTCCCGGCTGGTTGCGACGCGCTCCAAAGGCGTGGCCGCTAGCACGTCTACGTCATACAGATGAACTCCACCTGATTTCTAGCCAGTGTTTCGAGGATCGAAAGAAAGTTGCCGGTCAGCATCCTTCACCCTTGCTTCCTGGAGGGCATCGGCGAAACCTTGCATTGCTTCCAGCCGCTCCGCCGGCGTCAACGACAACATCCACCGGATCAACGTCACTTACACCCCATCGCTGCCGTCAGCCGTCATATCTGCCGCCAGCATACCAAAATTTCCAGTTCAAGCAATCTCCCCAATGCTATCAATACTTTACGCCGAAAAGTTTTTTCCGGTGCGCTACACTGGAATCAGGGAGGGAAAAAGCCGTTTTCGATGGTTCCGTAGACCCCCGGTGCGCCACGTGATTGGCCAGTACAGTCAATGGGTTACCGTGAATGGAAAGGGCCGGCGACCAGATCGGTTACGCACCCGCCACCAGCCCGGATTCAATTGCAGTGCGATATTTGTATTATTCTGAAGTATCTCGCGTTGGTTATGCCCAAAGCGGAAACGCACAGGAAGCGCCGATCGATGAGACCGGTGATGAGGTTGTCATTACGCCCACGCCTCGAAGGTTGCTGTGCCATTACTGCAAAACGACAGGGCAAAACGACTGGCGCCGGCCAGTCCCGCCCGAAAGGCGCGGACCAATGAACCCTGAGCCGGCCCGGCAATATCAGTCTCCGCTGGAAGTTCGCATGAACAAGCCATACAGAAATTCCCTTCCCTGTCTCATCCTTGCGCTACTGGCCGTCCTGGCGATTTCGCCATCCGCATCCGGTCAAGTGACGGCCGCCATTTCCGGCAGAATAGAGGATGCAACCGGCGCCGGAGTGCGCGGCGTGGCGATCGCGGTCAAGAGTCTCGAAACCGGCGCCACGCGCGCCGTGGTCACGGACGACGCGGGCGATTTTAGAGCGATGTCGCTACCCATCGGCTCGTACCAGTTGAGAATCGAAAAGGCGGGCTTCAAGACGGAGATTCGCAACGGCGTCAATCTGGTGGTTGGGCAAGATGCGGTAGTGAACCTGCGCCTCGAGATAGGCGATCTGGCTCAGGAAGTGACTGTCACCGAAGATGGTCCGGTGGTCAATACCACCACCTCCTCGGTTTCGGGACTCGTGGGAGAGCGCGAGCTGAAGGATTTGCCGCTCAATGGCCGCAGCTTCGACAATCTGATGACCCTTAACCCCGGCGTCATCAACTACGGCCTGAAAAGCGCCAACACGAGCACCAGCAATGGAAATACGTTCTCGGTGGATGGGCGCCGGCCCATGGACAACCTGGTGCTGCTCAACGGCATTGAGTACACCGGATCGAGCCAGCTTGCCATCACCCCCGGCGGCGTGAGCGGGTACCTGCTGGGCATCGACGCCGTCCGCGAGTTCAACGTGCAGACCGACACCTATGGCGCCGAATATGGGAAGAGATCCGGTGCGCAGGTCGGCGTGGTGACGCAGTCCGGAACCAATGCGCTGCATGGCTCGTTGTTCGAGTTTCTCCGCAACAGCGCGTTCGATGCGCGCAGCTTTTTTGCCCAGACCTCCTTCGATCCCCCCTTCCGCCAAAACCAATTCGGCGGCGCGCTGGGAGGCCCTCTCAAGAAAAACCGGCTGTTCCTCTTTGGCAATTACGAAGGTTTCCGGCAGGCGGAAACACAGAGCAGCGTCAGCGTTGTCCCCGACGCGAAGGTGCGCCTGGGCGCGTTCCCAAACTCCTCCGGCGTTTACGCGCCGGTTGCGAATTTAAATCAAGCGATGCTGCCCTACTTCTCTTTCTGGACGCAGCCCAACGGTCCCGAGCTGCTGGTGAACGGTCTGCCCAGCGGCACGGCATTTTCGTACACCAATCCCGCGCAAGGCATCCGGGAGGATTTCGGTACCTTGCGGCTGGACTACGCAATCCGCGATCGAGACTCGCTCTCGGCGTCTTACACGATAGACGACGGCAATAGTCTGATCCCGCTGGCCGATCCCTTGTTCGCTTCGTACAGCACATTGCGCATGCAGGTCGCCAGCTTGCAAGAGACGCATATCTTCTCGCCCGATATGCTCAACACGCTCCGCGCCGGCTTTTCGCGCGCGGGATTCAATCTCGATTCGTCTCTGCTGGCGCCCTTCGCGGCCAACCTCGATTTTGTGGAAGGAGCCGGGCCGGGCGGGATTGTGGTCAACGGCGGCGTCACCACCACCGGCCTTTCCGGCATCACATCGGCGGGCCCCAACAACGCCGCCGGGGTGTGGAACCGCCGCAATCTTTACACCTTGGCGGACGACGTTCAGATATCCAAGGGAATGCACCAGATCAGCGCCGGCGTGTGGTTTCAGCGGGTCCAGGACAATGAAGATTCCGCATCGCGCCAGCTTGGGCAAGCGACGTTTACCAGCTTGACCACGTTCCTGCAAGGAACCGTGAGCAGCTTCCAGGTGGTTCCGGCCGCCAACGAATTGGGATGGAGAAGTCTCTTTGGAGCGTGGTACTTCGAAGATGCCATCAAGGTGCGGCGCAATCTCACCATACGGGCCGGCATCCGGCACGAATTCACTACCGGTTGGAACGAGGCTTTCGGAAGGGCTGCGAATTACATCCCCGATTCGACCGGCGTGCTGGAGACCGCTCCGCGCGTTGGCAATTCGGTCTTCACGCAAAATAACGCCACCAGGCTGTTCAGCGCCAGAGTGGGCTTGGCGTGGGACCCGTCCGGAAACGGTAAGACGGCGATCCGCGCGGGATTCGGCACGTACTATTCGCTGATCGACGATCTCAGCTTCCTGCTGAACTCGCTGCCTCCTTATAACGGATCGATTACCTCTTCGGGCTCGTTGTTTTCGATCGCGCCCGTCGTCTCCGGAGCGGCGGTTCCGCCGTCCTGCGGCCCCGGGGTTCCCACGCCCTGCACCACCTATGCTCCGCAAGGGGTCCAGGCCAACGCGAAAACTCCCACGGTTCAGGAGTGGAACCTATCGGTGGAGCGGCAGCTCAGCACGACCACCGCGCTGCGCGCGTCTTACGTGGGGTCGTTCGGATACCACGGCCTGCTGAGCGTGGATCCTAACGATATTCCGGCGCAGGTTTGCTCAGCCGCGGGCGGTTGCACGGCCGGCGGCGCCGCGACCAGCGGGGCTCCGGCCACTGCGGCGAACCAGAGCCATGTAGCGCAGGGCGCGCAGTTTATCCCGGTGGGAACGCGTCCCAATCCGTACCTGGGCGCGGGCTTCTTCTGGTACACGGAGGGCAATACCAGCTATAACGCGCTGCAAACCGACCTGTCTCATCGCCTGAGCCGGGGCTTGCAAATTCGCGCAAACTACACCTGGTCGAAAAACCTGGATATGAATTCGGGGCTGACGGGCGCGCAGTCGCAGAACCAGTCGCAGATGATCATGGACCGGAACGATCTGCCCAGAGACTGGGGCCCCTCCGCGTTGAACGCGACCTCACAGGCCAGCATCTCGGCCCGCTATGAGTTGCCGTTTGGCCACGGCAAGCACTGGATGAGAGATGCCGGCGGCATGGAAGACAAGCTGATCGGCGGCTGGCAGCTAAACGGGATTACGACGTTGCTGAGCGGATTTCCGTTCACGCCCGTGATCGGCTCAAACCGGTCGGGCGATGGAGACACCAGGAATCCCGACCGGCCCTCTTTGAACCCCGCGTTTACAGGACCCGTCGTGTTGGGACAAGCCGGCCAATGGTACAACCCGAATGCCTTCATTCTGCCCGCGGCCGGCACTTATGGAAATCTGGCCAGAGGCGCGTTCAGCGGGCCGGGACTGGCCGATTTGGACCTGTCGCTGTTCAAGAACACGGCGGTATCGGAAAGGGCCAGCCTGCAGTTTCGCGCGGAGTTCTTCAACCTTCTGAACCACCCCAACCTGGGTACGCCCAACGCGACTGTGTTTTCGAGCGGAACCATCAACGCCTCGGCCGGATTGATCACGACCATGGCGACTACGCCGCGGCAGATTCAATTCGGATTGAAGCTGATCTTCTGAGGATGGGGCGGGAACGGCGTGCGTGTTTCCGGATTGTGGCGTTGATCCAGGCGCTATCATGGGCATGATACATCCATGACCGGCCTGAACCCACGCATTACCGTTGAACCCGGCAAAATGGGCGGCAAACCCTGCATCCGCGGCCTGCGCTTCACAGTTTACGATCTCGCATCGTATCTGGCCTCCGGAATGACCGAGGGTGAGATTCTAAAAGACTTTCCGTATCTGGAGAAGGAGGATTTCCAAGCGGTGTACGAATTCTTCGCCAGCATTCCGGATAGGATCACGATTCTTGAAGCTACTCGTTGACGAGAAGCTTGCGCCGAGGCTTGCCGGCGACCTTACCGACCTTTTCCCGGGCTCCATTCACGTCGCATCCGCCGAAGTGGGCAGTACTGCTGATGCCGTCATATGGAAGACGAAATGTCCCGGATGTCTCACCCGGCTGAACGCGCCCCGCGACATCGAGATTCGGTGCTATGGTGAAACCGCTTGCTGACGCGAACGGCTCCGATCAGAGCCACACCCTCTACCAAGTCTTGAAACACAAGCTGAAGGGATGAACCCACCGAATACCTTGAGAACATCCCTCTTCCACACTACGTCCCCTTGAAGCCCCCAACAAAAAAGACTTATCTTCGGGCCTCGCCAGGAGATTTAAAACGTGGCGATTATGTCGCTGACAATACCCTCAAGTTGCTCGGCGGTCAGGTTGTTGGGTTCGATCAACTTTGGAGTGAGTGATCGCAGGAATTCTTCGATAGCATTTTTAGGGATTCGCAGCTTTCGGGCGTATTCCACAATGGTCTTTATGTGTCTTGTGAGCTTTGTGGGCCGTTTCTTTTCCGGATTTTTCATGGTGTCCTTCCTGTAAACATCTTTTATGAATATTTGTATTTTTAGGAAGAAGTTGAGAAACTTCTTCAGACAATTTATCATTTACTATGTCAAACAAGCTTTTGCAAACTTGCTTGGTCGCCACGACGGGATGGCTCTCGCCGTGGGCTATAAGAACAGCCTATGCTTAGGCGGTTCAGAAGTCAAGGGAAATGATGTGCTTGCCTTGCGGCGAGAATGCGGTGTCTTCTTCGATGTGCCATTGAAGAAGGCGCTAGTGGTCTGGATCTGTTGGTTTCACCTTCCAGCTTAGCCCTGCCGCCAGTGGTCTCAAGTGCTATAACCGGACCAAAATGTCTAAGGAGCATGAGCGCCGTGCGGTCAGCGCCGTCAGTGGAACGGGCTACCACACACTACGGTACATCTACGTATTTGTTGGCCACTTTATTGGAGGGCTTGGTGTTTTATTTTCCTGGGTGATATTGGCATATCAAGTTCTCGGCTGGTTCAGCCGGCCAACGAACTACGTCGGCTGCGGTCGTCGAGCAGCTATCACCGCCCAATCTCGCGAATCCGCACATTCCGGAACATGATAATGGAAAACTGATCATGCATCTGCAAGCCGATCGGTCCTACCTTCGACCGCTTCGGATCGCCAGGATGCTCCGCCACCACGTGGCCGTTCAGTTTCACGGTGATCTTGTCGTTTCGCGACAAGATATCCATCGAGTTCCAGTCGTCTTCGTGTTGCGCCTCTTTGGGCGCATCCACAAATCCATAGATACTGCCCGACGGGTGTGGGTCGGGAAAGCGATTATTAATCTGGATCTCATAGCCGATCTTGGACGGCGTGTGCGTGTAATCCGGCGGTGTCATGATCGCCGCTTTCGCCCGCGACACATCGCGAATGGAGACGCCGCTGTTGCCCGTGGTCTTAGTCCAATACTCCACGTGCAGATCGAATTCGCCGAAATCGTTACGCGTCGTGTAGAGCCACGATTGCGTATCCACCCAACTCTTGAACTGCTGCGGCGTCGCCAACGGCCCGCCCGGAACGAACACTTTGCGGTAGTCGCCGATGCGCTGGCCGAGCAGGGTTCCATCCGCCATGACTGTCCATTGCCCGTCGCCGATTACTTCCCAGCCATCCAGGTTCTTGCCGTTGAATAGCGGCTTTTCGCCGGCTGCCACAAGGTGACCGGCCAGCAGCGTTGCAAGACAGATCGAGAGCGGAACTGAAATCCTCATAGTTATAGAGCTTCGCACAGTCGGATGACAGCCGATGCGCTGCTTACAGGTCGGTTGTTCGATTTGCCCGGCCGCTTGGTAGGACAGACCATCGCCTTTCGTGGTCTGTTGGGATGGGCGTTCCGCCCGCGAAACTTCATGAAAAACCTCGCGAGGCTCGGGGGATTTCCCGATATGCCAGGTGGTTTTTCGCCCCTGTCATGTTTCGCTACAGTACGGCCGCCTGACAGACGACAAAAAACGATCGTCTGTCCTACCTCACACAATGTAAAGACTGCGCGGACAGGCCAGGAGGCCTGTCCTACTTCGGCAGGTCCATCGCCGGGTTGCGCCCGAAAAATCCCCACGGAACCAGCTTGAAACCGGCATCGTAGACCGGCATCACCGGCCAATCTTCCGGGCGCGGATTGTGCGTCACGCCGAAGGTGTACCACAGCACCACGTCGGTGTTGTCGATGGAGCGGTTCGCCGCCGCCCACTTGGGCAAGCCGTCGCCGCCGCGGCTCTGGTTGGGATAATCGCCGCCCGCGTACATTTCGGCGGCTTGATAAGGCGTCACCCATAGGTGCGATTCGAGGAAGGCGGCGCGCTTGCGCACCCAGGAATCGGCGGCCGCGAAGGGTTTGGCGTTTTCGCCGGGCAACAGCGCGTAGCCGGTGGGATGCCCGAACGCATTGGCGGCGTTGGGATTGACCACAATCCAGCGGCGGCTCGAATCCAGGTTCAGATTGCGCTGTGCTTCCTTCTCCGTGCGCAGCGGCGTCTCCTCCATAGTGAACGCGTTGTTCTGAGCGTTCTGCGGGCCCGCGGGCATGGGCTTGCTGTTCATTTCCATCACGCGATTGGCAACCCCATCCACATCCATATCGAGGCGAAACGTGAAGAAGTGCTGGTGATTCACGGCCAGGAGATTCTTCGCGACCATGTGGCCGAACGGGTCGTGTGCGTCATCCGCTACGCCCTTCACCGACATGATGCCGGTCAGCTCGACGCGCGATTCCAAAGTTCCATCCTGGTGAAAGATCCAGTCGAAACCGTACTCGTAGTTGCCGGCTTCGGTGAGGAACGAAACCACCAGGTCGCGTGCGCGGCGCGTATTGTCGCCGTGCTTCCAGGCGATGCCGCCGTCCACTTCGTAGATGGAGATGGCTCCGGGAACGGTATGCGCGTCGCCGGTTTCATCCGCGAGGGCGGCGTCGAACAGGCGGCAGTTCTCGGGGCAATCGAGCCCCGGCCGCTGCGAGCTCGCGGTGACACCGAGACCGAGCTCGCCGGCATCGAAACTGTTGCGGAAGAACCAGCCGCCGCCAGGGTCGCCATAGGGCACCACCATTTCCGAGAGCGCCGCGCGGTAGAGGATGGGGCGAACGCGGCCGCCATCCTCATATCCTACGGTGTAAAGCACCAGTCCCTCGCGCGGCTGCAAACCGAAACGGAACTGCCACTTTTGCCAGTGCACTTCATTGTCTTTCACTTCGAAGCCCGGACCCATGGGCTGCGTGATGTGCAGCGGCGCGGGCGCAGCGCGGTTGGGCGCGGTTGCGCCGGGCGTCAGATCGAAATTCTCGCGCGAAACGGGGGCGTTGCGGTCTATGTCGAGAAAGTCGAGCACCTTTCCATCGGTGATGTTCACGTGCGCGACAAGGCCTTCGATGGGGTGCGCAAAATAATTCTGCCCCGCGCCGCCATAGTAGAACACCTCGCGCACTACGCGGCCCTGTTCCGTGCCTGGCAGTTGAAAATAACCGGCCGACCACGAGACGCCGTAGACGTTGTTCAAATCGCGGATGCCGCGCGCGGACATGGCGCGCGCGAACCGCGGATCGCGGCGCGCGATGCGGTCGGCAAGGCCGGAATCCTCGCCGGTAATCGGCGACTCCACTCCGGGAATTTCCTTCCACGAATCGATCTGCGGCGTGGAAAGATTGACCACGGCCTCCCAGGTCTGGTCGGAGGGGTAATCGTAGATCACGGCGAACGCGCGGCGCGGGACGGGAGTCTGCTTCAGCACGGCGTCTTTTGGAGGCTCCTGGAGCGCGATCATACTGAATAGCGCGGTGTTGGGCGCGCGGCCGGAGCTTTTGACGATGGCGGCGGCGGAGCGCATTTCGGAGACAGTGAGCGGGGCCAGGGGATTGGGGGCGCAGACGGCGGCGGTGGTTAGGATTGTGAAGAATGTGGTATAGATTGCGCTATTGACGAAGCTGTGAGGGATGTCGCGTTCACATGAGTGTGAACGCTGCACGCATGAGTGCGTGCGCCACGAACTGTTGTTACCGGCGAACCACCCGGTCACAGCACTACATACATGGCGGCGAGACATCAGGCGCCCTCGATCTTTAGAGTGACGGCGTAGTCGCACGGCTTTTCGTTGGGCAGCTCGACGGCCAGCGCGGTTTCGTTCTGCGTGAACTTCAGGTTGCCTTTGTGGCCTAGCAACTCCACCCGGCGGACTTTGCCGGCGCCGGGCTTCCCGCCCAGGGCCAGTTGCGCCAATTCGTGCGGACGACCTGGATCGGGCCATCCCATGACGAAGACGTAGAGAACGCCGTTTTTTGTGGTGTAGCGGATATCGGCCGCCGTGAGGTCTTTGCGATTGCGCTCGTTGAAGCCTTGCTGCCGATCGCCTGGTGGAGGCGTATTGTTGCCGGAGACCTTCCAGGGACGCGTGCCGAAGATGCCTTCGCCGTTTACGGCCATCCATCGCGTAATGCCGTCGAGCACCTTCAACTCATCGTCATCGAGCATGCCGCTGTTGGGCAGCGGGAAATTGAGCATCAGATTGCCGTTGCGGCTGACGATATCGCACAGCATATCCACCACCGTCTTTGGCGTCTTATAAGCGATTCCCTTCTTATAGTGCCAGTTACCGATGCAGGTATCGGTCTGCCAAGGGTCCGGCAGAATTTCGTTGGCGATGCCGCGCTCGATATCGAGAGCGCACGTTCCCCGTTCGCAATCCTTCGCCGTCTTGCTGGTGAAGATGCCGTCCACTTTGCCGCCGTGGAGCCTCGCATTGACGTTGTAATAGTGCGACACCAGCTTGAGACCCACGTCGCCGAAGGGGATGCCGCCATCGGTGTAGAGTAAGTCGGGGTGGTAGTTATCCACCAGATCCTTGATGCGCAGGAACCATTGACGCTGCCATGAGAATGGGGCGTCCCGGCTCATGGCATTCGAAGGCGCGGGCTGGTCGTTGGGAAACGGATGATACAGATCGTTGTAAGCGGGATCTGCGCCATCGTACTTCACTCCGGCCAGCGAGCCTGTCTTATCCGACTGATGCGAGACGGCGAACCAGTTATAGCTATTGGACAGGTGCTCACTCACCGCGAACTTGAGACCGGAATCGCCGGCGGCTTTGCGCCATAGCCCGACGATATCCTTCTTCGGTCCGGTGGCGACGGCGTTCCATCGCGGCTGAAACTTCGAGTTCCACAAGTCGAAATTGTCATGATGCACGCCCATGCTCATGAAGTATTTCGCGCCGGCCTTCTTATAGAGCTGCATTAAGCGGCCGGGATCGAACTTATCGCCTTTCCACAACTGACAGATGTCTTTGTGGCCGAATTTCGACGGATGCCCGTAGCGCTCCACGTGATATTTGTATTGCCCGCTATCCTGTATGTAGATGTTGCGGGCGTACCAATCGCCGAATTCGGCGGCCGATTGCGGCCCCCAATGCGCCCAGATGCCGAACTTGGCATCGCGGAACCATTCGGGGATGCGGTAGGCGCGCAGAGATTCGGCTGAGCCGTCGAAGGGTCCCCTCTCGATGGCGGGGAGCTCGTCTTGCGCAGCGGATTTGCGCGGCAGCAACAAAGCGGGGGCGGCGGCAAAAAGGGCGGACGCCGTTCGCCGGGTGATTTTCATCTTGAGCGCTCCTTTGCCGATTCGCGGGTTCCTTTCGCAGGCCGGCTTGATTCAGAATACTACCGGCCATGGGGCGCCGGTAGGACAGACCATCGCTTTTCGCGGTCTGTCATGTTTCGCTACAGTACGGCCTCGCGACAGACGACAAAAAACGATCGTCTGTCCCGCCTCGCGCCACCTCACATCCGACTTGATCAGAATGTAGAAACTCGGAGCCGGCTGAAAGCCGGCTGCAGCCAGGATTGGCTGCCCCACTAACTACAAATGCGGGAAGCGGCTCACCGGAAATGTATCGAGCGGGGTGGAACGCTGCTGCACTAGCACTCCGCCATCCACCACCAGACACGCGCCGGTGATGTAGCGGGCGTCTTCCGTGGCCAGAAAGACGGTTGGTCCGGCCAACTCTTCCGCGTCGCCCAGGCGGCCCATCGGAACCACCTGCCCGCGCTCGGCGGCCAGCGCGTCGTCTATGTCGTAGGTGCGGATCAGGCCCGGCACCACCGCGTTGACGCGGACTCCATAGGGAGCCAGGTCGAGCGCCATGGCCCGGGTCATGGCCTCGATGCCGCCTTTGGACGCATCGTAGGCCACGTTGCCGCGGTGCGCGCGGGTGGCGCCGCCGCTCGACATATGAACGATGGCGCCCGAACGCTTCCGCGCCATCACGTGCGCGGCGCGCAATGAGCAGAGGAATGCGCCCTTGAGGTTGACGCCGAGGACGTGGTCCCACCAGGCTTCGTCGCCTTCCAGAAAGTGCCGCGCCGCGTAGATGTCGCCGGCGTTGTTCACCAGCACGTCGATGGTTCCGAAGCGCTCGATCAACTGGTCGAACATGGCGTCGACTTGCGTCTTGCTGGAGACGTCGGCGCCGATGCCGGTTGCCTCGGGGATACCGGCGGCCACTTCGCGGGCGCGCTCCGCATGCAGGTCGTTGACGGCCACCAGCGCGCCTTCGGCGCCAAAGCGCTCGGCGATGGCGCGGCCGATGCCGTGGCCGGCGCCGGTGACTAGAACGACCTTGCCGGCAAATCGTTGGGGTGAATTCATGTTAGTAGGCTAACAGCCGGTGGTAAAATCCGCTCCACCCCCGCCAAGCCGCCTCGCTCCTGGGAAGCGCACGAGCCACGAAACGTACTGCGTCGCGTAGACTTCTTCGACATCGGCTATAACTTCAGCCGCCCACCAGCACCGTGAACATTCCCAGAATGATAGTCCCGCCGTGAGCCGTCAAATCGCCAATGCGCGCTTGCGGCATACTCATGGTCAGCACCGTGAACGACCCCAGCACGATCACATCGGGCGGGCCGACGCAGACGGCCATATCGGTTACGCGCGCGGCGGGAAGGCCGCCGATCAGCACCGTCGGAGCGCCGGGCGCAAGGATGGGGCCGCCCACGTGCGGTACCAGGACGGTCACCATGGGGCAAACGTGCATGTCGGTCAACCTGGCCGCCGGACTTCCCATACTATTTCTTCTCCCACAGCTTGATTTTGAGGGTCACGTCCACGCCCTGCGTCACAAAGCTCTGAAACCGGTCGGGCGCGTTCACCGGATCCTTGCCCACCGCAGCGTAGATCACCGCGCCGCTCACCGCTTTGGCGGTAAGATATTCGCCGGGCGGTATGGGCGGGACGTGAGCGGGCCCCAGGCTGCTGCCGCTGAAAAATGCCGCCATGCCCGCGCAGCCGGCGGCGGTGGTGGTCTTCGCCTCCTTGGCCGCATCCATGGCCGCTCGCCCGCTTTCATCGTCCGGCTGCGCGATCCACTTTTCAGTGGCCTCGAGCGATGCCTTGATCTTGGGCGGAGGATCCGCGCCGGCCGCCCGTTTCGCACTGATCCACCCCCACCACACCGCCTCCCGCTTCGGCAGCGCATGCGCCACGAAACGTACCGCGTCCGCGTAGAGCTTCTTCGACATCAGCAAGGCCACATAGTCCTGTGGAGCGATTTCGGGACGCAGCAGTCCCATGGCTTCGTCGCTCAACTCCGCCACAGCGGCGGTGGCCGCCGTCTTCGAACTTGCCTGCGCCTCGCCGCCCATGTCAGTTGATCATCGTAATCGCGCCCTGTATCTGGCACATCGCATCCGCCTGGACGCTGACCATCATCCCATTGATTGTCACGCCGGTCAGAGAAACCACTATCGAGTTCGGGCCCACCTGCAGGGTAATCGATTGCATCGCCTGGAGCGTGATCGATCCTAAACTGCACTGAGTGGTAATATTTCCCAGATCTAAAGTGGTGCTCTGATTGCCCATTTTGAGCGTAGTAGTCTGGTTGCCCATGTCCAAAGTCTCCGTCTGGTTGCCCATCTTGATCTCATTGGTCTGGTTGCCCATGTCTACCAGATTGCTCTGGTCGCCCGTCTTGATCTCAGTGGACTGGTTGCCCGTGTTCACGGTGGTTGATTGATTCCCCTGCGTGACGGTCAAGGTTTCGTTGTTATAGATTGTGGTGGTGCGGCTGCCGTCGTCCGCTGAACTCGAGCCCACCGTGCGCACTTCGTTGTTCTTGACCACCGTGTTCATGTCCTTTTCGGCCTGGACATTGATCTGCTCGCTGCTGATCTTATCTTCGAATTGGATCTGATTATAATTGGACGCCGAGCCTCCGGTGGTACTGCGGCTGATGATGCCGCTCTGGGTTTTGTTATCGGGCAGCGTCCAGGGCGGCATGTTGTCGGCGTTATAGACGCTGCCGACGATGATCGGCTGGTCGGGATCGCCTTCGAGAAACGCGACGATCACCTCCTGCCCGACGCGCGGAATATGAATGGCGCCCCATTGCTTCCCGGCCCAATGCGTCGCGACCCGGAGCCAGCACGAGCTGCTTAAATCGTCCGTACCGTCCCGGTCCCAGTGGAATTGCACCTTGACGCGGCCGTATTTATCGGTGGCGATCTCATCTCCCGACGACCCTACCACAACCGCCGTCTGCGGGCCGTGCACGAATGGCTGGGGCGTGGTGCGCGCCGGCAGGAACGGCAGCGCCGCGGGGATGGCGCGGAAGCTGTTGCTGTACTGAAACTCAGCCTGATCCCCCAGAGGCTGCCTGGCATCGTGCTCCACCGCCACCAGCGTGTATTCGGCGTCGTCCGAAAAGTGGCCGCTTAACGTGAAGTTGTATCCCGAAGTAAAACCTACGTGCAAAGACGTACCGTGTACGATCAAACTCCTGGCTGTTTCCTGTGCCATGCGGAGCTTCACGGTGCGAGTGTTGTCGGTGAAGATGTCCTGAAGATTCGCCGCTTGATCGCCGCCGCCTTTATCGACGCCGTCGAAACGCCTGGTGTATCCGCCAGGGTAGTCGTACAGCTCCCACGCAGTGTTCCCGCCCGCCTGCAAATTATGGCTTACAGTGCCCACCTGAAGCGTCGCCGGGGCCTGTGCGGTGGCCGAGCAGTTCTTGTCGGGCATCTGGAATTCGTAATCCCACAGCGTGCTTTTGCCGGAGCGCAGATCCTGAAACTTCTCCCACCCCGTCACCCGGTCGTCAGCCAGACCGGTGGCGTCGCCGAGGTCGTAGGTCAGCGTGGGCGCCACCGCCAAGTCCTGAAATACTTGCGGCGAATCGCCCAGCACCATAGTGTTCTTGCTATCGGTGTGCTGGAAGAAATAAAAGATGCCTTCCTCTTCCATCAGCCGGCTGGCGAAGTCGAAATCCGTTTCCCGGTATTGCACGCAGTACTCTCGCGGCAGATATGTGCCCGTAAGCTGATAGTCCACGTCCTGGCCCGTGAAGACCGCTTTCAGAATGTCGGGAACGGCCTTTTGCTGGAAAATCCGGCTCTGCGCATTGCGCGTCAGCGGCCACACCGTTGGCGCCATCACCAGCTTGTAGTGGGTCAAGACCTCCTCGCGAGACGCTTGAGCCATGCCGATTACGTGTCCGTTGAAGTAACGGTCGCCCGCGCCCATCTCGATCGTCACCGTGATATTTTGCCCCAGGAGCTGATCGAACGCAATGACATCCGTCTCCTCGGTCATGACATCGAGGTGAAAGAAGAACAACTCGGAAATCGCCTCGCGGCCTTGAAATGTGGTGGCGATCAGCTTGTTGGCCCCAAGCGGCGTCGTCAGTTTGATGGTGCGCAGCGCGTCGGTGTATGGCATAAAGAATCCTCCGGCGATGAGATCTCAGAAATCTTCTAGTTATTTGAGCTCGGTTTAGTTATAGACAAAGGCGCCGTCCGCGCCGATACTGACGTGGATCGGAGCCAGCTTCTGCCGTTCGGCCAAGCGTCCCAGAATTTGCCGCGAAACTTCCGGCAACATGGTATTGGTCAAAATGTTGTCCACGTTGCGGGCGCCGCTTTCCACCTCGGTACAGCGGCGCGCCACTTCGTCGATCAGCGCCTCGTCGTACGTCAACGCGATCTTGTGCGTCTCCAGAATGCGGCGCTGGATCTTGGCGATTTTGAGGCGGACAATCTGCTTTAGCGCTTCGTCGCGGATTGGGAAGTAAGGAATGATGACCATACGTCCGAGAAACGCGGGCATGAAAATCTTGTCGAGCTCCGGCTTGAGCGCCTTCACCAGCCCCTCGTTGCTGGGCATGGTCTCGGGATCGGCGGTCAGCTTCATGAGCGTCTCCGTGCCGGCGTTGGACGTGAGGATGATGACGGTGTTTTTGAAATCGATCTCGCGGCCTTCGCCATCTTCCATCCGGCCTTTGTCGAATACCTGAAAGAACAGCTTCAGCACGTCGGGATGCGCCTTCTCCACTTCGTCCAGCAGCACCACCGAATACGGCCGGCGCCGCACGGCTTCAGTCAGCACCCCGCCTTCGCCATAACCCACGTATCCGGGAGGCGAACCCTTCAGCGTGGAAACCGTATGCGCTTCCTGGAATTCCGACATATTAATGGTGATCATGTTGCGCTCTCCACCGTAGAGTTGGTCGGAAAGCGCCAGCGCGGTCTCGGTTTTTCCGACGCCGCTCGGCCCCACCAGCATAAACACGCCGATGGGCTTGATCGGATCCTCCAGGCTGGCTTTCGAAGTGCGAATGCGCTCGCTGATCATGTGCAGCGCGTGATCCTGGCCGATGAGCCGCCGTCCCAGGTGCGATTCCAGCGCCAGCACGGTGGCGACTTCGTCCTTCAGCATTTTGCCGATGGGGATGCCGGTCCAACCCGACACCACGTCGCCTACAATGTGCGCATCCACGCACACGCGCATGAGCGGCGTCTCGCCCTGATGCGCTTCCAATTCGGCGTTCAGCGAAGCGAGCTCGGTGCGTAGCGCTTCGACATTCACCGGTACGGCCGGTGCGGGATCGCCCGCGGAGGCGGCGGCCGCGGGGGCGGCGCCCGCGGCGTTTTGAATACTGGGCGCAGCGCTTTGGGCCTGCGGCTGAGCAGCGCCGGCCGCCGCACTTTGGGTCTGCGGCTGGGCAGCGCCGGGCGCCGCGCCGCCCTCCAACTTGCCGCGCACCTCGCGAATGCGGTTGACCAAGCCGGCCTCCTTATCCCAACGCGCCTGCAACTCAGCCAGACGCGCTTCCACGGCAGCCTTCTTCTTGGTAATCTCCGCCACCCGCTCGCTGTGATCCGCGCCGAGGGCTTCTTCGCGGCCCAATACGCGAAGCTGAACCGCGTAGTCGTCGATCTCCCGGCTGGCGTCTTCCATCGCCGCGGGCACGACATTTTGTCCCAGGGCGAGGCGCGCGCAGGCCGTGTCGAGTACGCTGACGGCCTTATCGGGAAGCTGGCGGTCCGGCAGGTAACGGTGCGAAAGTTTCACGGCCGCATTCAAGCCTTCGTCCAGAATGCGGACGTTGTGATGCTTTTCCAGAAACGGGACCACGCTGCGCAGCATCACCTGGCATTGCTGTTCGGTGGGCTCTTCCACCTTCACCACCTGGAAGCGCCGCGCCAGCGCCGGATCCTTTTCGAAATACTTCTTGTATTCGGACCACGTGGTGGCCGCGATGGTGCGCATCTCGCCGCGCGCCAGCGCCGGTTTGAGCAGGTTGGCGGCATCGCCCTGTCCGGCCTGGCCGCCCGCGCCGATCATGGTGTGCGCTTCATCGATGAACAAGATGATCGGCGTCGGCGAAGATTTCACTTCTTCGATCAGTCCCTTTAAGCGATTTTCAAATTCACCCTTAATCCCGGCGCCGGCCTGCAGCAGCGCCAGATCGAGCGTGCGGATGGCCACGTTTTTCAATGCGGACGGCACTTCGCCATTGGCGACGCGCACCGCGAAGCCTTCCACCACCGCCGTCTTTCCGACCCCCGCTTCACCGGTGAGAATGGGGTTATTCTGCCTTCGGCGCATCAGGATATCGATAATCTGCCGGATTTCGAAATCGCGTCCGAGCACGGGATCGATCTTGCCCTTCTTGGCGTTCTCCGTGAGGTTGACGGTGAACTGGTCGAGGTTGGGCGTCTTTCCGCCCACCTTCGGCATTCCGGGCGTACCCGGCGCACCCCCGCCAGACAGGCCGGCGGCCGCGGGCTGGGCCGAATACTCGAGTGAATCCTCCAGAATGGCGGGCAACTGCTTGCGGAGGGATTCCGGCTCGATCTTCTGCAGCTCCTTGCTAATATCGCGGACGATGCGCGACAGCTCGTCGTCGGAAACCAGCGCGAGCGTGGTAAAGCCGGTCCGCACCTGTCCGCCGCCGAACTCGAGCGACCCGATGGTCCACCCTTCGGTGAGCATGCGGTGCAGGGAGGGACTAAACGACGGTGTTCGCGCATTGCCAGTCTTGAGCTTATCGAGGCTGCGCGAGAGCTCCGCCGAGAGACGCGACTTATCGACGCCGAATTGTTTCAGGATGCGCGCAAAATCGGAATCCGTGGCATCCATCAGCTTCATCAGGAAATGCTCGATCTCGACGTCGTAGTGCGTGCGCGCGAGACACAGCCCGGCAGCGTCCTCGAGCGCTTTGCGGGTAGTGTCGTTCAGCTTGGATACGATGGCTTTCAATGTAACCGGCATATAAGTGGCTCCTTCTTTTTCGACCGCAGGACAGGCCTCCCGGCCTGTCTTTCCGGTTTACGTCACGCGCCTGGACAGGCCGGGAGGCCTGTCCTACAACTCCAGAATCGTCTCTCCCGGGTCTCTCCCAAATTCCCCGTTCTTCACCCAGCTGGTCCATCCGAGCTGCGGACCCTCGCCGGCGCTCAACTCGCAGGGCGGCACTTCCCCGCGCTGCAGGATCAGCTGCAGCTCCATATCGTATTCTCCGCCGGCATAAAAGCTGGTGAGCGCGCGGACGCGCCGGTGGGCTTCGCCGCCCGGCAGGAAGTCGACATACTGCTGCAGCGTCAACGGACCGAGGCAGATGCGCACGCGCGATTGCTGGTCCCAGATCTCGTCGCCCACGATCGCGCCGAAGCCCAAACGCTCCGAGTAGCTGTTCTCGTCGCTGAAAGAGCACTGCGAATCGGTTTCCACGGGCCGCCAGACGCCCACGAACTGTTCGATCTCGATGGGAACATTGTAATAATCTATCAGCAACTGGCGCAGGGCCACGGCCGAACGCGCGTGCAGCGAAAGCAGGCCGCTGTAAAACAGCAGCGAATCGTCGGGCACATCCTGGCGGTCCTGCAATCCCGGCGTCCCCAAACCGATCAGAGCCAGGACGTGATGCGAAAAGCGGTCGCGTTCTCCGCGCTCATAAGGAATCGAAAAGCGGTATTTCTCAAACGCCAGGCAGAAGAGCGAAATCATGCGGTGGTTGAAGATGTCGAAGAAATCCCGCATCGAGGAGTCCTTCTCCCGCAGACGTTCCCGCACCAGGGAGGTATAGGGAAGCGGCAGTACGCCCAGCGGGCCGGTGAGGCCCATGAAGTTTACGCGCATCAGCGCGGGAACCTGGCTGCGGTCGAGCGCCTGAATCTCGCTGGCCGGAAACGACGCATCGGGGTGCGCCGCGAAGCGCACCACTTCCTCCGAGGGATTGTTGAAGCGGCCCGCCACCTGGCGGTGGGGGTACATGCGCGACAACAGACGCACGGCCTGGAAGAACTCGAACCGGTAGGGCTCGCTATCGAGCATCCCGGCGATGGGCCAACGCGCTACATCAAAATCTTCCGGCCCGCCCGCGGTTGCCATTGGCGCAGTACCTCCTTTCTCTGCCGGGTGCGCACGCGCAACTGGCTAAAGCTGTTCAAGGAGACGTACATTCCCAGAAAATGCTCCAGCACGGCGGCGAAAAGATAGACGCCGGCGCCGGTAAACTGCTCTTCGTCGAACTCCATTTCCACCTGCGTGCCGCGCGCGAAGGTGACCCCATCCTCCGACACCACCCGCGCAAAATGGCGTTTGCTGGAAAGCCCCACCAGCCCTTCGATCTGCTTTTCCGAATGCGTCGACCCGGCGAAGTTGTAGAGCCGCAGCAATTCCTGCAGCGCTTCGCGGCCTTCCCCCACCAGCGACAGGTAATTCAGCGAAAGCTGCGACACCAGGCGCCATAGCGAATCTTTGCCCACGGGCGGGCGCAGCGTATCGGTGGGCTTGGTAAGCGCCACGATGCGCTTGATGGGAACGGCGCTTTCGAGTTCGAAATCGCCGGCGTCGTTGCCGAACGGCAATCGCGAAGGAAGGTCGCGGTTGGTGCAGATGGTTCGCACCGTGAGCGCGTCCACGTCCGCCTGCACCGGTTTTCCGGAGAGATCCACCAGCGAGAGAAAGACCTCGGTGCCCAGGTCGTCGCGCTGGCCCGAAGGGCGCCGCACGGCGTGCCAGAACGCCCTGATTTTGGCGCGGGTCTGGCCGTGGCGGAAGGAATAGAACGGTTCGAACTTCACCACCTCGGCGGCTTGCGGATTGGCGCTCACCACTTCCCTGACTTCGAAGATCTCCAGGGCGCTGCGGCGGCTCACGTCGGGAATCACCGGGTATTCGTACTTGCGGTGGCTCAGCAAAATCGGCTCGGCGGTCTGCGGGAACAGGTTGACGATGGGGGCGCAGCCAAGGCGGAAGGTCTTCGCCGATACGCCCAGCTCCAGGGCCTGGCGGCGGTCGTTCCGCTCGAACGGCGAGATGAGCAGAATCACTTCCGCGGCGCCGCCGAAGCCGGCCGCGCAGGCTTTGTCGAGCTCCGACAGATCGAGGAAGAAGAATTTCTGCGGAAAACAGAAGTATTCCTGCAAGAGGCCGTAGCCGATGAACGAGCGCCGCGGATACGGCAGCATGCCCTCCTCTTCGGCGAATCCCACCGGCCGCAGCGCTTCGGGAGTGAGATAAACCGGCGGCACGCGGGATTTCGGAGAGGCGTCGCGCACCAGAATCTGCACGCAGTTGTTGCACAACAGCTCGTAAAGGCTATGGGTCAGACCGCTTTCGCCGCTGAGATAAAAGCGCAGCGAGGTGAGCGAGAGCTTGCCGAACGTCAGATCGCCCGCGCAGCGCAGGGCGATGCGTACCGCGGCCACGGCGTCGGACGATTTGATGGGCGGCTTGAGCCGGTCGGGCGTGGTCCATTCCGCTTCGGCGACCGATAGCGGCCAAAAAGTCACGTCGTAGCAGGTGCGGAACTTGCAGGGCACGCCCTGTAAAGGGCGCGAGCGCAGCAACGCTCCGCGATCCACCTTCAGACCGGTATCCGGCGTCACTTGCGTCGAATCCACGTGGAACTCCGCCACCGACATGGACGGAATGGGCCGCATGTAGTGCGGATAGAGGATGCTCAGCACCGCCTCGGTGATCTCCGGAAACTCGTCGTCGATCTTGAGGTGAACGCGCGCCGCCAGAAAGGCGAAGGCCTCAAGCATGCGCTCCACGTGCGGATCTTCGCACTTATCGGGCTCGATCATCAGGCGCGAAGCGATCTTGGGATACCGGCCGGCGAATTCCACGCCCATCTGCCGCAGAAACGTCAGCTCGCGTTCGTAATAGAGCAGCAGATCGTCACGCACCGGGCTCTCCGCTCACCTGATACTCGCCGCTCGAAAGCTGCAGGACGGTATCGAAAGTAATCATCTCCGGCGCCGGGTCCATGTCGAGCAGCGCCTCGATTTGAAACCGCAAGACGTGCTTGACGCCGGAAAGCTCGCCGAGCGGAACCACGCGAATGCGGCTGAGGCGCGGCTCGAAAATAGCCAGCGTCTGCTCCAGGCTACGCGTCAGACGCTGGCGATCGTGAAACGAATCGTGCGCCAGCGAAGAGACGTCCGGCAATCCGTAGTTGAACAGCGACTTTTCCAGCTCGCGGTACTCGCTGCCGGCGGCATCGGGACGCCGCCGCGTATTCAGCAGCCACTCGAGGTCGCGACGCAGCGACGCTTTGAGCGTGCGCACGGATTTGGCGCGCGAAGGCGGCCCCTCGCTGGCGGTCTTCGGGTCGAGATCGATCAGGCGATCGAGAAACGACAAGCTGACGGTTTGTTCCTGCTCCCACCGTGGCATAGGCTATTTCGATACGTTCAGGGCCTGTAGCGGATCGAGACGGCAGATCCACGCATAGAGCTTCTGGCGATCTTCCGGCGCGGCCTCGCGATCCAGACATTTATAGAGCAGCGCCAGCGGATGCGCCACCATTTCAGGGGCCTCCCAATCCTCCAGTTTACGCCGCTCGATCTCGGCCGCCAGATCCTGCAAGATGGGAAACGCGATAGTCTGGTGGCCGGAAGAGACGCATAGCTGCGCCAGTTGCGACTTGCGCTGGAATCGCCCGCGTCCGCTGCGTTCGCTGGTCATCTCGCGCATCAGCAACTCGATTCCCTCGCTCGCCCGGCCCGAGCGCGCCGCCTTCATGGCCAGCTCGAAAGCGTCCGGCGGCTCTTCCTCGCCCGGATGGGAAGCGTTGGAAGACTGAAACGCCGGATAAGCCGGCTCCGGCGGCGGTGGCGGCGGCGCAGCTTCCACCGGGGGTGGCGGCGGAGGCGTCACGTCCTGGCTGATCCACGCCATGGTTTCCGCATTCGCGGTGGGCGTGTCGTCCATCATGGTCATCTGAAGAATTTGCGGGTAGTCTTTCAGGATGGCCCGCAATCCGGAAACGATCGCGATGCGCAGCGCGTAATAGTTGAAGCCGAGCTGGTCGCAGGCGCGAACCGCATAGCGCTGCAAGTCGATCCATCCGCGGCCGCATTCCATCCCCATGGCCGTCTCGACGGTCTCGAGAGTCTCGGTCCAGTTAAATTCCAGCGAAGCCTTCTTCAAGCTCTGGCGCATTTCGGACGATGGCGCCGCCAGCAGAGTCTGGTTTATGGCGTCGCCGCTCGCGCGCAGCTCGCCCCAGCGCAGACCGCGCAGCATAAGATACGGAGCGGGATTATATGGTTCCGCCTGGCGCAAGTATTTGGCGCAAGCCACAACGCGCGCGATGGCGTCGTTGCGGTCCACGGGCTCGGCCGAAAGCGCAGCCCGCCGGGAGGGTGAGGGAGCTGCTGCGGCGGCGGTCCCCGCCGCAGCGAGCACAGGCGTGGGCGCGGGCTCGGGTTCCGGCTCGGGTTCCGGCTCCGGCTCGGCAACCGCAACGGCAACCGGCGCGTCCGGCTCCTTTTCACGCTTCTTCTGCAGCAGGATGTGTACGGTCTGCCGCACTTCTTCGAGCGTCCGCTCAAGCGTGCTGAAGTTCGGCGAGACATCGCCAAATTTCCGGTCGCAAACTTCCTTCAAGCCCTGGAGCGATTCCGTCCCGCCATCATAGGTTGCGAGCAGGTTTACGTAATAGCTCTTGGGAGACTCGTCGAAGGCCTTATCGAAATCCTCCTGCGGGATCTTGCCGGCGGCGATATCGGCGGCCCGCTTAACCTTCTTCTCATTGGTATTGGCGGATTCTTCCGTGCCGATAACGCGCGATTCCTTGTACTGGAACCAGCTCAGCCCCGATTTTGTGATCCCGCTCTGCTTGAGAGGAATCTCCAACCGGTCGCCCACCCATTGCAGAGGCGCGGCGCGAAACTCCGCGTCGCCGTCCTCCAGCTCCGGGTACAGCGTGTCCCAGAAATTCTCCAGAAGGCCGCGAATCAGCTCGATAGTTTCGCGCAGCCCGGCAACGCCCTCGCGTTTCAGCATGGCCTCGACCAGCCATGCGGCCAACTGCAGATCCTTGGTCTTGGTGGCGAGGGTCTCGCCGATCAGCTTGACGGTCAGAACCCAATCGGCGAGTTTTCGCTCGCGCTGCCAAAGCCCCTGGGGCGCATCGTCGTCCTCACGCCGGGCTTCCTTGATCTTTTCGTAGACGGGCGCGTAGCGAAGATTCTCGCCGGAAGGCTTGTCTTCCGAGATCGGGTTTAGAAGATCATTCCGCAGCGGCATGGCTTTCGGGCGCAGCCTCGGGCTGGGTGATCTCAAGATGCCTCAATTCCAGGATGGGCATTTCCTCGCCGTCCACCAGCATCGTCTTCTGTCCGTATGGAACCGGCTCGCCTTCTTCCTCGGCCCACACGGTGGCGCGGCCGAGCTTGACGGCATCGTCGGGGTGGCGGCTGCTCAGCGGGAAAAGCGCCGGCATGAGCACTTCGCCCAGCTCGGTTCCCTTGAAGGCGTCGCCGGTGCGCACAATGACCGGCGCCCAGAGCAGATCGCGCAGCCGCTTGGGCGGCTCCATCTGCACGCTGGCCACATGCGCGAGCGGCAGCCACATGCATTGGCCGCAGGCGTAGATTTCGAGACGCGGCCCCACGCGCGGGTCGCCGTCTTCGATGGATTCGAAGGGTTGCCCGTTCCAGGTTCCGCTCACCGGCGGAGCGTCCGCCACGACGGGGTATTCCTTGCGGGAGAACAGATCGGTGCGCATATTCTCGGCAAACAACGCGGCGCGATAGACCAACACGCCGGTAGCGGCGTCCGGCCCGCCATCCGCGAGCACGTTGAGATGCTTTTCGGCGCGGCCGAAATCTCCGGCAAAGCAGAGCAATTCAAAAAGGAAGGTGCGGCGGCGCACGTCGGTGGGGTGTTCGCGCACCTCCACGCTAATGGCCTGAATGGCCTCGCTCAACTTCCCAGCCTTATAGAGTTCCGTTGCTGTCATTGCAGGCCCCCCGCGGCGTTTTGCGGCCGCCTATCAGCCCGTGGCGAAAGTTCTAAGACACCGCTTACTAATGTGCGCGGCTCCGGCGGTTCGGTTCTTGCCATAGGCTGCTATCGTACTAAACATTGAGTCTCGACGGAATCGCCGAAGGCGGCGGTTGGCAACCGCCCGCGCAGCATCCCAACGCCACTTACTTTGACGACCCTTCCGCAAAAAGTGTGGGGCGGCCAATCCTGGCTGCCGCCGGCTTTCGACCGGCGCTTTTCAGGTGCTAAGGTTCTCTCATCCCCGAAAAAAGCCGCCTGAAAGGCGGCTGCAAGGCAAGATTGCCTGCCCCACATCGGAAAACAAAAGCCGCATCGAGCCAGAGGCGGCGCGATGCGGCTTGGCCAAACAAGGACGCTAGGCCGACGAGTTCGTCTGCACGTTCCAACCGCCATGGATCGCTCCACCCACCGGCGTGCCCGTGTTGGACTGAGCCTGATAGTCGATCGTCAACGTTCCGAAGGCCGCGGACACATGCTCCGTCGGCGAATCGTCGCCACCCGTGCTTCCGCTCCACGAGATGGATTCAATGAAGATGACTTTGAAGCCGTAGGTCAAATACGGCAACGCGGCGCCGCCGCCCGCTTTGCGCAACGTCACGGTACCGGTGGCAAGGTGGGCGCCCGTAACGCAAGACTGATACAGATTCGGGCTCGCACTGTCGGTCTTCTTGGTGAAACTGAACGGCTGCAGGATGGCTTTACCGCCGCCGCCGCCGGTGCTTGCCGAGCCGATGGTTACCGGGTTGGCGGCGCCCAAGCTGAAATTAAAGATCTCCATGCAGCCCGTATACCCTGTGCTGGTCGACTCCCCCGTGATTGTGTCGAGCTTCAAGTACGCATCAAATGCCATGTGATTTTCTCCTTTTTCTTTTTGTCTTTTATTCGATCGGTTGAGGCCGGCGTCCACATGGAAGCCGGCCGCGTTAGGGATTTACTTCGCGCCCTGAGGCAGATCGGCGACCAGCCGCAACGACACAGAAAGCTCATCCAACTGGAAGTGCGGCTTAAGGAACGCAACGGCGCGATAACAGCCGGGCTTCCCGGGAATTTCCACTACCTCCACCTTAGCGTCGCGCAGCGGCTTGCGGGCCTTCACCTCCGCTGCAACGTTGTCATTCCCCACCACGTACTGCAAAATCCAACGGGTGAGGAAATCCTCGCACTCTGAACGAGACATGAAGCTGCCGACCTTGTCGCGCATCATGGCCTTCATATAGTGCGCGAAACGGGAGATCGCCAGGATGTACGGCAACTGCGTGGAAAGGCGCGCATTGGCGTTGGCCTCTTCCTTGTCGTACATTTTCTGCTTCTGGCACGATTGCACGCTGAAGAACGCGGCGTAATCGGTACCTTTGCAGTGCACCACGGGCACAAATCCCAGATCCGCCAGCTCCTTTTCGCGCCGGTCGGTCACGGGGCTTTCAGTGGGGCATTTCAGCGCTATGTCTCCCGAATCGGTGGTGAAAGTGTGGGTCGGAAGCCCTTCCACCAAGCCGCCGCCTTCCACCCCGCGAATAGCGGCGCACCAGCCGTACTGGGCGAATGCCTGGGTAAGCCGTGCCCCCAGCGCGAAGGCCGCATTGCCCCAAAGATACTTGCTGTGATCGGTACCGTCGACGCCCTCTTCGTAATTGAATCCATCCACCTGGGTTCCGCCCTTACCGTAGGGCAGGCGCATCAGGACGTGCGGCAAAGTCAGGCCCACGTAGCGGGAGTCCTCGCTCTGGCGGAAGCTCTTCCACTTGGCGAATTCGCTGCTGTCGAAGATCTTGGCCATATCGCGCGGAGCGTCCAACTGCGTGAAGCTTTCCATGTTGAGCATGTCCGGCCCGGCGGCGGAAAGGAACGGCGCATGCGCCGCGGACGCCACTTGCGCCACCTTCTCCAGAAGCTCGATATCCTCGGGCCCGCGTCCGAATTCGTAATCGCCGACCAGCGCGGCGAAAGGCGCGCCGCCGAAGATGCCATACTCTTCTTCGTACACCTTCTTAAACAGGGCGCTCTGATCGAACTCCGACGCACGCTGCAGATCGCGCAGCAAATCCTTCTTGCTGGTGTTGAGAATCTTGATCTTCAGCTTGTCGCTGGTCTCGCTTTGATCCATCAGATACTTGAGACCGCGCCATGTTCCCTCCAGCTTCTGAAAGTCCGGATGGTGCAGCACTTCGCTGAGCTGGATGGAAACCAGGTGATCGATTTGCGCGATGCGCGCATTGATCATGGCCTCGGCGTCTTTCGACACCGTCATGGCGCCTTCCAGAACCTGAGTCACGAACTCCTTCACCAGGTTCTTGCCGCGCTCTTTAGATGCCGGGTCGCGCGCCATGCGCCCTTCCTGCACGATTTGATCGAGGAGGCTTACCTCTTCGGTGGTTTCGGCGCCCTGCGGCGCCGCGGCTGCCTTTTGCAAGTCACTCATGGCTGCCCTCCTTGGTTTCCATCTCGGACTTCAGCTTGGCCAGCTTGTCCTTGTCGGTGACGGCGTCGCGGAGCATCTCTTCGAGTTTGTCGTTACCCTGCATCGAGCCGCGAAGGTCGGTAAGGCGATCGCGCAGCTCAAGCAATTGGCGCAACGGGCCTACCTGGCGCGCCACGTTCTCAGGTGAGAAATCGTCCATACTCTTGAAATTAAGATCCACTTTCAGTTTGGGCGCTTCGGAATCTTCGCTCAGCTTGTTCTCCACCGAATACGCCAGATGCGGCCGCATACTCTCCAATACGGCATCGAAGTTGTCGGGATTCACCTCGACGAACTTGCGGTCTTTCAAGCGGGGCAGCGGGTCTACAGGCTTACCCGTGAAGTCTCCTAGAACGCCCATTACGAAGGGCAATTCCTTGATTTCAATGGCATCTCCGATCTCGACGTCGTACGTAATCTGTACACGGGGCGACCTGACGCGATCCAGTTTATGTTGTGTGCTTTGTCTTGCCATAATCGGTTCCTCGTTTAACTCCGGGCCGACCCTAGTCTGCAAAGTGCGGCCTTTCCAGAGCAGGACATCACTTTATCAGAAAAAACTTCGGCGCGGCGAATCCGCTTACCTGTGAAGAAGTATAAGACGAAATCCGGGAAAACAATCCCCCACCGTGGGAATCGAGTACTATGACTCGGTTTGGGAGTGCGATCGCCGGGTTATAAAATCGTTCGGCTAGTCGGGGCGAAAGGCCGGGAAGCCCGCCCAGTATGCCTAGCCTTGACAGGCCGGGAATCGACAAGCCGGCGACAGGCCGGGAGGCCTGTCCTACTTGGCTGCCAGAATCCCGGCCGAGACCATTGCGACTATGATTGCGGCAAAATCTTTAGCCCCGTAGTTCGCGGCCAGTTGGCCGTTCCGCCTGGTTTCCTCAAGGTGATCGCGAACGGTCTTGTGCCCATCGCACCCGGAAATCAGCGCAGCCAGCCATGGTTCCACGCGACAATCGGTGTCGAAGGGGCTGGGGCACGATAGCGCAAAATCCCGCGCCGCGAAGCGGCCCTCTTGCACCGAGTGCTGCACCACCAGACGGCACTGCGGCGCAATCGACGGACGGAGGCCCATCAGCCATTCGAGCGAGACTGGATTGCGCGCCCGCGCCTCCCAATCGATCAGCCATTCGATGTGCTCGCCCGTCATCCCGCTGCCTTTTTGCACCCGGGCCGTCACCGCCGGCCGGGCCTCCGCGAAGCGGCGCAGCAGGATTCTGCCGTGAAAAAGGAACTGCACCTTGCGGCGTTTCCAAAGTTCCTCCAGGTAACGCACCTCGTCCGCGGGAACGTCTCCGTGGGCGCGCGTGTTGGCGATGAACTGCGCGGGCTCGCGCAGCCAATGCGAAACCAGTACCAGGTCGAACCCGGCCTCACTCGCGCCCAGCCATTTGCGGATGCGCTCCTCGAATGTCTCGCCTTCGCAATCGGCGGCCATAGCCATCGCGCGAAAGCTTCCGCCCGGACGGAGAAAGCGCGGCAAGCCTTCGATGGCGCGCCGCAGGATCTGCTCCCCGTCCTCGCCTCCATCGCGGTAGATGAGGCGCGTCTTCGCGGCTGGCACGTAGGGCGGATGGGCGACGATGCGGTCGAACGTCATGCCTTCCACGGGGGCATACATATCGCCTTCCACGAACGAAGCGTTGGCGATGCCGTTCAACCTCCGGTTGAATTCCGCAAAATGCACGGCGCGCGGCGTGATGTCGGCGCCCCAGGCGTGGCGGGCATACCGCGAAGCCGCCAGCAGCGCGGCGATTCCGGAACCCGTCCCGATATCCAAAAGGGCTTCGCACGGGGTCGCGGGCAGCGCCGCAATGAACTCGCGGGTGTTCTCGATCACGGCCGGGTAAACAGCGTCCGGCGGTAGCGGAGCGTTCGAGAGATTCGGGTCCGGCGCGCGGTCGGAGGTCATCAAAAGACCGAATCCAGGATAGATCAGGACGGTGGAGAGCCAGCCGGCCGGCCCGGGCGCCACCAGGTTGAGCGCGACCAGGTTGAGCGCCAGCAGCGAATCGATAGCCCCTTCCGGCAACAGCGCGCGCGCCGCGGCATCCTGAACCATCTCGCCGTCGAGAAACAGGCGGATCAGTACGTCGATGGGACCCTGAATATCGAGCGCCGTCCGGCGGCCTTGCCGGATGCTCTTGAAGCGGGCGATCTCCTCGATCTCGAGGCGGCCGATGACACCGGGCTCATCGTATCCGCAACTCCGGAAGACCAGGCGCGCGGCGTCGAATTCCTCATCTTCGGCTAGCCGGGGCAGCATCCCGTGCAGCGGATCGGGCATACTCACGCTGGTAGTCATGGGTAGATTATGGCGCGGTATCGGCGGTTAGCGCCAGCCCGTTTCCAGCGACCGCCTTTCAAACCGTGCTTGCGGTTTTCCCGATGGCTTAACGACGATCTGCTTGATGTGGCGTGCGTAGTGTCCGCTCGGCCGCGCGAGGCGGCCTGGGTTTAAGAATTTCGGCTGCGCTTCGCGCCGCAAGGAAGCCCAGGCGGGGGCTACTCTCGGCCTCTGAGAATCGCGGCCATCACGCGAGGGCTGCGGCGTCCATGCATGACCGCGACGACCCACAGAGGCTTTTTGCCGGGCGCAAAGGCTACGAGGTAATTCCCGCATTCGTGAAGCGTAGCGGGCGCGAGGTGAGATCCGGACGGCGGTGGCCTTGATGAGGGAACGGGACAAGCGCCTCAACGGTCGCCTCAATTTGATCGATCATTCGATCGGCGGCATCCTGGCTGTCTTCGGCTATGAATTCCAAATTGCATCGAGATCGACTGAGGCTTCCGGGTGAACATCAATACCCTCTCATTGACGCTCGGCTCGGCGGGCCGCGCTCTTGGCCCGAAGCCTGGCAAATACTTCGTCGCCTGGGATGGGTTTAACCCTGCCGCTTTCCAGATCGTCATAGCGGCGATCAAGCGTTTCCCGCGTGAAGGCGAAATCCTCAAAGAAATCTGTCACCGCGTTTTCCACTAGCTCATCGCTCCGGCGGCCGGTGTCTCGCGCCATCTGCTCAAGCTTCGCCTGTACTTCAGGGGTGAAATGCACTTCCATGGCTTCAGCTCCTTCTCTGAGAATACCTGTTACGCGGCCGTGCCGGGGCGGAAATGCTGCTACGCCTGACGCTGCAAGAGTCCAGAGATTGGTTAGCGCCTCGGCCAACTCCGGCTTACGGATGAAATACCGATCGGCAAGGCGAACCATCTCGCCGTGGAAAAACTCCGCGTTTTCCTCCGCCTCTCCGCGCCTCCGCGTTGAAGACCATCCCTCACCCGTCGCCTGGCATCGGTACTGTTGGAGTTGGAGCCCATGTTCTGCTACCTTGATTGCAAATGAAGCGACTGCAACCGGTCATCTGGACGAAGGGCACGTTTCTGAGCCCGCAGCATCTTCAAATACAGGACCGCTTCCTTGAGAGCGTCCTGCATTTCCAGCTCGAAACCCTCTCCTTCCGCCCCTGGGGATTCCGTTCGCTGCAGATTGGCCAGGAGGCGCTGTCCGAAGGCTCCTTCGTCGTCGCCGCAGCGTCCGGCATTCTGCCCGACGGCTTGCTGTTCGATATTCCGAACTCCGATGGCGCCCCGCCGCTGAAGCAGCTCGGCGATTGCTTCGATCCCGACCAGACCACGCTGGACGTTCACCTGGCCGTGCCGCAATATCGCGAACGCGGCCTCAACGTGGCCAACTCGCCGCGCCAGAGCGGCGCCCGCTATACCGCCGAATTCGAGTTGTTCCGCGACGAGAACACCGGCCTTTCCGAGAAGCCCGTGCAGGTGGCGCGTAAGAATTTTCGCCTGCTGACCGAAGGCGAGGCGCTCGATGGGTATTCCACGCTGCGCGTCGCGCGCGTTATCCGCACCGCAACCGGCCTTTTCCAGCTCGACCCGCGCTTCGTGCCGCCACTGCTCGATTTCAATGCCAGCGACTACCTGGTCGCGATCGCGCGGCGCATCGTCGAGATCCTCAGCGCGCGGTCGAGCTCTATCGCCGCCATGCGCCGGCAGAAGAACCAGACGCTGGCCGATTTCACCGCCGCCGACATCGCCAATTTCTGGCTGCTTTATACCATCAACACTGCGTTCCCCACGTTCCGCCACCTGTTCGAGACTCGCGGCGGGCATCCCGAAGCGCTCTACGCCGCCATGCTCTCTCTGGCGGGCGCGCTGACCACGTTCTCGACTAATATTCATCCGCGCGAGTTCGCGCCTTACGACCACGACGAGCTGGGCGCTTGCTTCACGGCGCTCGACGAGAAGCTTCGTTTGCTGCTTGACACCGTGGTGCCCAGCAACTTCGTCTCCCTGCCGCTGAAGCTCATCCAGCCGTTCATCTACGCCACGGCGATCGATAACGACAAGTATCTGCAGAACACCAAAATGTATATCGCCATCAGCGCCGAAAGCAGCCAGGCGGAGATTGTGGGCAGGACGCCGCAAATAGTGAAGGTCTGCTCGGCCAGCCACATCGAGCACCTGGTGAAGAACGCGCTGCCCGGCGTGGCGCTCACCTATGTGGCCGCGCCGCCCGGCGCCATTCCCATCAAGCTCAACTATCAGTACTTCAGCATCAGCCAATCGGGCGTGGCCTGGGAAGCGATTCAGCGCGCGCGCAATCTGGCGGCTTACGTCCCGAGCGACCTTCCCCATCCGCAGCTGGAATTGATTATCCTATTGCCGCAGGCGGGATAATGCCGGCAAAAACCGATCGCGACGCTACGCGGCCTTACCGCGTGTTATTCGTGCTGTTTGCGCTGGCTCTGGCCGGGCGCATCACCTATACCATCGACGCTATTGGCGACATGCGGCATCGATACCCGGCCCGGCCGGTGACGCTAGGCAGCCCTTGGCCTTCCATTGTGGGGCTCCACGATAATGCCCGCGCCGCCGGGTTGCAAGTGGGCGATCGCGTAATTGCGATCGATGGCCGTGCTCAGGAAGGGTTGAGCGATCCTTACATCGAGGTTCGGCGAAAGAACCCCGGCGATGAAATGGTATTTTCCATCGACCGCGATGCGCCGGCCGTGGCTCAATTGCGCAGCTCGCGCGCGCCGGTGGTCATGGCGGAAGGTAACGCCGGCGGCGCCGGTTTGGAACGCCTGGACGCTCAGCTTCTGCTGCCTCTGGCATCCAACAAGGAGCTGCTCGGCTTCATCAGTCTCGGCCCCAAGAAATCGGAAGTGCCCTACTCGGCGAGCGATACAAACTTGCTGCACACGGTTGCCGCGCAGACCGGCATGGCGCTCGAAAACAGCAGGCTCACCGAGGCCATCGCGTCGGAAATGGCGCAGCGCGAGCTGTTGAGGCGCGAGATCGAAATCGCCCGCGAAGTGCAGCAGCGCCTGTTTCCGCAGACCATGCCGGAGGCGCCCGCGCTGCAATACGCCGGCCACTGCCGCCCCGCGCGCGGCGTTGGCGGCGACTACTACGATTTTCTGGCGCTCACGGGCGGTTCGCTGGGCATCGCGATCGGCGATGTCTCGGGCAAAGGCCATCCTGCCGCACTATTGATGGCGAGCCTTGCAGGCCTCGGTACGCGGCCAATCGCTTACGCGCGGCAAGGATGTCGCCGGACTTATGGCCAACGTGAGCCGGCTGGTGTTCGATGCTTCGCAGAGCAATCGTTATGCGACGTTTTTCTACGCGCAGTTCGAGCCGGCCACGCGCAAGCTGGCTTATACCAACGGCGGCCACAATCCGCCCGTGGTGTTGCGCGGCGCGGATGCGATGCCGCTTGAAGTTGGCGGCCCGCCGGTGGGGCTGTTTCGAGAGACACGCTACGAGCAGGCGGAGATGCAACTGGAACCCGGCGATCTGCTGATATTCTTCACCGACGGCTTCAGCGAAGCCGAGAATGCCGCCAACGACGAATGGGGCGAGGATGCGCTGATCTCGACGGTGCGCGCGTGCGGCGGCGTGCTTCCGGCCGAAATCATCGCGCGCATCATGCAAGCGGCGGACGATTTCGCGGCCGGGGCGCCGCAGCATGACGATATGACGCTGTCGGTGGCGCGGGTGCTGTCGAAGGCGCGGTCTCGCGCGGCGGCAGGGATTAATCGCGCCGCTTTTCGCTCATGGCGGTTCGCGGGGCCGTGTGCGCCTGATCAGGTTCGGGCCACTCGTTCGGAGCGTCTGGCGGATGACAGCAAAAACACAAAAGGAGAGGCGTTTAAAACCCTCCCTTTGATCAATCTCTACAACCGAGGATATGCCTTTCGGCAGGGAGTCCTTTGGAAGTCTCAAGGTTACCTTAGATTACTTCATAGCCGATAGTCAAGAAATACCTGCTGACCTATGCTGACCTATCTATGCTGACCTAAGGCTTAGGATGTCGAAGCCGCCGTCATCGTACAGCAATCAATTCACTATCCAGCGATACCGGCCGCGCATCTCCGCGCAGCCAGCAAGCATTTTCCAACTTCGATTTCGTGGCATGCTTCCTTCAAGCAGGTCGCAGACCACAGTACGGCGGTGTCCATCTGATGCAACGTTGCCTCATAGGTTTTCTCCTCAGCCTTGCGATCTGTACAGGGCTCGCGCCCTCATACGGCCAAACGACGAATGGGAGAGTTGTTTTGAGGGGTACATTCGCGACCAAACCGGCAATTCGGTGCAAGGCGTTCGTGTCACTCTGAATCAGGGATACATCACTACTCAGGGCCACACCGATGTTGTTCCGTTATATGTTCCCGGCGCTGTTGTAGGAGCCGTCGTCTTCAATGACCCGAACGCCGTGGAGGATCACCCTATCAATGACCACGAGGCGGTGACAGACGGGACTGGCCACTACTCGTTTAAGAACCTCGCGCCCGGCAGCTATTCGTTCTGGGTTAGTCCCACGAAGAAGATTTACGACTTTCCCTTTTGGGTGAAAACTGTCGCTAATAAGAAACTGGCGCAGAAGTATAGCTTCCCCTCGGATCACGCCCACGTAATCGTCACTGGCGGACAGAAGACGCAGATACCCGACGTGGTCTTGGCGCCCCATACACCCAGAGGCATGCCATCTGCGCCGCCTCCGGCAATTCCCACGGCCGCGAGACCGCCCGAGACGCCGGCCGCAACTCCACCTCAAGCACTGATTACGGGCCCGCCCACGCCATCTCCGCAGATTCAGCCGTCGGCGGGGCCAAGCCAGGACCCTTTGTGCAACATACCTACGGCCATGGGCCCACCCCACTGCTACTTCTTCAACAGCAGCACCATGAGCAGGGCTCCCACCAGAAACGCCAGCAGGCAGAAGATTACGATCAACAGCATGTTCGGCCCCGGAGCTTTCACCGGAACCTCCGCGGGCATCTGCGGCGCTTTGACCGGCGCCATGCTGACTTGCGGCATTTGCATCTGAGGAGGCTGCACATGCATTTGCGGCGGCTGGGGCATCTGCATCGGCGGCATCTTCAGCTGCATCTGCGGAGTTGGCGGCGCGGCGGCGCCTTGCGGCGCCTGTGGGGTCTGTGGCCCCGACGAAGGCGCCCGCATCATCTGCGTGTATTCGCTTGGCCCCCGTGGTCCGCCTTCCGGCGGCGGGGCAGCCGGAACGGGCATACGAAAGGCGCCGGTCGCGCCCGAGCCCGCGCCGCCGCTTCCACTTCCGTAACCCGGCTGCATCGGAGCTTGCGGCGGCGGGGAAGCCGGCGCTGAACCACCCGCCCCAGGCCGTCCAAACATCTGCGTAAACTCGCCTGGAGCCGCCGGAGCCGCGGAAGGCGCGGAGTGCGGCTGTGCGGGTGGAAATGCCGTCGGGGAAGGAAACTGCGGACCCGGCGCGGCGCTGGGCCGTCCCGCATTGAACATGCGCGTGAACTCGCCGCCGCTCGAAGGTTGCTGAGGCTGCGCCGGGGGCTCCGGCGGTGGCGGCGCCGCTTGAAACATACGTGTGAATTCGCCGCCCTGCGCAGGCTTCGGGGGCGGAGCGGGCCAATCCCCTGGTGCGGGCGCGCTCGGCAGCGGCGATTGGAATACCCGCGTGAACTCGCCCGGTCCGCTGGGTCTCGGCGGCGGCGCCGTGAGAGGTTCCGGCGCCGGAGCCGGGGGCGGATTCTCAAACATGCGCGTGAATTCCCCGGCTTGCGCAGCCGCAGGCACCGCTGTCGGCGATGGAGCCGGGGGCGGAGGTTCCGTCGCCGCAGTTGCCGGTGGCTTCTCAAACAGGCGCGCAAATTCCCCGCCTTGCGCCGCTACAGGCGCTGCTGCCGGTTGGGGCGGGGCCGGAGGCGGAGCCTCCGGCCCCGGAGTTGCCGGCGTCCTCGCAAACAGGCGCGTGAATTCCCCGGCCTGCGGCGCCGCAGGGGCCACGGCCGGCGATGGAGCCGGTTTGGGGGGCGCGGTGGGCGTAGGCTCCGGCGCCGGAGGTGCCGACGGCTTCGCAAACAGGCGGGTGAATTCCCCGGCTTGCGCAGCCGCGGGGGCCACGGCCGGCGATGGAGCCGGTTTGGGCGGCGCCTGCGGGGGTGGAGGCTCCGGCGCCGGAGTTGTCGCCGTCCTGTCAAACAGGCGCGCGAATTCGCCGGCTTGCGGCGCAGCCGATGGCGCTGCCGGTAATGGAGCCGGTTTAGCCGGCGTCTGCTGTGGGGGCGGGCCTTCGGCCAGCGGATTCGCGGTCCCCGCAGACTGGAACATGCGCGTAAACTCCCCCGCCCCTGATGGAGCGGTCGGAGGCGGCGCCGGCGCCGGAACGGCCGGCACGCTCCGCGGAAGCGGTATCCGCATAGTCTGCGTCGCCGACATGTCCGGCGATTCCTGCCGCGGGCGGGTTTCGGGAGGCGCCGCAGGCGCCGGTGGAGCTTGGGACGCTTGAAATAGCCGGGTAAATTCGCCTGGTTCCGGTCCCCCGGTTGGCGGAGCGGGGGCGCCGCCTTGCTGGAACATTCGTGTGAATTCGCCCGGTCCGCCGGCTGGAGCCGGGGACGGCACAGCCGGCGCGGCGGCGGGCGGGGGATCGGCCGGGGCCGTTGGAATCCTCCACGTTCCGGCGCGCGTATATTGCAAGGTATCGGCCGAATGCGCTGCGCCTTCCTGCTCCGCCAGCCACTCCGCCAGATGCAGGAACGGCGGCGCCTCGGTGACCACGAACGTGGTGCCGTCGTTATCCCCCACTTCGATCAACTTGCGCAGCGAGCCCTCGGGCAGCGTGCGCAGCCGCGTCAGCAGGGCATCGTTTACGGGCGTCCCGCCGCCGGTCAACAAATGCACCATCACCTCGCGGCCGGTCGCGATCTGGCGTGCGCGGAAGCTCCTGGTGCCTTCCCCCGAAAGCGGATCGATCAGTTCGTATTTCCGATAAAAGTCCATTGTCGTTCCCGCCTTCCACATGGTACCGCGCCCGGCGCGAAATGGGCGCCGCCGGGGGGCGCCTATGATACAGTATGCGCACGGGCCTATGAAGCTGCTTTCGCGCGTGGTCTGGTCGGAGGGAATGTATCTGGGGCCGCACCATTTTCAGGTGCAGAGCCGTTACTTCGAAGACTCCATCCAGTTCGCAACATCCTCGCTGTGGTTCTCGGCCTACGGCTTGGCCGGAGTGGATCTGGACGCCAATGCCCTGGAGAACGGGACCGTCTCGCTGATCCACGCGCGCGGGGTATTTCCCGACGGTCTTCCGTTCAACATGCCGGAGAGCGACGAGTTGCCGCCAGCGCGCGCCATCGCCGATCTTTTTCCGCCTACCCGGGATGGTATCGAGGTGATGCTGGCGATTCCCCCGCGCAAGCCCAACGGCTTCAATTGCGCCCTGGAAGGGAACGCCGCGAACGGCAACGCCTCCGCGCGTTATCTGGCGGAATCGCGCGTGCTCCACGACGAAAACACCGGCGCCGACGAGCGGCCCGTGCGCCTTGGCCGTAAGAACCTGCGCCTGATCGTCGACACCGAGCCGGCGGGCGATCTGCTCACGCTGCCCATCGCGCGCGTGGTTCGCGACGGCTCCGGGCATTACGTCTACGATTCCAATTTCGTGCCGCCCGTGATGTTGGTGAGCGCCAGCGCGAGGCTGCTCTCGATGGCCCAGCGTCTCATCGATATCCTGGACGAGAAGAGCGTGAACATCAGCCGCGGGGCCGGCCAGCGGGGCGAGTTTTCCACCCGCGAAATCGCCAACTTCTGGCTGCTGCATGCGATCAACTCGGCGCTTGCGCCGCTGCGTCACCTGCTCATCGCTAAGCGTGGCCACCCGGAGGAGCTTTTCACGGAGCTTTCGCGGCTGGCCGGCGCCTTATGCACGTTCGCGCTCGATTCGCACCCGCGCGACCTGCCGCTCTACGATCACCGCAACTTGAGCGAATCTTTCGAGAAGCTGGACCGCCACATTCGCGAGCACCTGGAAACCATTGTTCCCACCAACTGCATTTCGATTCCGCTCAAACAGACCGAGCCCTACTATTACGAGGGCGCAATCGGCGATTCCCGCGCGCTGGGCCGCTCCCGATGGGTCTTCGGCGTCCGCGCCGCCATGGGCGAGGCGGAGTTGATGGCGCGCGCGCCTCAACTGATCAAGATTTGCACTCCGCCGTTCGTGCGCGAGCTAGTTAGGCGCGCGTTGCCCGGCCTGGCGCTCACCCATCTAGCCGTACCGCCGCCCGCGATCTCGGCGCGCGTGGAAACGCAATACTTCGGAATCAGCCGCAACGGCCCGTGTTGGGACCACATGGTCAAGACCCGCGAGGTGGGCGTGTATGTACCGGGAGAGTTTCCCGAGCCGGAAGTCGAAATCTTAGTCGTGCTGGAGAGCTAACGCAGCGGAGAGGCAGCAGCTTAGAGGCAGTATATGACCCCATCTTCGGCAGTCCGCAGGCCCGAAAGCCTTGCGCTCATTTTTCAGGAGGTCCTCACCGCCATCGAACGCCTGCGCGGCAGCCGCCAGGGCGTCACCGACGCCGAGGCCTTCCGCCACCACACCCGCGAAGCGCTCAAGAGCGCGGCCAGTCAGGGCCTGGCCGGCGGATATAACGCCGACGACGTCCGCTACGCGACCTTCGCCGCGGTCGCATTCCTGGACGAATCCATCCTCAATTCGCAGAACCCCATCTTCGGCGATTGGCTGCGCAAACCGTTGCAGGAGGAACTCTTCGGAACCCACATCGCCGGCGAGACCTTCTTCCAGAACTTACAGCAGTTACTGGGCCGCAGCGATTCGCCCGATCTCGCCGACGTCCTCGAAGTGCATCATCTCTGTATGCTGCTCGGCTTCTGCGGCCGCTACAGCGCGGGGAATCGCGGCGAACTGGGCCAGGTGATCAATGTGACGGCGGAGAAAATCCACCGCATCCGCGGCCAGTTCGGCCCGCTTTCGTCCCACTGGACGCCGCCGCCCGAAAAAGCGCGCATTTCGTCCGACCCATGGGTACGAAGGCTCGGCATCATCGCCGCCGTTTGCGCGGGATTAACGATTCTGTTGTTTGTGGTCTACAAAGTGGTCTTAGGTAATGGAGTACATGCCGCATGACTCCCCTCTATATCGTTATCGGCGTGGTTGTAATAGCGCTTATCGTACTTACGATTATCTATTTCATCCAGCGACGGAAGAAGAAACGGGCGCTCGCCGCCGAATCGGGCGAGCAGGCGGGTCCGGGCGACGACGAAATATCGCAGCTCGCCCAAGAAGCTGAAAAGAAGCTTGCCGGCGCCAAGCTGGAGCAGGGCGCCCGCATCGCCACGCTGCCCGTTTACCTGTTACTGGGCGACCCGGGCTGCGCCAAGACCAGCGTGATGCTGCATTCCGGCCTGGACCCGGAGTTACTCGCCGGACAAGTCTACCAGCAGGGAAACGTAACTTCGACGCGCACCGCCAATTTCTGGTACTCGCGCCGCGCTATCTTCGTGGAAGCCGCCGGCAGGCTGCTGGGCGATGCGCCTAAGTGGAAGAAACTCATTCAGAAGCTTCAGCCCAAATCTTCCGTGGTGGGCAAGGGCGAACAGGCGGCGCGCGCAGCCATTGTCTGCTTCGATTGTGAGAACTTCACCAAGCCGGGCGCCCTGGAGCTTGCCTCCGCCGCGGCCCATGGCCTTCGCGCCCGGCTGAGCGAAATCTCGCAATCCCTGGGCATCAATCTGCCGGTCTACGCGCTCTTCACCAAGATGGACCGCCTGCCGTTCTTCACCGAGTATGTCCGCAATTTCAGCAACGACGAAGCTTCGCAAGTGCTCGGCGTCACCCTCCCGATGCTGGGCGCGCGCCCCGAAGGCGTTTACGCGGAGCAGGAAGCCGCCCGCCTCAGCGGCAGCTTTGAGAACCTATTCCGCTCCCTGGCCGAGGCCCGCATCGAGTTTCTGCCGCGTGAGAACGACCCCGGCAAGCTTCCCGCCGAATACGAATTTCCGCGGGAATTTCGCAAGACCCGCCAGACGGCGGTACAGTTTCTCATCGATCTTTGCCGCCCCAGCCAGTTGACCACCGGCCCGTTTTTGCGCGGCTTCTATTTCACCGGCGTACGCCCGGTGGTGATCAACGAAGCCGCGCCCGTGCAAGCCGCGCAGCCGCAAGCCGCCGGTTACGGAGCGCCGGCCGGCGCCACCGGCATCTTCCGCGTGGGCGCCAACCAGCCCCTGCAAGCCGCGCCGCAGCAGGTGGCGGCCGGCTCGCGCAAGGTGCCGCAATGGATGTTCCTCGGCCAGTTCTTCACCGGCGTCCTGCTGGCCGACCGCACTGCCATGGGCGCGAGCGGCGCCAGCACCAAGACCAGCGGCGCGCGGCGAATTCTGTTCGCTATAGCTGCGTCGCTCTGCCTTCTGTTCACCATTTTCTTCACGGTTTCGTTCTTCAAGAACCATAGTCTGGAAACGCAGGTTAGCGACGCGGCCAAGGGCATTGGCACGGGGGAAGCGGTGGGCGCCGATCTGGCTTCCGTGGATTCTCTCCGCAAGCTGGATACGCTGCGCCAATCCGTCGAAACGCTGACCTATTATCACCGCGAAGGCGCGCCGCTGAGTTACCGCTGGGGTCTCTTCGTAGGCGACGACCTGTATCCGGAAGCCCGCCGCCTCTACTTCGCGCGCTTTAAGCAGTTACTGCTGGGCCAGACGCAGACTAATACTCTTGCCTTCCTTAACGGTCTTCCCGCCACGGCCCCGCCGGAATATCAAACCAGTTACGACGCACTCAAGTCTTACCTGATCACTACCTCGAATCACGATAAGAGCACCAAGCCCTACCTTGCGCCAGTGCTGATGAAGTGGTGGCAGAATGGGCGCTCGGCCGACACCGACCGCCAACAACTGGCGCAAAGACAGTTCGAGTTTTACGCCGACGAGCTGGCGGCGGAGAACCCGTACTCGAGAGACAACGACAGCGCCGCCATTGAGAAGGGCCGCCGCTACCTTTCTCAATTCGCCGGCGCCAAGAGCGTCTACGCCTTCATGCTTTCCGAAGCTACGAAGAGCAACCCGCCCATCAATTTCAATCGCCAGTTCGCGGGCTCTGCCAAAGTAGTTGTGGAAGCGCACGAAGTGCCGGGCGCCTTCAGCAAAGGCGGATGGGCTTACATGAAGGACGCCATGGCCCACGTGGATCGCTATGTGAGCGGCGAGCGCTGGGTACTGGGCGACTACGCCTCCGGCAATTTCGACCAGGCCAAGCTGACTCAGGACATCAAGGCCCTTTATTACGGCGATTTCATGTCACAGTGGCGCACCTATGCAAAGTCCGCCTCGGTGGCCCGCTACGCCAGCCTCAAGGACGCCGCGGAGAAGCTGACGCAGCTTTCCGGAAATCAATCGCCGCTGCTCGAATTGTTCTCGCTGGCCTCCACCAACACCGACGTGGACGATCCGGCGGTTAAGGGCGTCTTTCAGCCGGTTCAAACCGTGGTTCCTCCGGGCAGTACCGACAAGTTCATCGCCGCGCCCAATCAAAGCTACATGAACGCGCTGATTGCGCTGCAGACGGCCGTTGAAGGCGTCGCGAATCAGCCCGGCCAGCCAAGCGACACAGCCGCGGCCTCCGTCATGTCCGCCGCCAGTCAAGCCAAGACCACAACGCGCCAGATGGCGCAGGCGTTCAATATCGATAAGGATGGGCACGTCGAAAATACTACGCAGAAGCTGCTGGAAGATCCCATCACCTCCATCGAGCCACTGGTGCGCTCGCTAGGCCCGGCCGAGCTGAACGCGAAAGCCGGCAAAGACCTATGCGGGCCCGTGCGCGCATTGATGGCCAAATTCCCCTTCAAGGCCGACAGCAAGGCGGACGCTACGCTTCAGGACGTGAACTCCGTCTTCAAGCCGAAGGAAGGGGCGATTTGGAAGTTCTACGACGATGCCAAAATGGAGAAGTACCTGCAGAAACAAGGTTCGCAATTCGTCCCCATCGCAGGGACGGGCATGACGATTACTCCCGCCTTTATCGCCATGATGAATCGCGCCGCGGCTTTTACCGACGCAGCCTACCCTAGCGGCGCGGCCGACCCCCGCTTCGCCTATACCGTGAAGCCCGAGTTCGCGGAAGAACAGGAAAGCATCACGCTTCTGCTGGACGGCCAGACCTTCGAGTTCAACGCAGGCAATCCATCGAAAACATATACCTGGCCCGGGCCTTCCCAGAGCGTGGATATGTCGGTAAAGTACAAAGACGGATATTCGAACGAGATCAACGGCTACTCCGGATTGTGGGACGTTTTCAGATTCATGCAGGATGCGGACGTCCACAGCGGTTCGGTAGTGGAGATGAAGCTCAAGACCGGTAAGAGCGACACTCAGGTAAACCACAACGGCAAGCCGGTAGTGATTAAACTCGATATCACTCCGCCGGTCTTCGATAAAAGTTATTTCGCCGGCATGGGCTGCGTGGCGGAGGTAGCCAAGTAAGTGGAACTGCGTGGCGCACGCACTTATGCGTGCAGCGTTCACACTCATGTGAACGCGACATCTTTCGCAACCGCTCAGGGCGAATCTCGAGACGGAGGCGCGAAATTCCGTCCGATACGCCGCCCGGTTCGCCGCGAGCTATCTGCGCGATTGCCGGGGGTGCTTAACCGTTTTGGGGGCCTGGCTCAGAAAGCGGTTTAACATGTCGCATTCACAGTGTTATGGGGCGTGTTATGGGGCGTGTTATGGCACCCAGGCCAGCGCGAGCCAAATTGGCTCGCGCGTGGTGAGTGGGGGTCGATCTATATTCAATTGTCAAAGAACTGGTGGGAACGGCTGTGCGAAATGCACCGAGAGCCGGCCACAGAATATCGTTTTTCC